>JAGGRY010000057.1 GCA_021159365.1 Nitrososphaerota archaeon | reverse complement strand
TATGCTGTGTTGCATAAATCGGAATTTTTATATGGAAGGGTGTGGCATTGGTGCATCTTAGATAATGGTATGGATGGGATGCACCATGCCACGGGGATGGGATAAGAAATACAGACATAAAAGGAATTGGGTCAACTACAACGAACACCTGGTTAAGAGAGGCGAATTCTATCTCTCTCTAGACTTCCTTCAGTCATGGGACGAGGAGATTCGTAGGATGAACAGTGGAAAGAGAGGTCGTCCCTTCCTGTACCCCGATTCCTTCATACGCTTCACCGCCATTCTCTACCACGTCTTCTCTCTACCCTATCGCCAACTGGAAGGTGTTCTGAGAAGCCTGTTCAGATACTTAAAAAGGGCGAAGTCTCCCGATTATACCACTCTCTTCAGACGATTATCCACGTTGGATATCCACCTGAATCTAACGGACATAGATGACAATATGGTGATCGCTGTTGACAGCACAGGTGTGAAGGTGACCAACAGAGGTGAATGGATCAGACACAAATGGAAGGTGAAACGTGGCTGGATCAAACTACATGTTGCCGTGGACGTGAAAAGCGGCAAGACTGTCTCTTATCGGATCACTACCGAAAAGGTTGGTGATAACGCCATGTTCAAGCCGTTGATAGAAGATGCATACCGGAACACTGGCGGAAAGAAGATAGAGAGGGTCTATGGTGATGGTGCATATGACACACGTTCCGCCTTCAACCTCATGGAGGAGAAGGGCATCCTGCCTGCCATAAAGATACGTAAAACCGCAAGTACACGCTCACGTGGATCTCCATATCGGGCAAGATATGTGAGGGAGTACAAAAGAGTCGGATATGAGAAGTGGAGAGAGGAGGTGGAATATGGAAAAAGATGGCGAGTAGAATCTACCTTCTCAGCCCTTAAAAGGATATTCGGAGAAGGGGTGAGGGCTAGTAGTGCAGAGCAGATGTTCAGAGAGGTAGAGATGAGAATAATGATCTATAACCTGCTGCTCAGCATATAAAGCTGCCCCTTCACCTAAAACGAGGAGAGAGAGT
>JAGGRY010000045.1 GCA_021159365.1 Nitrososphaerota archaeon | reverse complement strand
CTTCAGAATGGAGCGGCGGAGAGATTGTCGAGATCTTGATAATAACGAGTTCGGGTAACAAATACTATGCGATGGTAAGCCTATCGTGATTCCGAGTATCTCGATCATATCCATCTTAACGGGTTAATTTTACATCTTAAAACATGATTTACATGGTCGGCGGAGGGGTGAGTATCTGCATACTGAGCGTTCCTGAGAGCCATATCGCTATCAAGGTTATTATGGCCATTATCACGGCGTGCTTGAATCCAGCGGCCACGGTTCCATCGGAGACTTTTCCCGCCACCAATCCACTTATAACGGCTATCAAGACCACAGGTGGAAGGAATAGATGGACGAATTCCGGAATCGATATATACACTCTCGCGAGTCTCAATAGATCCTTCATGAAGGATATTAGGACCACGACGACCATGACCAAGATGATCGCGGTCATGTATGGAATCAGTAGAAGCGGCCTGAGGGTCGCCCTCTTATTCTTCTCCATCTCCTCTAAGTTCTCCATGAAGGTTGCGAGGACGTCGAAGGTCTCAGGAGCTCCTCCTCCAACATCGATCGCGTCGATCATTATGAACACTCCCGCCCTCGCGAGCCATCCATAAACTCTTCTCTCGAATTCTTTGTAGATTCTTCTGAGAGAGAGCCCCCATCCAGTTTGCCTCGCAATTATCTTTAGATGTTTCGTGAATCCCGCATATGTTTTCTCTCCTCTCTCGGCCAAGGTCATGATGCATTTCTCAGGACTCATCCCAGTCTTCCTCGCTTCCGTTAAGTCTCTCGTGAAGAGGGTTAAGCCATGCAAGATCGAGAAGTTCTCCTTCCCATACTTCTCCCAAGCGATCATCCCAGGGGCGAAGAGGATTATGAAGAAAAAGCATAAGGCTATTGAAGCCTCATATCCCATATCGAGTCCTAGAAATTCCCTAAATCTAACTATGAGGTTACTTGTCAGATCGAAAGGCGGAATCGTCTTAAGCTGGATGACGTAAAATGGCGTGACGAATAGCACCAGGAACACCATCGCAATTGGAATGCTGGCCATAAATGCCTTATATGGTCTGGTATCTGTTAAGGGATATTTGGGTTGACTGATATCGCCTAAGTATAGGAAGATGGCTGCAAGCATGGGCATTATGAGATATGCTATTATGACGAATTGACCCGGTGGAAGTATCATGTATT
>JAGGRY010000027.1 GCA_021159365.1 Nitrososphaerota archaeon | reverse complement strand
GTGTTAGACCTCAATGAAAAGAGGACAGCAGCATTCTTTCTTTCTTTACCTTTTTCTCTTCTTCACTTTGTTAGACCTCAATGAAAAGAGGACAGCAACCCGAACGAAGTCATCTGATGTCATGTTTATCACTTCGTTAGACCTCAATGAAAAGAGGACAGCAACCCTTGATCTCAGGTATTGCGAGCCCAAATGCAGTTTCACGTTAGACCTCAATGAAAAGAGGACAGCAACTTAACTTTTGATTTTTAACTTTTGATTTTTAACTTTGTTAGACCTCGATGAAAAGAGGACAGCAACCGCTCAAAGCCATGTTGTAGATGCGGACTTCGTCGAGTTAGACCTCAATGAAAAGAGGACAGCAACCTTAGTTCCTCTTCAGACATGAATTCTAACATTTCTTCGTTAGACCTCAATGAAAAGAGGACAGCAACTATCTACACGGAACATATTAGGGTTAGAAAATCCTAGTTAGACCTCGATGAAAAGAGGACAGCAACCAATCCGGGCATAGCCAGTATTCCTTCCCTTGTTCCTGTTAGACCTCGATGAAAAGAGGACAGCAACGCTGGACTTATATCTACCGCAATATTGGAATGACTGAGTTAGACCTCGATGAAAAGAGGACAGCAACACTCTTGAACTCTTCGGTCTCGTTATTTGCTATGGTGTTAGACCTCGATGAAAAGAGGACAGCAACTACCCTCTTATGTCTGTATTGCTTCTCTTGCATAAAGTTAGACCTCGATGAAAAGAGGACAGCAACCTGGTACCCACCTTGGATTACTGCCTTCAAATGAGTTAGACCTCGATGAAAAGAGGACAGCAACAAAATAGCGTAAATATTCTCTTTCTGTGGAAGAGGGTTAGACCTCGATGAAAAGAGGACAGCAACACGAACTGAAAGGAGAAAAAATAGACGCAGTCATAAATTATACAGAAAATAAGTATAAAAATGACCTAGAAAATCTTGTTAGGAAGAGGCTGGAGAAGATAACTGAAGATGAAAGAGAGTATTTAGAATACCTTGTAGATTGGTGTTGCTCAAGAGATGAGTTTATGATTGAGTATTTTGAGAGTTTTACAGACCGTATGCCCAAAGACAAAATAGAAGGACTAAGATTTCTCTTCAGAACTGGTTTACTAATGCTTGGGGGTTATACAACTTTTGGGAGTCGTGATAAAGCGTACCACCACGACGACTGTTTCGTTCCGCTCTGGGTTAAACCAATACTTCAAGAAATCTTTAAAGAATTATCTGAAGTTCCAGAAGATGTAGAAAAAGTGCAGGAAAGAATAGAAGAAGAGAAAAAAGTAAGAGACGTCTGCCCGATATGTAATAGGGAAGTATTTTATGGAGAAAAATGGACGAAAGTTTTTGGTCGAGTTTTTCATGCATCTTGCTTTGAAAACAAAGCTGGGTTGTTCAGACCCACTGATGATGAAAGGTCTTTGGGAGAGATGTTTAAAAGGTTAAAAATAATTTCGGGTGACTACCGATGGGAAGTTCCCGTCGGAGAGGGAACTCACCCATACTTGGGCAAAAGAAGGATAGATTTAGTGATACGAACAGAAGACGAAGATTGGGTTATAGAAATTGAAAGAACGCTAAACTATGAAGCTATAGGGCAGGTAACAGCTTACGATGAATTATGGAAAGAAAGAAACCCGTATAGAAAAGTCAGAAAAGGAATAATATGCTTCACAGCACCAGAAGATTTGTTAGACGTCGCTAAAAAGAAAAATATAGAGGTATTTTGCTACACATAAATGACTGACGACTCCTTCTCCTCTTCAGCCATCTTAGCTCTTATCGCATCCCTCTCACGTTCAAACCCTCTCCTGCCCATCAATGCGTATGTGAGCCGCTTACCCTCCT
>JAGGRY010000058.1 GCA_021159365.1 Nitrososphaerota archaeon | reverse complement strand
AATTTATTCCACTTATTTAAAATTTCAGGAGCCCAATCCTGGCTGTTTCCATCGATATTTACCGGTTGAGAAGTCCATTGGCTTTGAACAACTACGTCTTTAGCCATTAAAGGGAAGAGAAAAGTTAAAGTGAGGATAAATAAAAGACAATAACGGCCGACTTTCATTTTCACCTCCTATGCATGAATGATTATAGCAAATACTTAAAATATATTAAAACACTCTACCTCCAAAAAAATTTAGAATCTTTTTAATCCTCTTGCTCTCCCTGTCAAGTCATTTAAAAATCTAACCATGATAGCAATCATCTTGTCATTAAAAATCTAACCATGATGGATAGCAGTAAGCTTTCCATCGGGTCGAGTTTTTATATAAATGGTTATACCGAAAGCTTGGGAGATGGAGGCCAAAGTTTCTTTCTCAATTGGGGAAAGTTGTTCTTTGTGTGGTGTAGCTTTTTCTCTAGATGGAATAGGTTTAGGCCGATGATGGGCCAAGGCCCATATCTGCTCCAATTTTTGATTTACTCTTTCTGAGAGAGAGAAAGGATCTAATTTTTCTCGAAGTGCTTTAAGTTCATGACATTTTGATTCAGGGAGGACTCCGCTGTTAATTAACCTATCAGCTGGTGTTTGAGGTTGGTCATAGAGACGGAGTTTGCGCGAACCGTGTCGGAGAGTCTTTACCAGTTTTACCGAAGGCTGAAACAGATTCATAAACAGGGAAAGTTCCTTTCTGTAGAGGGAATTCATGGCTTGGAGGGCTGGGGAAGAGTCATAGCGGTCCCATCCCATGAATTTTCTGACGTGAGTCCAGTTCTTTTGTTCAATATGAGCGTTGTCGTCTTTTTTATAAGGCCGGCTTCGGGTAAACTGAATATCTCTTTGCTCACACCACCTATAAAGATGATGGTTGATAAATTCAGAACCATTATCTGAGTCTATACCCAAAATCTTAAAGGGCAACCTGGCCACGATTCTCTCTAATGCCTCTATGACTCTCAATTGCCCTTTACCCATAATAGCCTCCGTCTCTACCCAGCCAGAGAAGATATCTGTTAGGTTAAGCGAGTAGATAAATTCTCCCTGGCTTAAACCCCCACAGTGAGGCACCAAATCAACCTCCATAAACCCAGGCTGATTTACATCCCAGGAGTCTGTCCTTAAAGGAATCTGATGACGCAGAAGAGTCCCTGGCTTTGTCCGCCCATAAAGTCGTCGCCTCAACTGGCGTTTCTTCTCTCTTAAAGCCCGATCAATAGTACTCGCACTTATCCGCAACAGCTGCTCTTCTACCTCCCGGCTGACCCTAAAGTGTTGCTTAATCCATGGTAGCCAAAGACGAAGAATCTCTTTCAACCGTACTGACCACGGGTAATTCGCCACCTCCCATACCTTTTCAATCACTTCTATTACCTCTGGTCCATATTTCCGTCGCCGGACTCGCTTCTTTACCACCCGAGAATCCTCTTTCAAGGGTAACTGATTTAACTTCCAGATGGCATACTTGCGGTTGTAGTGACAGACTGCACAAAGCTCATCCAGTATCTTCCCCTTAGACCTCTTAGAGGACCTCTTATAACGCTGATATGCCCTCTCTAAATACTTCATCCGAAACTCCTTGTCCAATGCCTAACCTCCTTCCTAATAAGGTTAGGTTATATTTACTCTCGACCTTCATGTCTACCTTCGGTTAGATTTTTAAATGACAAGATGATTACCTCTCAGTTAGATTTTTGATGATTTGATTCGCGAGCTTGACATAACAAAATTTTTTATTTATATATTCCCTCCCATTTTATCCGGAGGATAGAAAGATGTCCCAAGCAAGAAGAACTCAAAACACTGTTTGGACAACAAGTTCACTCCTTAACATAGATAGCTTAATACTACTTAGCATATTAGGTGGGGAAGCCTACGGGGGAAGTCAATCTAATTTTTCTTAAGTAAGCCACATTCCCTGATTCCCATCTAAAATCCTTCCCTTAACTTTATCCCCAAATTTTATCCCCTAGATCAAAACCTCGTAGGTGAAAACCAGGAAAATGAAGCAAAGGATAATTTTTGTCTCAAATTTTACCGCAGGGGGTAGAATTATGAAAATCACTGGTGCTCAAATTGTCATCAAAACTCTAAAAAAAGAAGGTGTAAATG
>JAGGRY010000030.1 GCA_021159365.1 Nitrososphaerota archaeon | reverse complement strand
GCTTGAATGGGAGCATCATGGGATTCAACGACTACTTCGATAGAGATATAGATAAGGTGAACGCTCCTTGGCGGCCGATCCCATCCGGAGCAGTATCATGTTTCGAGGCTACATTCTTCTCAGCAATCTTGGGATCGATGGGAATCATTTCGGCGACTCTGACGTCAACATCCTGCATGATAGTCGCGGTAATAGCCTATCTTCTAGCCCTCACCTACAACATGATTTTGAAGAAGACGGGATTGATCGGAAACATGGCGGTGAGCGGAATCGTCGTGGCCCCATTCATCTATGGAGCGATTCTTTCAGATGGATATGTTTCGACGAGATTGATATTCTTCGTGATACCAGTTTATCTATCAGTTTTAGGCAGAGAAATAATCAAGGGAATATCGGATGTTGAAGGCGATGCCTTAAGAGGAATTCGATCAATCGCGAGAATTAGAGGAAAAAAGTTCGCTGGGATACTTGGAGGAGCACTCTATGTTGCCGCGGTCTCTGTCAGTCCATTCCCATATCTCCTAAATCTGGTTTCATGGCCATATATCGTGATAGTCTCATTAGCGGATATCGGATTCATCTATTCAGCGATATCAATAATTAAGAACCCATCGAGAGCTGAGGCGTTAAAGGTCAAGAAGATGACGCTCCTCTGGATGTTAATAGCCTTAATAGCGTTCATCACAGGATCCATAACTTAATCGACACTACACCTGAAACACTGTACGCTTATGAAAGTGGCTTCAGATGATCTTGAATTAAATGCATGGAGCTATTCGAGCTAATCCAGCTTCACATTCTTCTCTAAGAGATAATAATATTTCGTTCCCCGCTCATTTCTCTCCCTAATCAGGTCCGTAACCAAATATCCTTGGGCCAAACCTTTTTCGAAGATTCTCCGAGTTATCTCCCTCCATTCCACTGCTGCGGATATGCTGGCACGCTTAACATAATCTATGTTTTCAGGGACTTCGACCAATACCTTCTCACTCTTAAAATTTAACCTATAATTCAGGATCTTCTCCAACACCCCTTCCTTGACCACGGTTATAATGCTCTCAGCACCTTCTTCCAAGAGATCCGTAATGCGCGGCTCTCGGTCAACTCCACTTATCCTATTCAAGACCCGCTTGGAGTCAAGCCTCCATTCAACTTCAAGTCTATCCGACTCCAATCCCCTATTGTATGGATCTCTCATGTTTCCGTAAAAGTTTGAGTTATAGTTTCTTCCAACTGCTCCAAGCTTCCTGAGACTCAGCCTAGCCTCCGGGACCTGAAGCGGGTCTAAAAGCCATCTAGCAACCTTTATCCCTCGCTCAAGTAAATATTCCCTTAAATTCATCTTTAGAGCGGTCGCTATTCCCTCGGCCCTCTTATCTGGAACTACTCCGCAGAGGTGGAGATAATAGTATGTTTCTCCATCTCTAACCGAGATATAGCCGCAGAGCATCCCAATGGGTCTACCATTTGCATCTAAGGCGGTGAAGACAGCTCCACCCATTCTCTGAAAAGCTATTAGGACATGATATGGAATCGCCTCACTTCTCCCCCAAATCTCCGTCTGAAGCCATTCAAGCTGTTTAAATGATTCGGGGCTCTCGAATCTAACAACGCGATACTCCCCCATATCCGATAAAACATTCGGAAAACCAGAAAATAAGGTTTTTATAACCCTCTAAAAGCCGACTTGAAGACCATAAAACATTAGGGTAAAAAGGTCTTTATGTAAGAGACCTCATAAAAAGTAATCGGAAGGAGTAGGCTCTGAAAAGCGGGGGTAGCCAAGCCTGGTCAAAGGCGCAGGACTGAGGCTCCTGTCCCGTAGGGGTTCGTGGGTTCAAATCCCACCCCCCGCACCATATCTGGAAGATCGAGGCGATTAGTGAAAGTCTCTGAAAGCTTGTTCTAGTCACTTCTTTATGCAATATTTCACGGCTTGGAGATGCTCGGGCTTAACTTCTACGCCATGCAGCTTATCGAGTGGGATTTTGCGCCCCTATCTGGTAAGCATTCATCACCGTTACTACTCATGTCTACACCTCCCTAATCCTACCTAAGAACTCTTCAGGCCTAAAATACAGGTGCGTTTTCCAATCCAAGCTCCTTAAGAGCTTGAATCGTATAGACGCTTTTACCTATCCCCTGTTGTCCATAAGTCACGAATAACCTGAACTGATTACGATAATGATTAGCCTCAATCAACTTACTTAAGATCAACGCCTTTCCCGCCTTCGAAATATTACGCCTGTAACATCCCCCTCTTTTTCTGATAGCCCTATTTCGAGGTATCGGGGAGGTATGTATAGATGGCTAGGCAGATAATGCTTAGAGACTATCTCTATGAACGGCTTAGCGAGCTTAAGGGAAGCCGGAGCTTTAGTCAAATCATTCAAGAGCCAGCTGCTAGAGAATCAAAACAGGCTCTTATCCGAATTACTAAATGAGGTTGGGAGCCTGAATAGACGGTTATCGAGTCTCAGGCTTGAGGTTAAGGCTGTTACAGGTGTAACGGATAAGAAACTGCCGAGCTTTATCCAAGGTAATCCTTGGGTTGAGATTCTCTCGGAGAGGAGGTAGTTTTACTTTTTGTAGGCTTTTCTCCTATGCGAGATCCTCAGTATCGCTATCGTTCTCTCTTCTAGGTCTAGTATGAATTCTATTCGGTAGTCTCCGATCCTCCTCCTATATGCTTCCTCTCCTCTTATCTTTCGGACATCCCCGGAGAACGGGGAGTATTTCATCTCCTTGAGAGCTTCTATAATTCTAGCCTGAATATCTTTAGGCAGGTGTTTCAGCTCCTTTACGGCTTTTTTATGAATTATGACTCGGAAATAGCTCATTTCTCATGCTCAAGCTCCTCGAGGGAGATGAAATCCTCAGCCCGCCTCTCTCGGTAGTCTCTAATCCTAGAGCGGAGTTCAGCCCGCTCCTCCTCGGATAACTCCTCTCCTAAGACTCTTTCCAAGGCTTCAAGCCTTTCCCTGATTAGCTTAAGCTCTCGGAGAACTTGGTCGATCTTAGCCTCTAGGCTCACGGAGAAGAGTTGATCATGAGAGTATTTAAAAATAGATTGAGGTTTAGCTGGCTTGGGCTATTGCTATGGCTACTGAGTAGCTACTCATTCTGTTTGCGTTTATGATGAATTCTCGGATTATGGTGCCCGTTGGAAAGTCTATTTGATTAGAGTGGATTATTAGGGTGTTTCCGTTTAGGGTTTTGGTTAGCTTGGTGTAGTTTCCGGATGGATCTTTTAGATAAACGTCTATATCGTTTAGATTGACTCCGTCAGCCCCT
>JAGGRY010000002.1 GCA_021159365.1 Nitrososphaerota archaeon | reverse complement strand
TGGTATAGGATTCCGGTCATTAGGAGTATTCCTATTCCTCCGCCGTATGCGTTGAAGTAGTCTCCGAAGACCGCTATCAAGGCGACTATGATCGCTCCGAGGATCGTCACGACTCCAATATATCTCTCGATTATCTTAGCTATGACTCCAGGAGCTCTTCTAAATCCGGGAACTTGCATACCGGCTTTAATCAATTGATCTGCAACATGCGATGGTGATAATCCTCCGACCTCGACCCAGAATTTTGCGAAGACTATGCAGAATACTATCATGATTGCGGCGTAGATTAATGCTCTTATCGGATCTCTCATCGCCCCGGCCAAGTTATATGGGGATGTCAGATAGTATGCGATGCCCCCTATTGGGTAGACTCCGCTCTTAGTTGCGTTGAACATCCCGATCATGTTCAGCATGTCGTTTGTGTTGGTTGGATTGAATCTGCTCCAGATTATGTTTGAGAAGAAGTAGATGTTTGTGAATAGGGTTGATGCGAAGATTACCGGGATGTTTGAGACGTAGAGGAACTTTATCGGATATTTTGCAACATATCCCGAGACTCTCGCATATTGGATTGGAACCTCTATTCTAACGGATTCCAAGTAGATTATCAGAAATAGGAGGGCTAGCGTGCTCGTCAATCCCAGCAAATCCGGGTATTGACCCCTAAACAATATGTCTTGGATTGGGGCGCCTTTCGCCGCCGCTTGAATTATCGCTAGGATTATTCCCTGATAGTATCCATCTGGAAGCATGATCGGAGAGAATAGGCTTGTTAAGATATTCTCGGCCACTCCTGCTGCTATGAATAGGCTTACACCGCTTCCAAGCCCCCAACCCTTCTGGATCAATTCATCCATGAGCATGATTAGTATTGTTGCCGCCACGAGTTGGAAGAAGACCAAGACTTGGACATTCGGGCCAAGTGGGCCGAGCATTCCTGAAACCGTGAAGACCGCTGCCTCGAAGATTATCACGATCAGCGTAAAGATCTTATTCGCCGCCGTGAAGGTCGCTCTATCTTCGGGCTTCGAGAGATCTAGTTTTATCAGCTCAGCTCCAACCAGTAGCTGTAGGATTAGTCCGGCCGTGACTATTGGGCCTATGCCGAGCGTCGTTAAGGTTCCAATTCTCTGAGCGAAGATTATGTTTAGGATTAATGGGTTTCTCGCCGCGATATTCGCTGCCTGTGGAACTCCATAAAGGAATGTGTGGCTCATGAGGGTGTAGATCACTAAGACTAGGGCTGTCCAGATTAACCTCTCGCCGAGTCCGAGCTTCTTGGTGGGCTTCCTAATTTCAGGCATATGTCTCGCGAGGACTTCGATCATCTCTCTCATGGTCAAGGCTCAACACCCTTAAGCTCTTCAGGCCTAACCAATTCCCCTCCAGCATCCTTAATTAATTTCTCCGCCTTCTCGGTCCAGCTCTCGACGGCTACTAGGATTGGGCGATTAATTTTTCCGCGTGCTATTAGCTTATCTACACCAAGTTCCTTCAAATTTATGAAAGGTTTATCGTTCACGGTCTTTAGTCTTCCTTCTCGTTCAAGGTTCTCGACTAGGGTTGAGAGTTGGATGAGGTTCATCGCCCTAATCTCTCTTCTATTCGGCCTATAGAATCCATGTTTCCCGAAATAGTCTCTATCATATCTCAGAACCCAAGTCCACTTATGCTTATGCCTGCCAGTCATTCCATGGCCTCCCTTCGCCCCAGTCTTCCTATGCTGCCCTATCTGCCCCCAGCCGCACGTCCTACTGCCTCTATGCTTCCTCGACTTCCTCCACCTAGTCGGCATCTCAGGCTCCTCAGAGAATCCTTAAACACGCTCTATTAAAGAATCTACCTCCACGCATAACCGAGATTAAGCGCTATTATAGCTCGGCATGCTTCGCTGGAGGCTCCCGGGAAGGAAGACTATGTCCCGATATTCGAGGCTTGGGGATAGGATTAGTAGACTAGCTTGAGGCAGGAGCCGACATTTTTCTCAACCGCTCTCCTGTAGGCGAGGTTGGCGGCTACGGCGTCCTGTATCGCTAATCCCGTGGAGCTGAAGACCGTGATCTCCTCGCTTCTTTCTCTTCCATTCTTGAGTCCCGCGACTATCTCCCCTATCTCGGCGTAGATGTCTTCTCTTCTAAGGATCCCTTGGCTTATTGGGACGTTGACCTCGCCTCCGTGAACCGCCTGCTCAAGGTCGTCTACCACGATCTTCGACGCCTTCTTCAAGATATCTGGGTCGAGCTCCTGCTTTCCTGGAGCATCTGCACCTATACAGTTGAGGTGAACTCCATCACTTATCCACCGGCTCATAACGATCGGTTTCCTAGACGGCGTCGTGGTGACCACTATATCCGCGCCCACGACCGCCTCCTCAGCCGAGCCCGCCGCAAGTATCGAGCATCTATCCGCGTAATTCTCCTCGAAGAACTCGATGAACCTTCTCTCGGCCTCAAGCCGAATATCGAATACCCGGATCTCCCGGAGGGACTCCATGACCTCGAGAAGCCCCATCAGCTGGGTCTTGGCCTGGGTTCCCGCCCCGATGAAGGCCGCGACTCTGGAGTCCTTCCTCGCGAGATATTTCGCGGCGATGGCTCCGGCGGCCCCGGTCCTCATGGCGGTTATCCAGGTTCCTCCCATGATCGCCTTCGGGAACCCCGTCTCCGGGTCTATTAGGAGGATCGTGGCCATTACGGTTGGAAGACCTCTTTCTCTGTTCCCGGGATGGGAGTTGACGATCTTGACCGAGGATACCTTGAGCGAGGGCATGTGGCAGGGCATGAGTCTGAGATCTCCGCAGTCGTAGAACATGTAGAGCTTAGGAGGCATCTGAACCCTTCCGAGAGCCTTCTCGCGGAAAGCTTCCTCAACCGCATCTATGAGCTCCCTCATCGAGAGGATGCCCCTTACTTCCTCATCGGTTAGGAGAAGAGTCTTCATAAGCCCCATGATAAGGCGGGAGGGGATAGCCTAATAATTTTTCACCCTTCTAACCATAGAAAGTTGATGAACTGTATAGTGCTCAAACACTCTATCTATGCTTGATAGAGGGTGCATCGAGATTCTGGATGCGACTCTAGATAAGCCTTCTGGAATAGATAGACCTGTTAAAACGCTTAATTAGCGAGTGAAAAGCTCAGCTTAGAAAGGCATTCTTAATTCCATCCAGCATCTCAGCTCTCAAGACGCTGTTGAGAAACGATTATTAGAGAACTTACCTCTCTTTAAGCTAGATGAGGTCCTGGCTCCTAGTCGGCGATGAGGAGAATTGGGAGAGAGCCTTGGCCGAGAATATTTGGGG
>JAGGRY010000021.1 GCA_021159365.1 Nitrososphaerota archaeon | reverse complement strand
CAATCTGAAGGTCGCCTCAACATTCTGCCTATAATGTAACTCAGGATCTATGCTCCCCCTCCTCACCTCTGGATCCGCTGCGAGATGATAAACCACCTCACATCCACTTAACGCCTTTCTCAGACTCCCATGATCGAGTAGATCTCCATGAATAAAGTTGAACTTGGGATCGTTGAGCCATCGGCGAATATTGTCCAAGCTTCCGCTACTGAGATTATCCAACACAGTGACAGATTTTCCGCTCGTCATTAACGCGTCAACCAGATGGCTGCCGATGAACCCTGCACCACCCGTAACTAAAATCCTGCTAGCAGACATTAATTCGCTTATATGAGGATTGAAATAGGCAAAGGTCTATGACTCCAACTTGGTCTCTCGGCTCGATAATTTCTCAACGGCTTCCCTTAAGAGCTTCATGCTTTCATTCAACATCTCCCTAGTTTCCCTCGATTCTCTCATCAAGGTTTCAAGGATTACTGTGAGCTTCTTCTTCGTTCTACTCGACCTTTTCACCGCTTGATTCCTTCGAAGGTTCCTTCACTTCCTCTTCAAGTTTCTTAAGCTCATCCTCTAGTTCCTTCTCGATCTCTTCAATCGGCTTCGGCGGCGGGGTTGTGGCCAAGGTATATCCTATCCATGCCAGGATTCCTAAGACCGCGACCACTGCGACGAATCCCGTTATCTGGAGTAGGAGGAGAGTCCACTCCGTAAAGAATAGAATCCATCCGTAAACTATTATCCCGATCACAGACGCCGCCAAAATCAGCGCCCCGATTACTTGATCCCTACTCAACTTCACAGATCACCTTAAGATTCACTAACTTGAATCGTTTTTATCCTTTTCGGATTCAAAGGATTCTCCCAAGGCTTCTCACAAATCTTCCAAATCCCCTAAAGCTTAGAACATTCTTGACAGCATTGAGCTCGGGATAGATCATTCCGGGAACTATTCTCGATAATTGAAGCGCAGTTAACCCGCAGTAGAATTGATACGCTCTATCATTCTTCCAACGCTCAGCATCTCTATTACCCCAACTAGAAGCTATCCTCCAAGCACTCCAAGCATACTTTACCCCGATCTCAATCATTAATCTTGGGATGCTTAAGAGTGATTTAACCCTCTTTAAGATCTTGACGAGCACGGATAAGACCTCCCGACTCCTAAACTTTATACTCTCCAACCTTGATGCTAAGGTTAGCCATCCCCTAATGGCGGGATCTAGATACCGCCAGACTCCTCTAGCCTTTAACCTATATATGACGTCTTTGAGGTATCGCCTGATCTCCTCCGCAGATGACACTTTAGGAGAAAGACCCGCATCAAACATCATTACATATTTTTTATAAATCCGCTTCAGTTTATATTTTTGCCACCTCTAATAGTTGGAATCGTTGAGAAGTAGTATCTCGTTCATTATAGTTGATATACGGTGGTATATTGGTTCGAGAAGAGGATGTCGTGCATATATAATCTTTTACTCCAATCGCTTGGCAGCTCGATCCCATATGGTCCTAGGAGATAGCCGTTCCTGCTCATGGCCATATAGGCTGAGAAGAGATTCTTAGATCCATGACCTTCGCCCCTGAGAAGTCTATAACCTCCGATAGGATCCACCTTTAAGCCTAGATATTCTCCGAGAAGATACTTCACCTTCAAATCGCCATAGATCACGCAATCCATAGAGTATCTCTTGATCCATATCGCCTGCTGATACTCTTGTGGAAGATAAAGCCATTGATAGCCGAGATAATTCTCTTGCAGGATTACGGCAGAATAGCTCTGTGAGGCTAACGCTACCGTGAAAAATATGAGACACGTGGCCGATAAGATGCGATAAAACTTGCTCCTATTCATCAATGATATCCTGAGGAGTCCCGCACCCGCTAGAGTTGCTAATGCTGGGATTATGAGATTTGGAAGCCTGTAGGCAAGGGTCAGCGATAGATCTGGATTCGCCCCGAAGATAGCATAGCCCTCAAGCCCAAGTATAGCCGAGATCCAAAACAATATGGGATGAATGTCATCGTCAACTCCCCAATCTTTCACCGCATATAATCCGATCACGGCGAAGAATCCCAGAAAGATGAGCACATATGCGTAGAATAGTGCCGTTGAGGTGAGATGCGGTGAGGCGGGCACTATTGGGGTTACCTGATTAACCAGCAACGCTATCGACGCGATCAATATGAATGCTATCCACAGATTTGGAATTCTCCGAGGCTTTGGCCTGACAACGATGTAGAACATGACCATGAACGTCAAGACTTGAAAGGAAAACGCTGAAAGCCAATCTGAGAGGCTTAAAGTCATCTTCAATCCTGGAAGAGCATAGACCAAGTAATAGATTGCCCCAATCAAAATGGCCGCCATCAACATGATTATCCTTTTCCTCATGGAATTGCCGCGCAGCCGCGGCAGGAATAGCTCAGCAAAGAATATGCTCATGAAGATTACCACGCAGACGATGTATGCCATATGGTGGCTCATAGTCAAGGCGATGACTAGAAGAATGAACTCCAAGAGCCCATGATCATGAGAACATAAGATTGAGAACGAGTAGATTGATTGGATGAAGATTAGATTCGCGAAGGTCTCCTTTGTAACTCCAGCCGTGAAGATCGCATGAGGGCCGCCCGCCGCGAATAATATCGAGGCGAAAAAGCTTATGGTCTCATTTCTAGTTAGACGTCTCAATAAGAGGTAGAGTGTGAGCGGTGTAAGAGATGCGAGGAATGGGATGTAGATTCTCATGGCGTTCATCGGGGAAATGTTGAGGATCATCGAGAGGATTGCCCCATATATTTGGCTCAGAGGCCAATAATTATTGTAGCCGTCAAATAGTTTACTGTTTAATGGTATTGGAGAATTCTCGACGAGTCTCTCAGCATTTCTTATCAATGGCCATGAGTCCGTTGAGAATGGAAGACCGGAGATCATCGTCGGATATATTCTCAGGAAAATTGAGACCAGAATTATAATCATGAGATAATATGATTCCTTCCTCAATCATCTACACCCTGCCATACTCTCCTCTCAGAATCGATTCAAGCTCGAATCTCATGCCGACGATCATTATTACCGCCGCCACGATCACCATTATCGGGAGGACTTCCGGGATGATGCTCGGCTTCACCGCGTATGCCCCGATCATTATGAGATTCTCGCTTGAGAATATGTTTGAGGCAAGTATTCCTATGACGAGTCCGATTATGCTCGATGCCATGGATAACGATATGATCGCCGAGGAGAGTATGAGGATCAACTTCTTCTTCGACGCCCCTAGAGATCTCAGGATCATAAGCTCCCTCGAATGGGTTGAGGCGATCAAGGTCGATGTTAAGTAAATTAGTAGTGTTGAGCCGAAGATGATCACCAGCACCATACCCCACATGGTCGCTCGATTAATCTTAATCTCCCTATCGAGGAATGATTCCATGCTCTCTCTAGGACTCCTGACGGCGCATTCAACGGCATATTCTCTCACGCGTGGGAGAGTTAAGAGCCTCATGATCGAAGACCTTGTTATCGGTGAAGGCTTCCTCTCAATCTCCTTCATGCCGCGTAGATAGAGGATTAGATCCTCTCTGCTAAGTTTCTCCAAATCTATCTTAACTCTGATAAGGGAGATCAGGTCTCTCGATAACCCTCTAAGCCATTGTCCGATGAATATCGGGGTCAGCAGCTCGTCATCGAGATATGATCCAGACTCGTAGATGCCGATGATTTTAAGCTCTAGGAAATGGTTCGAGAAAGCTGATCGGAGAGTTACCAAGTCGCCCACATCCAATCCAAGAGTTCTCGCGAGCCTCACGCCAATCAATGCCGAGAAAGTCTCCCTAAGTTCATCATCTCCCTCTATGATATGCATATTGTAGAATTCTCGGATCACCTCTGAATCAACCCCCCTAACAATCACCGTTTTATCCCCGACCACCGCCATAG
>JAGGRY010000032.1 GCA_021159365.1 Nitrososphaerota archaeon | reverse complement strand
ACAGTCTCTTAACGACTCTTCTCTGGGGATCTTCTTTTCCCGTGATCAAGTTCGTTGTCGCCGAGATCAGCGAATTCACTTATGTTTGGTTTAGGAGTTTGGTGGCCTTAGCAGGTCTGACGCCCTATACATTATACATGGTTTTCAAGAAGAGATTAGATCGCAAAGTAGTTGTGGGAGGATTTATCACGGGGATCGTGTATGCGGTGGGGTTATGGCTTCAGGGATGGGGCACCAAGTACACCACGGCCTCAAACTCAGCCTTCATAACGGGGTTAAACGTCGTATTCATCCACTTGTATAGCATGCTTCTGGTTAGAAGATATAATAGGAGGCTAGCAACTTCACTTGCATCTGCTATAACTGGACTGTACCTGTTAACCAAACCTGTATCGGGGTTTGGACTGGGAGAAAGCCTGGTTTTGGCAAGCGCATTCTTTTGGGCCATTCAAATAATCTTAATAGATAGATATTGTGGAGGAGATCCGCTCTTATTCACCTACTTCGAGATGATGCCCGCTCTGATATTTGCGGCGCCATCGCTGTATAATGGATCCGTGGAGATTCCCCATGATGTAAGGCTTATTGCACTGATATATCTAGGGCTGGTCTGCAGCGACGCTGCCTTCGCGCTTCAGGTATATGGACAAAAGTTCGTCGAGGCGGCTGTAGCTGGGATAATATTTCTGTTTGAACCTGTTTTCGCCACGTTCATGTCTTGGCTGATCCTAGGAGAAGCTTTGAAACCTCTGCAGATCATAGGAGCATCTCTAATGCTCTTATCCCTCTTCTTATCTTCCAAAGATTCCGCGAAGAAGAGGATCACGTAATCCTCGTTAGCTTATCTCCCATCTCAAGTCGAATTTGCCTTCAGTTCCCTTGCCCTTTACGATGATCGAGTAAACTCCTCCATAACTCAGCCCAATCTTAACCGATCCAGAGGAGTTTTGATCAAATCTCCGCTCCCATAAAGTGTGTCCTGGAATCTTAACGACGCTTATGGTTAAGCTTCCGCGATCGACCTTAACGTCATAATAGAGAGTTAGAAGTCTTCCATCCCCTATGGTGAATTGTCTTGAGACCGAGCCTGTGAAAAAGAGGTAGCTATAGTGGACTCTATTAGGTTCCTCGAATCCATTCCAACCGAGTTTAATCTCCCAAAAACCTCCCAAAACTCCGATGAAAATGGATGCAGCGGCGAGGATGATGAAGATGAGGAACAACATTTTTTCCTGTCGATTCCTTCCAGGCTTAGCCTCATGAACTAGGTTAAAAGCCGAGCATGAAATTAAACCTCCTAAACTCTTTAATCGCTCCACGGCTTTCGCACTCCTCTCAGCCATTTTTAGGACCTTGGCCTCCTCAAATATGATGGCTTGCTTCTATATGGATTTTCAAAAAAGCAGTATGCCGGCCAATTAATGAATTTGAGAGAAGAAATAATGAGAAGCTAAAAAATAAGCCGTTAGAGTTTGCGGGTAAAAATGGCTGTTGAGGAATCTTTAAGGTTTTTAAGGTATGGATAATTTTCTATTGCGTGAAGTCAGGATATGGGAACTTTATCTGAGGCAAAAGTTTTAGGCGGTATAGGTTCAATCTTGTTGATCCTCTCACTTGTTCCAAACGTCGGCCCGATGCTCGGAATAATCGGATTCATACTGCTGCTCATCGCCATAAAATATATCTCGGATATAGTTGGAGATGAGAAAATATTCAAAGACATGCTTATAGCGGTCATTCTTGCAATAATTGGCGTATTCGCTGGAATCATTATCGGAGGCGCGGCGATATTCACCTTCATCTCGAGAGGGCTTCTAACTGGGGGTATAGCTCCTCCAACAGGCTTTCTCTTAACTCTGCTTAGAACGTTCCTCATCCCGCTGATAATAGCTTTCATAGTCATCTGGATATTCATGATAATATCCGCAGTATTCTTCAGGAGAAGCCTCGACTCCATCGCGTCGAAGCTAAACATTGGGATGTTCAGCACAGCTGGGCTGATCTACCTAATAGGCGCGATAATACCAGTAGTAGGATTCATCATAATGATCGTCGCTGCAATCCTATTAGCTGTAGCGTTCTTTTCAATACCGGAAAAACTTCCTTGAGGGAACGCTGAGATGAAAGAGGGATATGAAACCGCGGAAGCAAGGGGGAATCTACCTGATCGGCCATACCATTTAATTTCATACATATGTCTTGCTAATCGCGTTCATTAATGCAGGCTGAGTATTTTTGAGGCGATTACTTCATGTTAGAGCTCTCAAACTAAGCGGTTATCAAAAATTAATTATATTCCGTAAACCTCTACTATAGGCTGGTCGGAGAGGGATCATGGGCGAAATTATCGTTGATGATAGTCTTAGAGAACGTCTCCACGTTTTCAGGGATAGATACCATGCAGGAAAACTTCTCGCCGATATGCTTAAGAGACATATATCATTAAAAGATTCAGTTCTCGTCGCCATACCAGCGGGTGGAATACCGGTTGGATATGAAATCTCGCGGACGTTAGATCTACCGATGGATTTAGTCATCGTTAGGAAGTTGCAGATACCGTGGGATCCTGAAGCAGGTTTTGGAGCAATTTCATCAGATGGGGAGATAGTCTTGAATGAGCGGTTAGTTGACTATCTAGGATTGAGTGAGGAGGTCATCGAAGAAATCGCGAGGAAGACCTTGAGGATCATTAGAGATCGATTCAAGAAGTTTCGGATGTTTAAGCCCGTGATGAATGTAAGGGATAAGACCGTGATCCTTGTTGATGATGGATTGGCCTCAGGATATACCATGCTAGCAGCTATAAGATCGATTAAGAAGAAGAGTCCGAAGAGGATCATAGTCGCGGTTCCGACGGCCTCAACAGCGGCGGTGGAGTTCGTCTCAAGAGAAGTGAATAAAATATTATGTCTAAATGTTAGAAGTAGTCGAATCTTCGCCGTGGCGGATGCATATCGTAAATGGCGTGATCTGGCGGATGATGAGGTCGTTGAAATTTTGAGGAAGATTGGGTAGAATCTCATGAGGATTTATCGCTCTCTAAAATTTATGACGAACCTAGATCATGATTAATCGAGTAGAAGATGAACTTATTGATCAAGTCTTTGATAATCTGCCTTATAGGATCGGCCTTTGCCATCGGGTTTCTATTCCTGAACTTTGAGAAGAGATCTTGTATCCGTGGCCATCGTGGGGAGATCTGCATCTATGCCGGCTCAGGAGCCGTCTTGGCGAGTGACGTCGAATACGCCTTAGATAGACTCGGAATCTCTTATCGTGAAGTCGATGAGGATTTCATTAAGAGCGGTGGGTTAGCGGATTGCTCGATGCTCATAATTCCAGGCGGATATACTGCTAGATATGTGTCGGCCTTAGGAGAAGACGGATTTAGAGAAATTAGGGAATTCGTTAAAAGAGGTGGAGTCTATATTGGGATCTGCGCCGGGGCGTATCTCGCTGCTGAGAGGGTTGAGGTCGAGGGCCGCCCAAAAGGCTTGGGAATAATAGATATAGAGAATGTTAGGAGAAGTGGAATCGGCTTAGTTGAGATAACTATAACGAACACGAGTCATCTGCTTGTTAAAGGCTGTCCAAGGACAATGTTGATATGGTATCAGAATGGGCCATACATAATACCGGGTAAAGGAGTGGAAGTCATAGCGAGATATGATGAAGAATATGCGGCCATAGTATGCTCAACCTATGGCAAGGGAAGGGTTTTGATCTTCAGCCCACATCCAGAGGGAAACCTTAAGGAAAGAGCGGATCCAATCAAATTAGGAACAGCCAAGCTTCTTGAGAATGCCATAACCTTGATGCGAGGATAACGATACTGCTTCACCATATTTTACTAGACTTGCGACGAGTATGTGAATTGGAGTCATGTTAGACGGCTAATTATCGTTTACTCTCAATCTTTATTCCGGGAAGATGTGGAAGGATATTTGTCTCTTCACCGTAACTTGGTGACACCTGAATCCCATAAAATACAAACTGATAAATAAGATCGACGAGCCTACCCGGAATCTTCGAATTCAAATTCTCTAGGAGCTGACGGAGTCAATCTAAACGATATAGACGTTTATCTAAAAGATCCATCTGGAA
>JAGGRY010000024.1 GCA_021159365.1 Nitrososphaerota archaeon | reverse complement strand
CTTCGAGAGAATAGATCAGCGGATATATTGTTATCCTTATGAAGTCTCTTAAGACCGGGTTCTCGTATTCCGCTCTGGCAACATATGGGCTCCACGAATAGTAGAATGTGTTGAATGCTTTCATGAAGTTCTCTCCAGCGAATGTCCTCATCACGAATCCGTCCCTGAACTCCCTCAACATCTGAACCTGCGGGGCCATCTCAGATCCAAATGCCGCGGTTGCTATCAGGCACCTCGACCAACCAGCCTGAGTCTCCGTCACCGTACGTTCGACCGTCTGGGTAACCGTTTTCGTCGCTATCTGCCTCGAAACCGTGGTCACGGTCTTCGTCGCGGAGGAAGTTAAAGTCCTCGTAACTGCGGAGTAGACGGTCATCGTTTTCCCGGGCACCATAGATGTCTTAGTTACGGTAGTTGTCGCAGTCGATCCGGCGGCCGTAACAGTCTTCGTCGTGGTTTTGGTTATGGTCGTGGTGCCGGTTCCTTGCAGAGTCGTGGTAACGGTCACTGTAGAAGTCTGAGTCGTCTTAAAGGTAATGGTGGTCGCTTCCGGTATTAATGCACTCCAAATGATTGAGTCGAAGTCCACGGAGTTAAAGACCGCGCATAACCCCACCGTTCCGCTTGAAAATCTGTAATACTCCGGAAGATCCATTATGTCATATGTTATCAAGGTCTTTCCTTCGAGCTCGACCTTGACGCTCTCCCCATTCACGGTTACTGAAATCGAGAACCAATCATCTAGATCGACATCCTCCGGAACATCTTCTTCAGCAACAATATAAGTCGCCATAGACGCTCCCGTGTATCGTGAAGCCTGCACATATATGGTTCGCGTATACTTATTGACCACAGCCATGTAATGATTCGTCCACAAGAATTTATCGCCTACTTTTACCGGTGAAGCCCTAAACAGTAGTCCTCCTATCACATTAGAGCCTTCCAGCTTTATTTTAGCTGAGAAAATGTAGTCGTTGGGACCGAGATACATCGGACCAACGAAGGGAAACGGAAGGTAATAGTAGAGAAAAGCGAAAAGAAAAGTTGATCCGCTGCTCCAAGCGAGCCTATAGAATTTACCCTCATCGCCTGGAACTACCTCGTATTTGCCGATAACCGTATAGCCTGGAAGCTCTAGCTGCTGATACCATAAGCCCGGGCCATCGCTTCCCGCGTATTCCTTTGCCTCATAATCATCGAATCCATCGCTATACACAAGCAGGGTAGCCTCCCCGGCTCCGGAAACGCTGACAAATACGCCCATAACCAAGAGTAGTATCAGCGAAATGGATGCGAGAAGCTTCAACGATCCGCGGGGCATGATATCACCCTTCACGATCTAAAGAAAAAATAATCGCATATCAAGATTTACTTCATGAAGTTGATATAAGATAATTATATGAGATGGACCGGGCGGGATTTGAACCCGCGACCTCCCGCGTGCAAGGCGGGCGATCTCCCGCTGATCTACCGGCCCTTTTTCCTTATCTTGACGTTCTCTCGTTGATATTTTTAGATTTCATTCTTGATGACGGCTTTTGCCTTTTTATCTCTCGTTTCTATTATGTGGTTGGATTTTTGTTACAGCTTTTGTCGGGTCTCTTGTGAAAGACTTAATACATGTAATTTGGATGGTTGATGTCAGAGGAAGATGCCGTCGCTTTCAGAGATGCTTAGGAAGGCGTTGAGCAAGTTCACGTCGGCGAGCACCGTTGATAGAAGGGTTGTCGAGGAGCTGATAAGAGATCTTCAGAGAGCTTTGATAATGGCTGATGTGAATGTGGAGCTAGTTCAGAAGCTATCGGAAAACGTTAGGAGAAGAGCGTTGAAGGAGGGGGCGCCCCCTGGAATATCGAGGAAGGATCATGTGATAAAGGTTGTTTACGATGAACTCGTTAAATTATTGGGCGAGAAGCCGGCTGAATTGAAGATCACTAAGAGACCTTATGTAATCATGATGGTCGGCATTCAGGGAACAGGTAAGACTACAAGCGTCGCCAAGCTCGCAAATTATCTCAAGCTTAATGGATATATGGTTGGAGTGATCTGTGCCGAC
The DNA here is from genome assembly GCA_021159365.1 of Nitrososphaerota archaeon. Classification (GTDB taxonomy): domain Archaea; phylum Thermoproteota; class Nitrososphaeria_A; order Caldarchaeales; family Wolframiiraptoraceae; genus AUK039. Next base: position 2,795 of record JAGGRY010000024.1, on the reverse strand, counting down.
ACATATAGACCTGGAGCATATGATCAGCTAAAACAGTTATTGGATGGAAAAGATATACCAATCTTCTATCTTGATGGAGTTGACGCTGTTGAGATCGCGAGGCGCGGGGTTAAAGAGCTTTCAGATAAGGCTGATGTGATTTTGATAGATACCGCTGGAAGACATAGGAGTCAAGAGGACTTGATGAAGGAGATGGAAGATCTTCAGAAGAAGATTAAGCCCGATGAAGTCATGTTGATAATTGATGCAACGATAGGACAGATGGCTGGAGTCCATGCCAAAGCGTTTCATGAAGTCGCTCCAATAGGCTCGATAATCCTGACCAAGATGGATACGTCTGCAAGAGGTGGTGGAGCATTATCCGCAGTGGCCGAGACCGGTGCAAGGATAAAGTTTCTTGGAACGGGTGAGAAACTCGAAGACATAGAATTATTCAACCCAAGTAGGTATGTTGGAAGACTTCTTGGAATGGGAGACATCGAGGGATTAATTGAGAGAGTTAAGCTTGCAGAGATTCAAGTGGGCGAGGAGAAGGCGAAGGCGTTTCTAAGAGGGGAATTCACCTTAGAAGACTTTGTGAATCAGTTGAGGGAGATGAGGAAGACCGGACCATTATCGAAGCTACTTTCAAAGATACCGATTCCAGGTCTTCCAGAGATGTCTCCTGAAACCTTGGCCGAGACCGAAAAGCAGATCGATAAATGGGCGGCAATAATCCAGTCCATGACTCCGGAGGAGAGGATGGATCCGAAAATTCTACACTCATCTAGGATTAAGAGAATTGCGAGGGGGGCTGGAGTCTCGGAGAGAGATGTAAAATCTCTGCTTAAACAGTATAAGTTGACGAAGAAGCTCATGAAGGCCGCTAAGAGGTCTCCGCAGAAGATCCTAAGGAAACTTTATGGGAGGATGATGAAGTAAGATTAAATCCTCGATGAACATTGGTGGATCTGGGATGGAGAAGCTGCTCGACATCTTGAAGAAGTCTATTGAGATCTTGAAAACCTATCCATTATGCGACTACTGCTTAGGAAGACAATTCGCATCCATCGGATCAGGGTTAACGAATCTTGAGAGAGGCCGCGCAATAAAGACCATGCTATTCATGAATGCATGCGCTCAGCTAAGAGATGGATCAGGAGATGCTGAGATCTTGAAGATCCTCGCAGCAACTGGATTTAGGGCGGCTGCTAAGAGCTTAGAGAACATGGGACTTGAAACTCCGGAGATCAAATCATGTTATATCTGTAGTGGCGTCTTGAACAGGAGAAGGTTTAATGAAATTGCTGAGAGAATTTCTGAAGAACTCAGAGAATATGAGTTCAAGAACTTCGTCGTCGGGGCGAGAATTCCTTCAGACGTTAGGGAAAGAGAGGATTTGATAAGATCTGAATTCGAGATAGATACCGGCGAAGATATCAAGGGGGATGTGACGAGGGAGATTGGAAGAATTCTCTTGAGAAAGTTTGATGCCGCGGTAGAGTATCATAATCCCGAGATAGTGGTCTTGGTCGACATATTCTCAAACGATTACCTAATTCAAGTTAACCCCCTCTTCATCAAAGGATTCTATAGGAAGCTTGTGAGAAATCTTCCGCAAACTCCATGGTATTGTAGATATTGTTGGGGTAAGGGATGCGAATACTGCAACTATACTGGTAGGGAGTATCCGGAGTCCGTCAGCGAGTTTATCGGGAATCCAGCCATAGAATTCTTCGAGGCATTAGACTACAAATTTCATGGAGCTGGAAGGGAAGATGTTGATGCAACGGTGATCGGGACTGGCAGGCCATTCGTCCTAGAATTGAAGCATCCTAGGAAGAGATACCTCGACTTAAAGGAGCTTGAGAAATTGATAAACGAAAAGGCCGAGGGTAAAGTTGAGGTCTCTGGATTAGAGTATTCTAGCAGGAAGGAGCTTAGATTATTGAAGTCTCTCTCGCCCATGGCCTCGAAGACCTATGAAGCCATCGTTGAATTCGATGGAGAAGTAGATGAAGAATCGTTAAAGGAAGTTGAGGAGAAGTTTAAGGACATCGTGATCGAGCAGAGAACTCCTAGAAGGGTTTTGAAAAGAAGAGCTGATAAGATTAGGCAGAAAAGACTCTATTATGTTGAGGCCGAGAAACTTGATGAAAAACTCGTGAAGTTTAGGATTAAGGCTCAAGGAGGGCTTTACGTTAAGGAGTTGATAGATGGAGATGAAGGGAGGACCAAGCCGAATATAGCTGAATTCTTGGGTAGGAAGCCTCTAAAGATAGATTTATCGGTGATCGAGGTCGAGACGCCAACTCTAGGGCATGAAAAAGAAGGGATTGAGGATTAGATTGTTACTCCGGCGAACATTTGGAGACACATCGCGGTTATTAGGAATCCATAGAACAGCACTCCAATGATCATTATAATATTGCTGACTATTCCAGGTCTAAGAGGCTTCGGTAAAATCTTATTGCTGACTATCAGCTGGAGCATGGGCGCGATCGTTAATGCAAAAAGTCCGAGGACTGCTCCGGTGGCGGCGAGCTCATATGGTTGAGCGATCTTGAAGACCGTTGATGAAACCATTATGATGACCGCGATGCCGTATATCAGGTAGACGGTTAGATAGTATACTCTTCTCGGATCCTGTTTTGCCCATCTCTTGATCTTCTCGCTGGCGAACCAGAAGTTATCTGCAACTGTTCTTCCAACGGAGTCCATTAACCCCCACTGATTATCGAAGAGGACCCAGAATCCTCCTAGGAGAACTATTATCCAAGGCACAGCGCACAACACCCCCGTTACCACAACTGGTC
>JAGGRY010000040.1 GCA_021159365.1 Nitrososphaerota archaeon | reverse complement strand
CGCCTCATATACCCTCCTTTCATCGTCCTTCAAGGTTTTGGAGACCTCCTCCCAACTCTTCCTCCTCTCCTCTAGGGTCTGCTTCCAAAGAGGCTCACCTACCCCAGCTGGCCTCGATAGTAAGATGAATGTCCCAGATGCTCCGAGGATTATCGAGAAGACCAATACCACTATCAAATCCGTCTGAGTATAGAATCCGGGAATTCTCGTCACTAGGGTGCTGTTCTCGCCCGTCCCAAGATAGACGTTTATCGAGGCGGGTTGGAGGAGCTTAAGCGCTAGGATGAAGGCTGAGACTGCGAATAGAGACGAGGCCAGCGCCAAGCAAGCCCTCCTATCCCACATCAAACCACACCTCCAAGATAGGGGATAGAAAGATAAAAAATGAAGGAGGGTTGAACGCCGGTTTCATGATTAGCCAGCTCTCGAGGTCAGCTCTACCCTGCATACTTCGGCCTTCTCTATGGACTCCACCGTGCCTTGATCTAGGTCGACAGTCAGCCTAAAGCATGTTCCATCCGAAGCCTTGACCACGACGATCACAGGTTCTCCGCTGGAAGGTAGCTTGAACCCGACGGCGACGATCTCATAGTCGCTGCCGATGACTTCTTGAACCCTCGGACTATTCTTGACTATCTCTATGGCCTTCTCTTCGAGATCTTTTCCGGGGTATGGAGGAGCCTCCATCTCGAACTTGAAGTATATGCCGCCGTCCTCGCTGGTAAAGACCTCTACGCTCTTTGCGCCCTCCGGAGCCTTAATGGTCTTGACGAGCTCGCCGTCTCGGTATAGCTCTACGACGCCGTCCTTCAATATCGCCTTAAATCCTCTCGACGTTGGTGCGGCCGCGGTTGGCACTATCGCTGTGAAGAGGGCTGCGGCGATCAATGCGGATGCTAGAAGGGTCGCTAGGAGCAGTATCCTCTTATTCTCAACCAATCCTATCACGTCACATCACCTCGCATTAAACTGGCTTGGGAAGGCGGATAAGCCTTGGGTTAGAAACCAGTTTCCAATGATTAGTTGGGATCATGTGGTTCACGAAGCCTTAAAATCTTCAAGGAGTGAGATCCATTTTGAGCGATAGGCAATGAAGCTTGAGGTTCGGGGGATCTACTCGACGGCCCTGATAGTCCTGCTCCTCGAAAAGGGCTTCGAGATCATAAATCCGACGAGATCTCAGGTCGAGAGATTTGGATTGAATTCAAGGGGAGACGCCGACGTCAACATAACCGACTCCAACGACAGGCATTATATTGAGGTTAGGGGAGAATCGGAGGTTGTCGAATCCATAATCGAGACGCTTAGAGAAGGTTTAGAGGATCTGATAGTCTTGAGACCCATAAAGGGAGAGAAGGCCTCCATGGCTAAGATAGGCTTCCCAACCGAGGCCAAGCTCAAGCTTGACGAATTCAGATCAAGGGCCGCCTATACGGTTCCATGGCATCATTATTGTAGGGCTGGAGGAGAGGCTTTATCGAGTATGGTGAGCTTCGCGGAAGACCTCGTTGAGAGAGGATTGATGGATCCGGATGAGATGAGTAAGATGTTCGATGAGCAGGTTAGGAAGATGATCCCAAGACTTAGGGCGAAGATAGGGATAATCCACTCAAAGCTCGATGGAAAGAGGATAAAGATCGGGCCTGGAATGGTCATTTGGAGAAGAGATGAATCCGTGAAGATCCAGAGGAGAATACTTGGATGCGGAGTCTACGATGGATTGGAAGTTGAGAAAAACCCCGGAGACTATGCGCTGACCGAGGTGAAGAGGCTTGAGTGGTGGATGAAGACGAGCTACTATAATATTTCCGGAATCCCGAAAGGCTCATACTATAATATCTGTACACCTATCGCTCTCTATCCAGATCATATACATTACTTTGACCTTGAAGTCGATGTGATTGTTAAGCCTAATGGTGAAGCGAGGATAATAGATGTTGAGGAACTTGAGAAAGCAGTTGAGGAGGAGAGAATTCAAGAAGATCTCATGAAGAGGGCGTTGAAGATCGCCGATGAACTCCTCTCAAAGCAGCCCTAACCTTCCTCAAAGACTATTCTATACCAAGTCCTCTTGAGGTAAGGCGTAAGCTTCTTAGATGAAATATATTTCACGATTACAACCGATGGAACTATGCTTAGAATGGAGTGGATTAAGTTGAAGATCGCTGTGAAAATCAAGACTATGATTAGACATGAAAGCTCTCCGGAGACATTTATGCCTAAGACCAAGGAGATGTTCCTTGCCGCCGATTCCATGAAGCCTGGGAACAAGAGATATGCTATGAGATAGTTCATGGCCGACATGCTCAATATTCGGAGAAATACTCCAAGAATAAAGCTCAGACAAAGCGTCAATCTGGATCCTCTGAAGATCTTGGCCCCGATCCAAAGCCCCATCAACATGCTGAAGACCGCCAGAAACTTCATGCTTGGCCCGATCGGCGAAAACTCACCTCTCCAGAGCAGGATCCCCCAATAGATCAGCGCAGATCCCATACCTGAGATGGGGCCAAAGCATAGCAACGCGATCATGACCGGGATCTCCGCCAGATCAAACTTTAGATATGTAATTGGAGGATATGGAATACTTAAGGGAAGGATTGCCAGAATCGATGCCAAGGCTCCAAAGATCGAGGCGGCTGAGATCAGTAAGCTCAATCTATGATGCATACTCATAGCTGACCCCATTTCCCGCCATGCTAGATTTTAAAAGGTGAGTTTATACCCAAAAATTGGTAGAATTTTTAGTCCAAAATTCCCTCGAAGAAGTCTTTGCAAACTCTCTCATAATCTTCAGGAGCGCCTACATCCACCCAATATCCGTCATGAATATAGGCGTAAAGCTTCCCCCTATCTGCAAGAGTTGGAAAGATCTCCTCTTCAAGCGATGAGGGCTTTCCGGAGGGAATGTAGTTGAAGATCGCCTGTTCGAAGACATAGATTCCGGCATTAACGAGGCCCGAAGCTGGTTGTCTAGGCTTTTCCCTAAATGCTATCACTCTACCATCTTCATCTACTGATACTAAGCCGAATCTACTCGCATCCTTAACCTTCGCCAAGACTATAGTCGCAATCCCACCTTTTCTCATATGATATCTCAAGAGGCTTGAGAGGTCTAGCTCGTTGAAGAGGATGTCTCCATTCACTGCCAAGAAGGTTCCATTAAGCTTCTTCTCAGCATTCTTTATCGCTCCGGCGGTTCCAAGCGCGCTCTTCTCAAGCGAATACTCTATGTTCACTCCCAGAGCGCTTCCATCCCCAAAATACTTGATTAAATGCTCTCCAAGATAGCCTATTGCTAAGACGAAGTTGTAGATCCCCTGCTCCTTAAATTTCAGAATTAGATGTTCAAGGATCGGCTTATAGCCCACAGGCATCATAGGCTTAGGAATGCTTATCGTTAAGGGCCTCATACCTATTCCTGGGCCTCCGCAGAGAACGAGACACTTCATAGACTCCCTTATGAGCTTCTCCTTAACCGCCTCGATTATGAAAGCGCTCCGCTTGCGAGGTGGAACATGAGATTTCAAAGCATTCCAAAGATCTAAGGGAAACTCTATGCTAGTCCTATGCCTTTTCATGTACTTTTTATGCAATCCTCTACATATAACTTTTATGCGCTTACATCGACCGCTCAACCCCCCTAGATGGTTCTATTCATAACTAGGTCGAGAAAAATGGTTAAAAATACATAGAACTCTAGATGCTAGCGATGTTGAGAGTAGCTGTTAATGGGATGGGCAGAATTGGGAGGCTCTTTACGAGAGCCGCCCTTCAACATCCAGAGTATGGGAAGAGCTTTAAGATAGTTGCCTTCAATGATCTCACCGATCCGAAAACCATAGCATTTCTATTGAAGCACGACTCGGTTCATGGGAAGCTTCAACGAGATATAAAACACACCGAGAACGGCATAATAATAGATGGAGAGGAAATTCGAGGATATTCGATACCTGATCCCGCGCAGATACCATGGCATGAGAGGGAAGTTGATCTAGTGATAGAGTCCACGGGAAGGTTTAGGGCGAGGAAGGATGCGGCAAAACATCTTAGAAATGGGGTGAAGAAGGTCTTGATCTCAGCTCCGTCGAAGGATGCTGATGTGACCATAGTTCCAGGAGTCAATGACGATAAGTTGGATGTGAAGAAACATGACGTCATCTCATTGGCTTCATGCACCACGAACTGCTTAGCGCCTATGGTCAAGGTTCTCTTAGACAATTTTGGATTTAAGAAAGGATACATGACAACCGTCCACGCATACACAAATGACCAAAGACTACTAGACCTAGTTCACAGGGATTTGAGAAGGGCAAGGGCCGCGGCCATGTCAATAATCTTAACCACCACTGGAGCCGCGACAGCACTACACCTAGTGATTCCAGAAGTCAAGGGGAAGATGCATGGATGGGCTCTAAGAGTCCCTGTTCCAGATGGATCAATAACGGATTTGGTCGCCCTACTTGAGAAGGAAGTCACAGTCGAGGAAGTTAGAGAGGCATATAGGAGGGCCGCTGAGGGAAGAATGAAGGGAATCCTAGAATACACGGAAGAACCGATAGTCTCGGTAGATATAATCGGGAACCCGCATTCATGTATAATCGATGGATTGAGCATAACTTTGGTAGGAGATAGAAACGACCTCGTAAAGGTTTATGGATGGTATGATAATGAATGGGGATACAGCAATAGACTCGTGGACGCTGTTCTGATGATAAACCGCCAACTCTAAACTTTCAAAATTTTTCAAAAACAATTAAGCATACAATCAGTTCCAGCAACCTTTAGATCGATGAAAACAGCGGACGTTTCTATTTCAAGTTAACATTTTGAAGACTTTAATGGATTTGAATGATCAATCTGTTATCTATTGGATTTCGATTCACCATGTATTTAGCGATCCTTTTATAGCACGGAACACACCATCCTTCGTAAAAGTGAGTTGGAATAAAGAATGAATTTAGTTAAGAAATTGATAGCATCTCTATTTGCAGTCATAATAACCGTTGTTATCGCACTTTCTCCCCAGATCGTGAACAGTTTCATCTTCACCGACGTAAATGTGACCGCGCCAGACTGGGCGACATTCCTGATAAATTTCTCATGGACCGCTTTTCTATTGACATTCGTTCTGCCAACAACCTACTTCGTAACTTACGCTATGCTCAGCCGAACTGATAGAAGATATGGAGTAAATGCTTCAGCCCTCGCCGTCCCGATCGTAACCGCGATTATGGGGTTTTTGATAGTATACTTCTTCCAATCGATGATTACGGCTTTAATAGGATATGCGCTTATAGTTTTATCGGCGGTGGCCTTATTATTGATTATAGGGAATAATGAGACTGTTTTCTATCCAGCTCCGACAATCCTGAGCTTTGCTGATAACGGAGAACTGCCGCTTGTCTCAGTAGTCATACCAGCATATAACGAAGAAGAGATGATAGGTCAAGCGATAGAGTCTGCATTTAACCAAACATATCCAAATATTGAGGTAATCGTAGTTGACGATGGATCCACAGATAACACGGCAAAGATAGCGTCAGATTTTTCCAATAGATATCCTGGCAAGGTGAGGCTCATTAGACATGAGAAGAACTTTGGAAAGTTCAAAGCTTTGAACTCTGGAATAAGTGTTGCCAAAGGTGAGTTCATTTATCACATGGATGCTGATGGTAGCCTAGCACCAGATAATGTGGAGAAAATAGTTTCGATATTTAATAACAATGGAGAGTTGGGAGCGGCGGCATCTATGGTGGCGATCTCAAACGATAAAAACGCTTTGACAAAGCTTCAACAAATAGAGTACCTTTTCGAACAACTCATAGTTAGATACTCTCAGTCAACTGGAAAAAACGTGATAATATGTCCT
>JAGGRY010000026.1 GCA_021159365.1 Nitrososphaerota archaeon | reverse complement strand
TTGTGTGGGGGGGTGTAAGTGATATTGTTCCAAGACCTCTTTGGCTCCCCATTCTATCCTGACAAGGTTCCGCCCCACGTCATCTCCTCGATGACTATGATCGCATGGGAGATCAAGAAGAAATATGATCTGCCGATCGGAATTAATGTCTTGAGAAATGATTCTGAAGCTTCTTTGGCGATAGCCTCGACGATTGGGGCGAAGTTCATCAGAGTAAACGTTCACATAGGATGCGTCGTAACAGATCAGGGAATAATTCAGGGAAAGGCATATCAAACTATTAGATATAGAAAGTTTCTCGGAAGCGGTGTAAAGATATTCGCAGACGTTAATGTAAAGCATGGATACACGCTTTACAAAGTTCCCCTAACACAGGCCTCAAAAGACGCGTATTATAGGGGAAGAGCGGATGCCTTGATCTTAACCGGGCCGGAGACTGGGGTTGAGGCAAACATAGATGATTTGAGGATCGTTAGGGAAGCTTTACCAGAGGCTCCGATCTTTGTTGGAAGTGGAGTGACCTCCGATAACGTTGAGGCCATGCTTAGATATGCTGATGGAGCGATAATTGGAACATACTTCAAGAAGAATGGAGTCATAAGCAATCCAATTGATCCGATGCGGGTTAGGAAGCTCATGGAGATCGTGAAGAGAATTCGCTAAACTTATGACCGATGATCGCCTCAGCAACCCTAGCGGCGTCGAATGCTTCAGCGACGTCGTGAACTCTGATCCCATGTGCTCCAAGGATGATTGATATTGCCTCAGCCGCTATCGAAGATGCGAGCCGCTTCTCAGGCTTATCTTTACCCGTGATCGCTCCAAGGAAAGATTTCCTCGATACTCCGACTATTATCGGCTTCCCTAAAACCCTCAGCTTTCTCAATCCCCTCAGGAGGCCTAAGTCAACCTCGAACCACGGAAGTCCGGTTGAGCGATGAAAACCTATTCCAGGATCTATTACGATTCTATTCGCCTCAACTCCACCCTTCATCGCCACCTGAATGGACTCATTAAGAGACTTAATCGCGGCCAAGGGAGCATCGCTTGAATCACTTAGATGGCCAAGCTTGGAAGCGCAGACTATTAGTGAGAGGCCATGCTCTGCCACAAGTCTAGCGATTCTCGGCTGAACCCTTAACCCCGTGACATCATTTATTATATCTGCTCCAGCCTTTATCGCCGCCATAGCTGGCTTAAGCCTACTTGTATCCGCTGAGACTGGGAGCTTAACCACGGACTTGGCCGCTTCGATGGCCCATGAAATTCTCTCTGCTTCGACTTCTTCCTCTATCCAAGTCTCCAGATACGGTGCCGTTGACATTCCTCCAATATCTATTATATCTGCTCCATCTCGCTCCATCTTCTTCGCCGCTTCAGCCACATCTTCATAGCTGAGCTTAACTGACCCCTTGTAGAATGATTCAGGGCTGATGTTGATCACGCCGATGATCCTCGTTGGGTAACCATCTCCAATCCATAAACTTCCGAGTAAACCTCTAATCCTCTTCACGATCTCCCTCCTCGACGTCATCTTTATGGTAAAAAGGGAGATATTTATTCTGAAGACTGAGTTGACGCGCTGCAGTAGATGTGGTGAAGATGTGGAGGAGGCTGCATACGTAGATTATATGGGGAGATGGCTCTGTAAGAACTGTTTCATAGAGTTTTATGAGAAGAAGCTTAAAAACACCGTTCTCAAGTACGGGATGTTCGGCTCAAGGGATTTGATTGGAGTGGCTGTGTCAGGTGGAAAGGATAGCATGTCCATGCTCAGGGCTCTCAGCAGAATATTTCCAGACCTTGAGATCAAGGCAATCCACATAAACCTTGGAATAGGGGAGTATTCGAGAGATTCTGAGAGGGTTGTTAGAGAACTCTGCGACGAGCTTGGAGTCGAGGCGATAATATACGATCTCAAAGAACGTGAAGGATTCAGTCTCCCCGATCTCATGAAGACCACATATAGGAAGAGGATATGCGGAGCATGCGGGATAATCAGGAGATACCTCTTAAACAGGATTGCTTGGGAGAGTGAGGTGAAGATCCTTGCAACAGGCCATACCCTAGACGATACCGTTGAACTTCTCTTCGAATTATACTTGAATGGAAGGATAGAGGAAATCGTTAGGGTTAAACCCGTGCTTGAAGGCGGAGATAAACTCGTGAAAAAGGTCAAACCCTTGATAGAGCTGACAGATCAGGAGAATAAGTATTACGCCGACTTCACGGAAACACCTTATAGCGAACTTGAATGTCCACTTGTAAGAGGATCGAGGATGCTCAGGAGAAAGGAGCTGATCTCAAGAATAGAGAAGGAGATCCCAGGATTCAAGCACACGCTCTACAAGTCTCATGTTAAGAGATTTCTTCCTAAACTTGAGGAACTGGTTGAGAAACCCGAACTTAAGGCTTGTAGAAATTGTGGAATGCCAACAATAGGCGATCTTTGTAGTTACTGTAAGCTTGTATCGAGGGCTCTTGAGGTGGCCAAAGGGTGAATCGTAGAAGAATTGAGGAGAAGATGTTTAAGAGAATCGCGTCAAGTATAGTCGAGTTCCTCTCAAATCACGGGATAAGCCCCATGAGCTTAACCGTCTCAGCATTCGTGGCGACGATAATCTCTTCAATCCTATACCTGTATGCGTCATCAAATCGGTTACTCTATTTTCCAGCGGCCATAACCTTAGCTATATCGGGATTTCTAGACGCGGTCGATGGAGCCGTCGCTAGAAGGATGAATAAGTCTAGCAAGCTTGGAGCATTCTTAGACTCTGTTTTTGATAAACTTGGCGAATGCTTCATTCTAATCGCCATAATCTGCTCAAGAGCTGTCGATGTTCTATGGGGATCCATGGCCTTGGCCTCATCGATTCTCGTAAGCTATGTTAGGCATAGGGCTGAACCCCTCGGAGTGAGTCTTAAGGGCATCGGAATCATGGAAAGAGCTGAGAGGATAATCTTATTGATAATCACATCGCTCATGACGCCGTTCATGAAAGATGCTTTAAACTATGGGATAATCTTGATAGCAGTCTTAACGTCAATAACCATTGCTTGGAGAATAATCTACACCGCCTCGAGGTTAAAGGCTTAATCGTATGCTTTCTTGAATTTGATCACGCCATTCTTAAACTCCAATTCATAGACCTCATTGACATCGAGTTTAACCCCTAAAAGCTCATACTCTTCTTCTGTGAGGAATAGAGTCATTTTAGGCTTCAATCCCCCGATGCTTGGAAGAAATCCCATAGACTGAAATTGATAGAGTAAATCTTGGATCATTCTTTGAGCCATCACGGATTCTTCAGGTGCTCCAACGACCCTTATCGGCTGTCTTGAGATCCTTCTCTCTTCAACTAGCTCTATTAGCTTGCCGAATCTACCCGTCTCTGGATCTCTTATACTTGAGACCCTGTGGACTCTGACTAGAACCATTCTAACTTCACGTTATCCCCTTTCTTCAAGGTCTTCCAAGTATTTACGGTATTCATCGGGTTCCATTAAGTCTTCAAACTTCCTCTCCTCTTCGAGCTCGATCTTAGCTATCCAGCCGTCTCCATATGGATCATCATTAACGAGTTCCGGGGAATCAACCAGCTTTGAGTTAACTTCAATCACCTTTCCACTCGCAGGAGTATAGACTTCAGCTGAAGCTTTCACGGATTCGAGGGTCGCGATGGCTTCTCCCTCCTCAACCTTCTGACCGACGGTTGGGAGCTCTACGTAGACTACTTCTCGAAGCTTCTTCTGACCATAATCTGTAACGCCTATCGTGATCACGTTTCCCTCAACTTTAATCCATTCATGATCTCGTGTATACAGATATCCTTCCGGAACTTCATATTCCTCTGCCATGAGCCAACCTCCAACATTATGCGACTCATGCTCCTATCTATAAATGTTAACTCATCATCTAAGCAGGTCTCGGATGCTCTTATACTCACCTTTCCTATAATACAGGATCTTCGTCTCAAGTCTTATATGCATCCCAAGATACTCGAATAACTGCATCAGCATCTCGCCGGTGATCTTCCCAGAGAATTCTCCCCTCATAATCTTCGAGGCTATGATCATGACGATCTTTTTCGCGGCTTCAGGATACTGTTCAAGAGCTGCATTTAATACTTCTTCACCCCTATCAGCTAAATGTCTCTTGACGAGCTCATATGCATCCTTAAAGTTTAACTCAAATTCCTCCTTCTCCTTCCTCTGCTTCTCACGCGATTTCAAGAGTTCTCTCATCTTCTTAAGCCTCAGCATCTTTAACTCCAGGTCGTCTTCCATGTCTAGATGAAACTAGAATGCTCTTCAATTTTAAGCTGTTGGAGACCCTTATATATCATCGCCTAACTCCAAGCCTAATTCCCCGAATTCTAACCGATGGACCTCCAAACCAGACTGGAATACTCTGAAGCGGGTCTCCTTTTCCACAGTAGCCTGCGGAGAATTTGAGATCTTTTCCAACAGCGTCTATCGATGAATAGAATCCTTTAGTCGTCAACTCTAGAACCGGGTTCCTCACGGGCTCGCAGATCTCCCCATTCCTAATCCTATATGCTTCGACTCCAACATATCTTTGATTCCATCTCCTATCATCGATATTCCATTCTTGATAGCTCTTGATGTAAACCCCATCCTTAACATCTTCAATCAATTCCTCAAGACTGTAGTCTCCCGGCTTCATGTACGTGTTGGCCATCCTTATGATCGGCTCAGCATCGTAACTATCAGCTCTCGCAGAGCCATTACTCTTGACTTGGAAGATCGCGGCCGTCTCCCTATTATGGAGAAGCTCTTTTAGAACTCCGTTCTCGATGAGTTTTCTCTCCCTAGCTTCCACCCCTTCATCGTCATAGAGATAATAGCCGAATGAATTCTTCAAGGTAGGATCATCAACAACCGTGACGACCTCTGATCCAATACGCGTTCCGAGAAGCTTTGGCTCGATATAGCTCTCTCCGCCTTGAGCCGCCTCCCTTCCAAGAACTCGATCTGCTTCTCCAGGATGACCCGCTGATTCATGGCATGCTAAGCCGACTATCTCCGATCCCACAACTACATCGACGATATCTTTTGGAGGCTCAACTCCTTCTAGGAGGACTTTTGAGATTGCTTCTGCTTCATGCTCCAATCTCTCTGGAAGCTTCCATGCTTCAATCGCTTCCCATCCCCTAGACTCTCCAAGCTCCTCAAATCTCTGAATCGTTCCATGCTGCGGGCTATGAGCTGTTATCAGATATTCCGCCATGACTCTTGGAATCTTATGATACACGTCTGTTCCATCGCTCGTGATTAGATGCTTCTCAGTATCCCATCTATTGAGTTCAAACAGTCTTGATGGAAGCTTGACTCCAAGTCTCCCACAAGTCTCAACGGCACATCCATCAATCTCCTTGAGAAAATCTATTTTGGCATCGACGTCGACGGCGTCAAATCTGATCCTAGGCTTAACTTCGACTCTAGCCCTTGAAGACTTCTCCTCGCTCATCGAGATCTTTCCACCCAGCTTAGAGGAAGCCTTAGCGATCGAGACCGCGGCTCTAACGATCTTCCTGATAGATTCTCTCGTTAAATTGCTGGTTGAAGAGAATCCCAGAGAACCTTTAACCAATACTCTGACCCCAATTCCCCTGCTAACACTTCTGGCGGACACCTCTGGAAAACCATTCTTCAAGATAACACTCTCAGTCAAATCCCTCTGAAACCTAGCCTCAGCATACTCGGCTCCAAGCCTCCTAGCATAATCAACCGCGAACTCAAGTAAGTCTTCAAACATCAAAACTCGACAAGAAGATGACAAAATATCAAAAATAAACTTTCCTTGATCTATGTTATGAGAAAAATATAAAGTCCACATGAATATCTCAGATCCAAGAAAGGCCGAAAAGCCTCAGCATCATTACTTAAGGGCGTCGGGTATACGAATTATCTCGCCTCAAAGCATATATACTACTTGAATAGAATGAAGGACGGTGAGTAACTGCGGGAAGACCCCGCCTCCTCCTCGAAAGGATGAGGCCCGCGGATGCGGGGTGGGAGCGAGTAGGGGAGGGGTCACCAAATTATATCTCCCCAAGAATTTCTGAAAAGTATTCTATGCTTAAACATATCATAGAATCTACTATCTTCATGTTCAAATTTTCTGA
>JAGGRY010000022.1 GCA_021159365.1 Nitrososphaerota archaeon | reverse complement strand
AACCCGTCTCCAACCCCACTGCTCATAAGCTTTGAAGTCGATAAATAGCTGAAAAAGGTAGAAGACATAACGCCGTATTTTCGGCGGTCTATCAGAAACCTTCATTTAACCGAATACTAAGGATGGAGAGATTATAGCTCGAGAAATTTATCAATTAACCTCTTGTACCAGTTCTCATATTCTTCGCCTGTGATTATGTGTATCTCAAATGGGTTTCCCTCCTCTAAAATCTTCATGATCTCCATTCTGAGCCTGATCCTATAATCGAGTTTTTCGGCGATGTTTGTAATTATCAACAAGTCTATGTCGCTATCCGGTCTAAGCTTTCCCTTCACCGCGCTTCCGAAGAGCATTATCCTCGCGTCGGGATCCCTTTTCTTAACGACCTCCTTTATCTTCTCAGCATACTTGATGAAGTCGCGGAAATATTTCCTCCTTCTTTCGGCGTTCTCGATTAATAGGTCTATGAATGTTTTTCGAGCCATTCCATCACCTCCAAGGCCTTCTCGGCGAACTCTAAGGCCCTCCTCGCTATCTCCTCATCATACTCCCTCGGGAGATATCTCGAAGTTATGTAAGCCTCTTCGAGGAGGTTTATCATCTCAAGGTTTTCATCATAGAATCTTTTCAAAACATCCTCTTGCCGAACCTTCTTGAGATCCTTTAATAGCCTTGTTAAGGAGTGAGTTTTAGGATAGTCTCCGAGACTTAGATAGAGTAGATATTTGACGTAAAGCTGTAGGAACTGCTCGACGTGAAACAGGACTAGGTCATAGTCTCCCCTATTGAAGTCGGCTTTAGCGCTCTCCAAGAAAGCCCTCGCCCTCCTCCTCAAGACCTCTGAATACCTTTCCATCCGCCCCTTGAGTATCTTCTATGGCTTATATGAGTTGCGGGAGAGAAGCTGAGATCACCTAATTGGATGATCCTAAAATTATCTAGTTTCAGGGCTCTCAGAAACCTTTATCCCAAGACGTGGGATAGTCTTTGCAGATGAGTGAGGAGTTTGAGGAAAGCGCGATCTCAAGGCTTCCACCGAGGCTTCAGGAAGA
The DNA here is from genome assembly GCA_021159365.1 of Nitrososphaerota archaeon. Lineage (GTDB taxonomy): Archaea > Thermoproteota > Nitrososphaeria_A > Caldarchaeales > Wolframiiraptoraceae > AUK039. The sequence goes on along the minus strand of JAGGRY010000022.1, from coordinate 5,116 downwards.
GTTCTTCGAACTCGCTGAAAGGGCTGCTAGAAGGGTTGCCGAGGAGCTTAGGAGGGAGGAGGAGAGAATTCTTGAACTCAAGAGGCATCTAAAGTTCAGATCCATTCCAAGAAGTTTAGCCAAGGATCTGAGGGTGGGAGCGGTCGACGGCTCATCCTCTCCAAGGCTTAGCGAGAGGCTTGGATATCGGATCGGAGTCTACACGGGATGTTATATGGTCTTTGATGGAGGCGAGATAGTATCGGATGATGACGAGGAGAGCATGGCCGCTGGATACATAATGGCTCCTCAAACAGGCAGCTCCCTATATACGAAGAAGCTCTTAAGCCTGATGAGAACGCTCCTTGAAAGAGATCTAGCTCTGAAATGCATGGAGAAGTATAATGTTGATCTAATGATAATAGATGGATCGTTCTATGGATTTAGGGCTAGATGCAGTGAGATAAAGGAGAAGGAGTTCCTAGGATTTGGGTCGAAGATCGTTGGATGGAAGCTCGTGAAAGAGATCTATGAGAAGAGCAAGAAGCTGATAGAGAGCGGCAAGACTATAGGAGTCATCAAACGCATTAGGACTGCGGCGATAGATGGCTGGCTGCTGTCTAGGAATTGGAGAATAGAGGAAACTTTAAACAAGAATGACCGATCCCTTTTAAGAAGCTTAATGAGGTGTGGAGAATATTTCGATTATAGAGATCTTCTCGGCGACAGATGGAGCTATCTACACTACAACAGCCTTAAGGGATGGTTTAAGGAAGTTAAACGAGAGATTAGAGATCTCCCAGAGAATAAGAAATTAGAGAAGGCGTTGAACTACGTCGATAAAAAACTTAGAACCCAGATAATCACGGATCTCGCTCCGAAGAATTCTAGCGAAGAGGTCAAGGAAGAGATCTTTAGAGAAGTCATCGGAGTCAGGAGAATCTACATTAGACTTTCTCCACATGCTCCACCGACATGCGTAGAACTTGGAAGAGGAGTGGATCTAGAATCAACTCTAGCATACTTAATGGAGAACGCCAATCCGGCTACAGGTCTTCCGTTTCCCTTGGATCTCGTTGACGCAAACATCTCCGTCGATAGGAAGATCGCCAGAGAATTCGCGGACGAAATTGAGGCAAGACTGCTATTGGATCATGAGTTGAATGCTGAGGAAGTTCATGGGGAATTCATCTCGATAAATCCGCAGAAGGAGGAGTAGCCTCGAATATGAGGATCTGGTTCGACATACTCTCACCTAAGCAACTTTTCCTCTTCACAAGCCTTGCAAAGACCTTAAAGGACTTAGGCCACGAACCAATAATAACTTCGCGGCACTACATCCAGCTAGATGACCTCCTTGAGAGAATTTCTAGGGATTGGAATGTCGCTAAGATAGGTTCTTGGGGCGGTGGAACTCTAGAAGGAAAGCTTAGGGCGAGTATAGACCGCTTGGAAAAACTCCTAGATCACATCATTAAGCTCAAACCAGATATAGCGTTCTCAAGCGGATCCGTTGAGGCTTCAAGGATTTCCTACGGATTGGGGATACCGCATATCTTGATCTCAGATACCCCGCATTCACCTGTAAATAGGCTGGTGGCTCCAATCTCTGAGAAGGTGTTAACTCCTTGGATAATCTCCGACGATGAGTGGATCGATGCCGGAGCACATCCAAAGAAGATAAGACACTATAGGGCTCTGGATCCATGTTTCTGGTTAAGGGATTTCACGCCTTCAAGAGATCAATTAAGGGAACTTAGATTGAAAGAGGGTGAATACATTCTCTTGAGAATGCCTGAGACCATGGCCTCATACTTGAGGATGAGAGATGAACAATTCCTAGACTTCATCGAAAACTTGGTTAAAATCTTAGACGAATTAAGGCTCGTGATCCTATGTAGATATCGTGAGCAGTCGAGAATAATTCGTAAATCATTAAAAGATGAAAAAATTCTGGTGATCGATAAACCGATATTTGGACAGTCACTAATCTACTACTCTTCGATCTTTATAGGCGGTGGAGGGACCATGACGCAGGAAGCAGCGCTGCTCGGGGTGCCCGCGATCTCAATTTATCCCAAGGAACTTCCAACTGCGATAAAATTCTTGGTGGAGAATGGGTTAATACTATACTATTCAAATCCAGAACAGCTATTGAGGGGTATTAGGAAGATTCTCGAAGAGAGGGATGTTATAAGAGAGAAGTCTAAGGCTAAGGCTGAGAACCTGTGGAAGATTATGGAAGATCCTAAGAAGAGGGTTATAGAGGAAGTATTTACTTAACCCTCTCCCTCAACTCCTCGACGGCCTCAGCGAATTCTCCATAAACTTTCTTTAATATCTTGTAATGGCGGTTAACTCTCTTCTCGAATGCCGATCTACCGATTCTTCCCGAGAGATATCTATGGATCATCACCCAAAGCTCTTCGATCGATTGTTCAAGTCTTCTCACGGAGTTCCTTAGATTTGTCATGAGGTCTCTGAGCTCGGGTGAAGTCTTCATCAGATCTGAGGCTATGGCCGATATTTTATCTCCATGTCTCTTTATACTTGCCCTGAAGTCCAGGATTCTCGGTCTAACGTATCCCTTCTCCATGATCCTTCCACTCGTTATGAGTGATGTCAAGTCTTGATAGGATGCTGTGAGGGAGTCCGCTTCTTCAATAAGTCTCCTCATAGATAGATCAACCTTACTTAACACTGTCTTCGGTTTTCTGAGATAAATGCATGTTATCGCCGCGAGGGCCACGGCCACTATTGCCCCAATCCAAATATAGGGCATTAATCCGAATACGCTGAAGAGCGGCTTATAATTTAAGATGATCGTCGAGTTCTCGACGTTGAATGGATCTACATGATCAAAAATGTATGTGAGCTTGATTGTCTCAGGATAAACTCTAATTAGTTCCACAGGCTCCGGGTTCGAAGATACAAGTTCCATCGACTTCAACAAGAGTTTAACATTATACCTTCTAACGGTCATGTTTATCGGTAGAATCAGCGAGATCTTAAATCTGTTATCTGAGGACTCTACATAGGGATTGTTTGCTGGAAGCTTGAAGTATATTTTAACGGATCCATATTCGCCGACTTTGACCTGCTGTCTGAGGGTTACATCAAGCGACCCAGTCTTGGAATCATAGCTTGATAAAAGCTTCCCCAAATCATCTTCAGCCCCAACATCTGAACAATTTGCAGGGAGCTTAAAGCTGATTCTCGAGAGATCCTTCCCACCCCTATATCCAAATCTAAACCTCAGCTTAATGGACCTATCCGGCAACCTATACTCCGCGTCCACATCGATTATATCGAGTATGCTTAATCTATCGCTTGTGAAATCTATTGAGAGGGTTTGAGGAGGCTTCTTAGTCAAATCTATCTTTGACGTCTTTCCGCTCAGAACTCCCTTCTTTTTCTCGGTTATGTAGCTGGGGCTTATGTGACGTAATTCGGTGTCTGAGGGAAGCTTAACGATTATGGAGAATTCATCGACTTTCTCATCAAGTATCGGGTTTAAGCTCATCCGAAGCGTGAAGAAATTATTCATCTCATTCCACTCGATAACGTCTCTAAAGATCGTTATTAGGTGGACGAAGTCCCCGCTTCTCGAATGAACTATTATCGAAAATACGTCCTTACCGGTCTTAAGCTCAGGGTTTGGATCCTCCGGAGACCTATAATCAACTAGGTTGGCTAAGATCTCCTTTGGAAAACTTATCCTCGTTAAGTCACCAGTTCTCGGAACCTCATCATACACATACACTAAACCATATTGATTAACTTCTATGACTCTCTTGGCGGTTATGGATTGAGCTTGAGTGAACGGCATAATTGCGGAGATCATTAGGATCACGGTTAAAGCGATTATCAGAAGCCTAAGTCCGCGCAAAATCCATCACCTTCTATTTCGGCTCTAAACTCCATGCTCATTATTTAAGCCTTCATCGATTCCGTGATAGATTGGAAACTGACCTTTTACCGGTTTCATCGGGGAGTATTTACAAGGTGTTTTCCACCGATCCTCAAAACAGCGCAATTAGAGACCACTAAGGTTTCTCGATTATCACCTAATCAGCTTGAGAATTGGATCATCTTATAGCTCTTCAACTTCATGGCCATCTAGAGATCTAATCATATTTGGAATTAAGTTTCTATCACGATGCAACCTTATCATTGATATGTTCTTGATCTTCTTTGACTTGAACTCCAAGCTTTTCCAAGATCTCTTTAACGATCTCTTCTTTAGTCCTTCCTTCAGTTTGGACTCCAAGTTCTCCGGCTATCCTTAAAATCTTCTCATCGTTGGTTAGGCTTTCTTCTCCCACCTCGGATGTGAGCCGCTCGCCAAGTGATGCAACAGCCTTTTCATACTCCTTCTTGGCCTCAACGATCGCTTTAGCTATCTTCGGGATCTTTCCCGGATCCCATAGAATTAAGACCGTGACTATAACGGCTATAATCAGCCACTCAAGCTCGTGGATCGCCATCGTCGAAGATTATCTTGTTGAACTTAGATTAGAAGATTCTCCTACAAGAGATGGGTGAAAGATGTCTACTATCGCATCAAGGGTCAGGGGCTTCTCATCGGTCAATATTTGAGGCTCGGTCTTCCAATTTCTTAAAAGGGCTTCGGTTAGGCTGAAGAGGGCTCTATGGATTTCACCTGAATAAAATCTTAACCCAGTCACATTCCTTTCCCTAAGCCTTCTATCGACCTCTTCCGAGGTAAGGCTTGAAGGCTGAGGTCCCTTGGATCCGACGGAGAAGCTCCAAATCGATGCAAAGGACTTGATATAGACCGAATAGAGGCATGATTTCGGGAAAATAGACTCTATTGTTTTGAGGATTGAGAGAGTGAGCTTGAGGGTATGGGCCGGTGAGGAAGATTGAGTCACCAATATGCCGTCATCTTTAAGCTTCTTGAACGCCAATTGGTAGAATTCTCTCGTATAGAGCTTTATGGCTGGGCTGAACTCGGTTGGATCGGTTGCATCCATTATAATGATATCATATTTTCCATCGGGCTGCTTCGAGAGATACTCTCTCCCCTCCATGATCGTGAGCTTAAGCCTCGGATCGTTGAAGCCTTCTCTAGACCATGGAAGATATTTCTTCACAAGCTCTATTAGTTCTCCAT
>JAGGRY010000012.1 GCA_021159365.1 Nitrososphaerota archaeon | reverse complement strand
TTGATCAAGTATCTCTCAACTATTTCTGCGTCAAACTCCTTACATGAATATACGTCTATTGATGCGAAATTTGTTCTGAGATCCGTGTGAATCGAGAGATGGCTTTCGGCAACTATCACGAATCCGGATACGCCTTCGCCGCTCGGACTACCGCTTTCCCCGGAATAATAGATTATCACGGGCTCCGTTATCATCCTGAGATCAATAATCTTTGAGAGATCCTCGAAGATTCTCCTCACTAGGCTTTTATCGCCCAAAGCCTCGGGCTTACATCCATACAAGTCGAGCATTAAATGATGCCAGACCATTCCAATCTCCAGCACATTAACTCCCTATTAAACTTTCGAAAGACTTCCATCAAGGCTTCAGGAACGATCCTGTTCGCGTTTTAAGAATATTGGCCGCGGCTTCGTTGAATAATGCTAAATCTTGTATGAGACTTGAGTATAGGTTTATCCAAAAACGAACTCAATCACGATCAACCTAACATGGAATTAAAATGATCTAAAATAAATGAACTATTGTCATCACTCTAAAACCGCTTCCGCCTCGGCTGGGACGGCTTCATAGAGCTTTGATAGAAGGATGGATGAGGTGAGAGATGTTAGGATCACCATTCCGGCGATCTCCATATAGATTGCGTCTGAGATTATGTTTGACGCGAGGGCTATTGAGGCTATAACTATGCTCAATTCACCTCTCGGAACCATTCCAATTCCAACTCTGATTCCCTTGGAGACATCTTTGAGCTTTAGCATAGATGTTAAAAAGCTTCCGGCGAACTTTAGGGAGAAGGCTATCACTGTTAAGATCACCATTCCGAATAGAATTTGATCGTTGAATATGGTGAGGTTTATCTTCGCTCCCATAACCGTGAAGAAGACTGGGCTGAAGATCTGATTTATATGCCTGATGAACTCCTTAATTCTGGCCAAAGCCTTCGACTCAGCGACAGCCATCCCAGCGGCATAAGAACCTATCACCGGCGAAAGCCCTAGAGCTCCGGCGAGAGCTGCCATTATGAAGGCCGATCCAATGGCAGCCGCTTCGACGGCTCCCTCAGCCTTTAGCATGGTCATCTGCTCTATCATTCTCGGAAGTATGTAGACGGAGACCATCAGCATCAAGCCCCAGAGTATAAAGAATATTATTGCGGTTCTGACTGCAGCGTAAATGTTTAAGACCATTGTACCTTTAATCGTTAGAGATGAGATCACGGCTAGGATTATCACGCTTAAAACATCATCTATGACGGCGGCGTTTATGAGAAGTGTTCCCTCATCGGTTGTCAAGGCGTGGAAGTCTTCCAAGATTCTCACGCTCACCGCTAAGCTCGTTGCGACAAGAGATGTGGCCACAACTAATGCGACGGGCTGAGGGTAGCCAAGGTAGATGAAGATTTGATATCCAACGATGAGTGATAGCATGGATTCTGTGAAGGCTATTAGGAAAGCCCATCCACCAGCCTTCCTCAAGCTCGCTAAACCCATCTCCAATCCAGCTGAGAAGAGTATCATTATAACGCCGATCTCCGCGAATGCGTCAACATAATCGTTTAAGACCACTAGTGGTTCTCCGAAGACCTTTATCCCAGTTCCAAGAGCATATGGGCCGAGAACTATTCCCGCGAATAACTCCCCTATGACTGATGGTAGTCTTAAGCTTGAGAAGACGCTTGCGAAGATCTTGGCGAAGAATATCAAGACACTTATCGTCACTATCGCCCGCATGATCGGATCCATTCCGCTTATCACCGCCTCGGCCGCCATCCCTGAACCTCCCAGCTCAGATCATCTTAACTGGGAATACTTCTTCCACCAAGTATTTTTATGTTGGGCGATCTTTTAGGGATTAAGCTTTTCAATACCCAAGTCTCTGTAAGACTGAGTTGGGGATAAAGGCCATAATCTTCGACATAGATGGAACCCTCTACTATTCCGCAGACTATCTAAGGCATTTAACGAGAGCCGTTATAGAGGCTCTAGCGGAGCTGATGAAAGTGGACTTGAGAGAGGCCGAGATAAAATTTCGCTCAGTGAAGGATCAAGTTAAGACGATTAGCATGGGATTAAAGCTGCTTGGAATAGATAGGCATGTATTCTATGAAGTGGTCGTGGAGAAAGTTGAGCCATGTAAGTATATCAGGCCGAGGCCCGAGCTCAAAAAACTGTTGGCCAATCTCAAGGCCAAGAAAATTAAGGTTGGATGTCATACGAACTCTAGTAGGAAGCTCGCGGAGAAAGTCTTAAAATGTCTCGGATTAAGCTTAAAGGACTTCGATCTAGTGATCACATGCGATGACGTTGAACCCAAGCCTTCAGAAGAGGGATACTTAATCGTTATGAAAACTCTTGGATTAAAGCCTGATGAGATCCTTTATGTTGGAGATAGGTGGGAAGTTGAGGTTGAGCCCGCAAAGAAGCTTGGAATGAAGACCGCCTTGGTTTCCCGAAAACAGCATGGAGATCCGGACATACATCTTAAAGACGTTACGGAGATCCTCGATAAATTGGATGAATTGGACTGCTAGGACCCTCATATAGCTTCATGGCGAATTTGTAGTAATCATTTTACACAGCCAACCTTTTACTTGGAAATATTGTTAAGTAACCCAATGCTTCGAAGCATACCCATTCTATCCAACTCTATGAGATCGATGTATCTCGTCACGGGTTTCTCAAAACACATTAACGGTTGCGTTACTCCCGAATCAATCTTTAGGATCCGAGGTAATAGTATTCTCCCACCTGCTTTTGGAGCCTATCGAGCTTTGATCCAGGCTTATTCGCCCTAGGTCTCTTCGTCTCCGCGTCTCGTCTAAAGGTTATTCCCATCTCCTTCAAGAATTGATTGAATCCGCTTCTAAGATCTGTTGGAGGATTTGCTATGCCATTTTTACCAGGTTCTCCCGAAAACACCATAAGTCTGGTTGAGGCGAAGTCTAAGACCATTAAATCATGATCTACGAGGAATATGTATGCCCTCCTATCTCTCGCAATCCTCTTGATCACCTTCGTTATCGAGTATCTCTCCTCGACATCTAGATATGCGCTAGGCTCATCCAACAAATAGATCTCAGCATCTCTTGAGAGAGCTTCAGCTATCGAGACCTTTTGAAGTTCTCCGCCGCTAAGCTCCATCATGTTCTTATCCATCAACCTATCAAGAGAGAGCGGCTCAATCACTTCACCCCTATAGATCTCTGACTCGAATCTCTTTCCAGCCGCTTCTCTTAAAGCATCTTCGACGATTACGTCTCTCGGTTCAGGATATTGAGGCTTGTAGCTTATGGATCTAAACTTGAGTTCATATCCTTCATCGCTCTTCTCGATTCCGGCGAGGAGCTTGATGAAAGTAGTCTTGCCTATTCCATTTGGGCCGAGGATTCCTATCACCTCGCCTGGATAGGCCTCTCCTTCATGAACCTCTAAGCTAAAGCCATCATAACTCTTCTTCATCTTAGGCCAATAGAGCGGCGTTCCGCCTTCGACTTCCTCAACCCTCGATGGAGGTCTAACGTGGAAGATTATTCTCTCAGATCTAAACCTCACATTCTCTGATGGAATATATCCGTTGAGGAATATGTTTATCCCTTCTCTAACGCTGAATGGTCCTGAAACCACTCCGAATACCCCTGGCCTGCCGTAGAAGACGAAGATCTTGTCCGAGAGATAGTCTAGGACTGCGAGATCGTGATCGCATACGAGAATCCTCCTGCCATCTTCGATCATAGATCTAATCGCTGAAGCCGTCCTAAACCTCTGCCTAATATCTAGGAAACTTGAAGGCTCATCTATCAAAAATGTGTTCGCATCTCTTGAGAGGCATGCTGCTAAGGCCAATCTTTGAAGTTCTCCTCCGCTTAGCGCTGAGACATCTCTATCAAGTAGATGTTTTAGCTCGAATAGTTCGACTACTCTCTCAAAGTTTTCTCCAGCAACCCTCTTCAAGATCTCTCCAACCTTGCCCTTCACGATCTTCGGAATTTTGTCTATGTATTGCGGCTTATAGCTGATCTTAATCGCACCTTTCGAGAGTTGGATCAAGTATTCTTGGAGCAGTGATCCTCTAAAGTATCTCGCAACTTCTTCAAGTTGAGGTTCGCCGTCAAGTTTACCTAGATTTGGCTTAAGCTGACCTGAGAGGATCTTTATCGCGGTCGTCTTCCCTATGCCATTCTTTCCAATCAAGCCTATAACCGCTCCAGACTCGATATACGGTAGCCTGTATAATCTGAAGGCGTTCACGCCATATTGGTGAATTAGATCTTTTCCGAGTTCATGGGGTAAGTTGACTATGGTTATGGCCTTGAATGGACATTTTGAAGCACATATTCCACATCCAACGCATAACGCCTCGATTATCACCGGGTAGCCGTCCTCACCCATCTTTATCGCCTCGATCCCACTTCTAACCCTTGGACAAAATCTAATACATGGTTGACCGCATTTCCGTGAATCGCATTTCTCCCTATCGAGGACGGCTACCCTTAGGGGCATTAGGAAACACCTCGTTCAAAAATTCTATTTATTCAACTTAGCCTCCTCTATGTTCTCGGTTATCAACTTCTTTGCTTCATCGACTATCTCTTTCAATCTTTTCTCGGTCTTGGCCTCGGCGGTCATCTTTATCTGAGGCATGGTATTCGATGGCCTAATCAAAACCCATCCATCATCAAAATACGCCTTGACTCCATCTATCCTGCTCACCTTCACGCCTAGAGATTCATAGTGTTTCGCTATTTGCTCAACAACCTTAGTCTTAAGCTCATCTGGGCATGTGAAAGTCGTTATCGGAATGGATGGATAATGCGGTATCTCATCAACTAGCTCAGAGAGTTTCTTCCCGCTCTTGATTAAGATCTCAGCCATCTTTAGAACGGCGTAGCATGCATCGTCGAATCCCCATAGCTCTGGGAAGTAGAAGTGGTCGCTCTTCTCGCCTCCCATCACGGCGTTAAGCTCCCTCACAGCATTTAGGAGAAATGCTCTCCCAACCCTCATCTCAATAGGCTCGCATCCCTCCTCCACTATGACCTCTCTCAAGGCAGAGCTGCTTGAGACGTCGAAGATCACCTTACCCTTCTTGTCTAAATGCTTTACGAAGATCGCTAAAGCTATGTCTCCCGACAATATCCTGCCCTTATCATCCACGAATACGACTCTATCTCCATCTCCATCGAATCCTGCTCCAAAATCCGCTCTTGTCTTGACCACGAGATCTTGAAGATCCTTGAGCGTGTCTTCCCTAGGCTCTGGTGGATGGCCTGGAAACCTGCCATCTGGAACATTGTTTAACGCCTCGATCTTCAATCCGACTCTTTCAGCGATCTTTGGAAACGATATCGCCGCAGCTCCATTCGAGTAATCTATCGCGATCTTCAACGGTCTCTCTATCTCAACCTTAGACGTTATGAACTCCACGTATGATTCGAGTATGTCGATCTTCTCGATCTTTCCCCTTCTCTCACCCTTCCTAAATCTACCCTGTAAGACCATGTCTCTAAGCTCTTCCATCCCAGCTCCAGCCGAAAGGGTCTCACCGCCTTTCTTGATCAGCTTAAACCCATTCCATTCAGGCGGGTTATGGCTCGCGGTAACCTGGATTCCTCCATCAGCCTCTAAGTGAACTACTGCGAAGTAGCTCATCGGAGTAGTTACAAGACCTACATCCATGACATCGCATCCGGCTTCAGCTAAGCCTTCCGCAGTAGCAGATGCAAGCGCTTCGCCGCTTAGTCTCACATCTCTTCCAACCACCACTCTTCCTCTATTTCCAAGCATGGTTCCATAGGCTAATCCTATCGCCTTCGCCAGATCCTCGCTTAAATCCACTCCATAGACTCCCCTAATGTCATAGGCTCTGAAAATCTCGGGCTTAAACTTGCTCATCTCCAAGGAAACTTGATTTGGCTGCGAATTTAACTATATTGGAATCCGGTCTAGGTATTACCCATAGAGCACCATGTAGAAGGGACGAGAAAAGCCTAAATTAGCAGAAATAACCCAATATTCCTAGTGAGATTGGAATGCCCCGTGGCCGAATAATTGTTGAGTCAAAGGTTAGGGAGCTACTGCCTGAGGGAATGAGGCTTGCATCCGACGCGCTCGACGGACTCGATGCAGTTGTTAGGGAAATCGTTAGGAAGGCTGTTCAAAGATGTCAAGCAAACGGTAGAAAGACGATCATCAAGGAAGACTTCTAACCCTCCTCCCTATTTCTAATGAAAAAGTCTGACATAGATTAGTGAATGTTTTAGAAAATTATTATGTATGAGAATTCAGTTTAGTCCACTTTC
>JAGGRY010000029.1 GCA_021159365.1 Nitrososphaerota archaeon | reverse complement strand
GGCTCGATCTTGGAGGAATTGAGGGAACTTGAAGAAGAGGTTAAGACTTATCCAGAGCTCGTTAAGAAGATCAGGGATAAGCTTGAGAGGAAGCTCTCTGAAAAAGCCTCTGAATTCTGTAAATCACTTTCAAAGATAATGAATTCCATTCAAGGTAAAGCGGTTGGAGATCGCTGGAGATTCGAGAAAGTCGCGGCAGCCGATGCTGGAAGTTCCACAATATCCCTTGGAGATGCGATGATAGCGATTCTGGCAGCTCTATACGTGAAGCTAGATGGATCGGGATTTAAGAGAGGATTGGCTAATCCCATAATACTCGAACAGAACTTGAATGAAGATGAAGAGGAGTTCATGGCGAGAGTGGATAATATGAGGGAGACAATGTTGATGAAGATCGCCGAGAAAGCCGTGGACGACGTCGATCTACTAATAATCGATGGTCCGCTGATCCCAATTCCACGATTTAAGGGAGAATATCTTGATGCTGTGAGAAGGCTTGTGGAAAGATGCCATGAAAAGAATGTAATCTTGGCTGGATTCGTCAAGAGACCTCAGCAGAGATTCATCTCAAAGGAGCTTAGCTTGGGATCCAAGTTCAGGGATTCGACGATACTCTCAGCAGTTCTATCCGCTGGAGAATGCTATCCATGGCCTCCGAAAGATCATTACGAGAGTAGAGTGAAGCTCACATTCAGATACACTTATCTCAAGACGATAAGCGATAGGAGAATACTGCCATTCAGAATAGATTTTCCAAGCTATATATCGGATGAAATAGCGGAAACCGTTCTCTCCTATTTTCTTTCAACATGCGATCCTGGTAAAGGCGTTCCAGCCATGGTGATGATGGCCGATGAAGAGGTGAAGATCTCGAAGAGGCTCATCAGAGACCTATACGCAGAAGTTCTAGAATCTCTAATATCTAGATTCCCGGAGAGATCTTGGGGAAGCATAATGGCCAGATGGGGTGAGTTCTACGTATGAAGCCAATAGGCAGAGTCTTGAGTATGAGCGGAGAATATATGCATGATAGAATCGAGATAACTCTGTTTAAAGGAGAACGGGTGTATAAGGGTGAATATCTCTATGTCGAGATTGATGGGAGAAAGATATTCCTCCAAGTTGAATTGAATCCTATTAGAAGACCTACTTCAAGCTATGACGACAAGCTCGTCAGAGACGGCTTAGCAAAAAGAGATATGGAGAGGGAGACTTGGAAAGCATTATGCTGGCAAGTCGGATATGAAGAAGATGGTCAAATCCAGCCCTATCTATTCCCAATACCGCCGCTCATCGATGTCTACAGGCCAACTCCAGAAGAACTTAAGCAATTCCTATCTCCATCAGAGCTCAGCATCAGAGTTGGAACCATTTATCCAACCGATACCCCGTTGAGACTTGGACTGCGAACCCTGCTGAGACAGGGATTATTGGATTGCGGTGGAGTTGGAACCGGTAAAACGACCCTACTTCTAACGATTCTCATGGGGTTACTGACTCAGACTCCGAAGGATCAGCCAGTCCATCTCCTTGTGATAGATTGGGATGGAGAATTCAACGTTCCTGGGCTCGCGGAAGCCGCTAAGAAGAAGGGTGGATATGTGAGAATCGAGGCGCCGTTCAAGGTAGCTAGAGAGGTGAGAATCGCTCCAAGAGAATTCTATGATAAGGTTAGGAAGATGCTCGGATTGTCTCCACACTCTAAGGAAGCGAGGGCATTATATGCGGTCCTGATGAGAAGACGGGAAAGGAATGAGACCCTAATTTGGGATAGGGAGACCTATCTAGACATAATCTCAGACATAGATTCTTCAGATATCAAAAGCTCACTTGAAGAGAAGGCTGAGGTTCTCTTCGGCGAAGTTGAAGCTGATAAAACAATAGACTTAATCGATCTCATAATGAGGAATTCCTTGGTCCACCTAGATTTCTCAAACGTTGAGGGATGGGATGAGATAATCTTCTCGACCAGAGACGCCCTAGATGTATGCTATCACGAGGCCAGGGCAAATCCGAGATTCGGGGTCGCGATATTCATAGATGAGGTCCACAACTTCGCTCCACAAGTTCCCCATGAGGCGCCGGCGTCGAAGGAAGCCTATGATGCCATGCTTCCAGTGATGAAGCTCTTGGCCACAACCGGGCCTAGGAATAAGGTTCCTCTAGTGGTCGCCACTCAGAGATTGAGCGAGGTGGATAAGGTGGTCTCAACCCAGATGGGTCAGAATATCTTCGCTTTCAGGGTCGAGGACATAGACTTGGAGAGGCTTAAGGGAATCATGGGGGAAGTGGCCGAAGCCGCTAGAATGCTTCCAAGAGGTCATGCCATATTCAAGGGTCACGCGATAAAGGTTAGGACTCCTGTGATCTCCGTGATCGATAGGGTTCTGGAACCCGCCTCAGTCCGAAAAGACATTCTCTCAGCTTGGAGAGAATAGCTTAACCATAACCTAGTCAACGAGAATCTCGGCAAACAGCTTCAGAGCGATCTTAAGGCTAAAAAGGAAGCTTCTAAACCTTTGAGAGGAGCGGAAGAGCAAACGCGATAGGTGGATTAGAGTTGAGCCCGATAAAGATTCCGAAGTGGGTTAGGCTGATGAAGCTTAAGAGGCCAGAATTCGTTAGGCAGGAGAGCTGGAGATACGTCAGGCTCAAGCCTAATTGGAGAAGGCCTAGGGGAAAGGATAGTAAGATGAGGCTTCAGAGAAGCGGCTGGCCACCTCTAGTAAAGGTAGGATACCGAACCCCGAAGAAGTATAGAGGTCTCCATCCAAGCGGCTACAAGGAGGTCTTAGTTTATAGGCCTGAAGATCTCCTAGGACTAGATCCGGAGATTCACGCGGTCAGGATAGCTGGATCCGTTGGAATGCGTAAGAGAATGATGATAGTTGAGGAAGCGGAGAGACTCGGATTAAAGATATTAAATCCGCCGATCACCGCGAAACCAGCTGAAGAAGAGGTCGAGGTAGTCGAGGCTGAGGAAGCGGAGAAGCCTGAAGCCGAAGAGCTGAAAGAAGAAGAGGAGAAGATAGAAGAAGTGGAAGCAGTAAAGCCTGAAGAAGTGGAGGAAGGAGGTGGGGTAAATGCCGGCGAAGCTTGAGTTCCAGAAGAGGGTTGCGGCAGATCTCCTTGGCTGTGGAGTAAATAGAGTTAGATTCGATCAAGAGAGGCTTGACGAGATCTCAGAAGCGATCACTAGAGAAGAGATAAGATTCTTGATAAAAGATGGAGCGATCTACAAGGCTCCAGAAAAGGGGACAAGTAGAGCGAGAGTTAGAGCCAAGAAGCGGAAGAAGAGAAAGCGTGGACCTGGAAGCAAGGAGGGAGCCAAGTATAGTAGGATCTCTAGGAAAGAGCTTTGGATGATGAAGGTTAGAGCTCAGAGAAAGAAGCTAAGAGAACTTAGGGATAAGAAGCTCTTAACAAAATCAGATTATAGGAGGATCTATAAGATGGTTAAAGCAGGAGCATTTAAGTCGGTTGCCGCGATGCTCGAATACCTTAAAGAGAATAATTTGATTAGGAGGCCGCTGATGTGAGCATGCTTAAACGACTTCCTCCGAGAAGGAGAAGAGAGGGATTAACGGATTATAGGATGAGGCTTAAGCTCGCGAAGTCCGGGCTTCCGAGGCTCGTCATCAGGAAGACGAATAGATACATCATAGTTCAGGTGATTAAATGCAAGGAAGGTGGAGATGAAACTCTCTTGACCGTGACCTCGAAGAAGCTCCTAGAATATGGGTGGAAAGGTGGGTTAAAGAATCTTCCAGCATCCTATCTAACAGGACTCCTCGCGGGAATTCAAGCAAAAAAGAAGGGGTTAAAGAAAGCAATAGTCGATATAGGATTACATAAGCCCGTTAAAGGTTCAAGGGTATTCGCAGCGGTGAAAGGATTCATCGACGCGGGAGTAGATGTTCCAGCTGGAGAAGAAATATTCCCAGATGAAAATAGGATTAAAGGAGCTCATATAAGCGATTATTATCGGAGAATTAGAGAGGAAGGCTTAGAAACGAAGCAGTTCTCCAAGATCGGCGATATTTATGAAGAACTTGAGAAACACTTCGATGAAGTCAAGGAGAGGATATTGAAGGAGGCTGAAGAAGCTTGAGCGAAGCGGAATGGGTTCCCAGGACAAAGGTTGGAAGGATGGTGAAGGAGGGCAGGATAACATCCCTAGCAGAGCTCTTCGCAAACCATCTAAGGATAACCGAAGTGGAGATAGTAGACTACCTATTACCTGAATTGGAACAGGAAGTAATCGACATAAACTTGGTTCAAAAGCAAACAGACGCCGGTGAGAGATCTAGATTCAGAGCAATAGTTGTCGTTGGAAATAGAAACGGATACGTCGGATTGGGAACAGGTAAAGCCGTCCACGTCGTCTCAGCAATAGAAAAAGCGATAAGAAATGCGAAGAAAAACATAATCCCGGTTAGACGAGGATGTGGAAGCTGGGAGTGTGCATGTGGGGCGCCTCATAGCCTTCCACTCAAAGTCGTCGGGAAATGGGGAAGCGTTAGAATAGAGTTAATCCCAGCTCCAAGAGGCGTTGGAATAGTTGCAGGCGAGGCGGCTAGAGTAGTTCTAGAACTCGCTGGGGTAGAGGATGTTTGGACGAGAACCTATGGCGAGACGAGGACTACTCTATCCTTTGCAGGCGCCGCATACATGGCCTTGAGGAATACGAACAAGATCGTTTTGCCGAGCATGTGGGGGAGAGGGGCTTGAGCGATGAATGTAACTCTTTCTTAGTTATCAGGATTAGAGGTGGAATTAAGGCAAGTAGAGATGAGCTTGCAACCCTTAGAATGCTTAACTTAACTAAAGCAAATAGGGCCACGATAATCCCAAAGACCCCGAGCTTCATCGGAATGTTGAAGAAGGTTGAACACTACATAACTTGGGGAGAGCCGAATCTCAAAACGATAAAGACTTTCTTGAGGAGAATTGAGCTATTGGGCGGTGGAAGGATCGATGGAGAATTTCTGAAGAAGCTTGGATTCGATTCCCTCGACCAGCTTGCGGAGAAGATCTACAAGGGAGAATTGGCCCTAAATAGGCTGAAGGATAAGGGAGTGAGACCATACATAAGACTGCATCCGCCGAAGGGAGGATTCAAGGGAACGATCAAGAAACATGTCTCAGTTGGAGGAGAATATGGATATAGGGGAGAAAAGATAAACGAACTCTTCATCAGGATGACCTGAGTTCAGGATATGAAGAAGCTGTCAGCATATCTTCACATCGGATTAGCATCAATACTTTGGGGATCAAATGGAGTCATAGTTAACCTAGTTGAGCTTCATCCAACCACGATTACATTCTTCAGGGTTTTGATAGGAGGATTAACCCTGATAATTGTTTCAATTCTTGTGAAAGGCTTGGAGACGTTCAAAGTTAACGGATTCTTTAAGAGGCTGGTGATCCTCGGAGCTTTACTCGCCGCAGGCTGGTATTTCCTTTTCCAGGCCATGAAGCTTATACCCATCGGAGCAGCAGTCCTGATAAATTATCTAGCACCCGTCTTCGTCGCCGTTTTGGCTCCATCGGTTCTCGATGAAAGGCTGGAGAAGAAGATAGTGATCGCCATCGTGCTCTCGATCCTCGGCGTCTTCCTAATCTCCTGTCAAGGCCTCGGCTCAGGAGAGCTAAGCATCCTCGGCATAATCTTCGGCCTCTTAGCGGCCACATCATATGGGGGCTTCGTGATCTATTCAAAGCAAACTCTGGCCAAGCTCTCATATTATACGGTCGCCATGTATTCTTACCTCGTAAGCGCCTTAATACTCTCACCATCCCTACTTCTCATAAAGTCTCCGTTAAGTCTGAATTCATTCATCCTACTGTTCTTGATGGGCGTCTTGAATACGGGAGTCGCTGTGACCCTATATCTCAAGGGCTTGAGATCGCTCAAGGCTCAGGAAGCTGCAACCATAACCTATCTGGAGCCTCTAAGCGCGATAATCTTCGGATACTTCATGCTAGGTCAAGAGATATCGATAGGCATAATCCTCGGCGGAGCCTTGATCCTAACCTCACAATATTTGGTGATCAAGTGAGAGAGGATTTATCTAGATTCTCCATCCAGATGTAACGCGATGTCTGGGGTAGAGGAGGTTAAGAAATTCATCGAAGAACATGACTTAGACGCGAAGATCCTTCAATTCGATGAGCCTGTCAGAACCGTGGAAGAGGCCGCTGAGAGAAGCAAAGCCGATCCAAGCGAGATAGTTAAGACGATCATTCTGATAGCGGATGATAGGCCGATAGCGGCGATAATCCAAGGAAACAGAAAGATAGACTTAGAAAAATTGAGGAAAGTTCTAAACGCCAATTATGTTAGACTCGCAAAGCCAAGCGAAGTCTTAAAGCTCTTAGGAATCGGAATAGGGGCAGTTTCACCGCTCCTAAACTCTATGAAGAGAATACGATGCATAATTGATGAAAAAGTTTTGATGATGAAGAAGGTTCTAGCTGGAGGAGGATCCGAGAAAACCCTAGTCTTAATCAAACCAAAAGACCTGGCAGAAATCCTAAAGCCGATAATAGCTGATATA
>JAGGRY010000039.1 GCA_021159365.1 Nitrososphaerota archaeon | reverse complement strand
GAGGCTGAGCGGGCATGAGCGATGAGCTCAGAGAATACGTTAAGAGGGTCTCGCGAAGGGTGAAGCTTCACGCCGCGATCTTCTTCGGGTCTAGGGCTAGGGGAGACCATGGCCCATGGAGCGACTATGATCTTCTTCTGATAGGCGACTTCAACGAACCATATCTCGATAGGTTGAAGACCCTACTCGACCTAACCGAGGGGATAAGGATTCCGATCGAGCCGCATCCATATACCTTGGAGGAGGCGTTGAGGATGCTCGAGCGAGGGAATCCGTTGATCGTGGACGCGGTCGAGGAAGGGAAGCCCATCCTAGTCGGAGAGGGCTGGGAGAAGATCCTCGATAAGTATCGGGACATGAAGAGGCGGGGAAAGCTTAGGAGAACCCGCACCTCAATAACCTTCTAAACAGACTCAAAACCTCTAACTTTGTTAAGGGTTGAGATTTAGCTGAAGTCTCCCTTTATGTATGCTTTCGTGAGGATGCTCCTCGGGTTCTTGAAGATCTCTTCAGCATCTCCCTGCTCGATGACCTTCCCCTCAAAGATGAAGACCACGTGCTCGGCGAGCCTCATGGCCTGATGAACGTTATGCGTGACGATCACTATCGTGTAATCTCTTGAGAGCCGTTTAAGCAGCTCCTCAATCCTCTTAGTCGAGGCAGGATCTAAGGATGAGGTGGGCTCATCGAGCAAGATCACCTCCGGCTCAACGGCCAAGGCTCTGGCTATGCACAGCCTCTGCTGCTGGCCTCCGCTTAGATTGAAGGCCGAGTCTCTAAGCCTATCCTTAACTTCTTCCCATAGGCCGACCTTCTCCAAGTTCTCTCGGACGACTTTATCGAGAACCTTCTTATCCTTCACTCCGTTCACTCTCAGTCCATAGGCCACGTTGTCGTAGATGGACATGGGCAGCGGTATGGGCTTCTGGAAGACCATTCCAATCTTCCTCCTAATCATATATGGGTCGACTGAATCTGAGTAGATGTCCACGTCGTGAAAGTATACTTTCCCCTCAACTCTCGCGCCGCCCCATTATCGCCGTTATCTTCTTCGACGGGATAGTCACGTCCACGTCTTTAAGCGCGTGAACCCTACCATACCAGGCGTTCAGCTTCACGGATCTCAGGATCGGCCTATACTCTAAAACCCCTTTCAAGAGAGTTTTCTTAACCTGCATCACCATACAGCCTCCTGATGAAATAGTTTCTAAACATGATGGACGGTATGCTAACCATGAGGAACAACGCCAACAATACCAGAGCCGTTCCATAAGCCATCTTCAACCCCTCACTCGTGTTCGCGATCTCTCCCGCTATCAAGTAGAGGTGGACTGGAAGAGTTCTAGCCGAATCCAATGGAGAGACCGGGATATATCCCGTGATCCCCATCCCAGCGGTCATCATGACGACGGCGGTCTCTCCAACGGCCTTACCCAGCCCAAGCATTAAGCCCGTTATTATCGCGGGTCTGGCGGCCGCGTAAACCACGTTCCTAATGGTCTTCCACTTAGATGCTCCGAGGGCTAGGCTCGCATACCTATACTCTCTAGGAACGGCTCTAATCGCCTCCTCCGAGACCCTGATGGTCCACGGGAGGATCATGAAGGCCAAGGCGATGGCTCCTGAGAGGATCGAGAAACCGAGGCCGAGGCCATGAACCAAGAACACGTATCCAAATAATCCTATCACTATCGACGGAATACCCGCCAATAGTTCGACGAAGAACCTGACGACCTTCGTGAAGATATTCTCCGGCGCATATTCGGCTAGATAGGTTCCGGCTCCAATTCCAATCGGGGCGGCTATCAACATGCATAGGGCTGAGATATAGATCGAGCCTATTATCGCCGGCAGGATCCCGCCCTCCAATCCACCTCTTTCGGGGAAGCCCGTGACAAATTTCCAGTTTATCACGGAGGCTCCGTTGAAGAGCAGGAATGAGATGAGAGTCCCCGCTATGATCGCTGGGATGAACGAGGCGATCCAAGTCAGAACCTCCATCAAGATCTCAGGCCTTCTTCGCATAGATTCTCCCTCCTAGGATGTAGAATGCCACGAGGTTCACGACCGCGGTTATGATGAACAGGGTTACCCCGATGGCGAATAGCGCCCTCATCTGATCAGATCCCCAAACCGCGTAATTGAACTCTATCACTATCGTCGAAGTTAAGACCCTAACCCTATCCAAGATGCTCGTCGGGATATAGGGGACCTCAGGATTGCCTATGACCATGAGGACGGCCATCGTCTCCCCAATGGCGTTTCCGAGCCCGAGGATTATCGAGGCCAAGATCCCAGACTTGGCAACGGGTAGGACAACTCTCCTAATGGTCTGCCACCTAGATGCTCCGAGGGCTAAGCTCGCATACCTATACTCTCTAGGAACTGCCTTGATAGCGTCGCTTGAGATGCAGATTATGTGTGGAAGGGTCATTATGGCTAAGACTATTCCGCCTGCTAGGATGCTGAAACCCCATCCGCCGAAGGTCTTGGCCAGGGTCGGGACGAGGAATACGAGGCCGATGAATCCCAAGACGACTGAGGGAATACTGACGAGAAGCTGGGTAGCCGACTCGATGAGACTCTTGAGGAATCCGCCTCCAGAATACTCGGCCAGATAGATGGCCGCAAGAACTCCTATGGGGGTGGCCATCGAGATCGCGAGCCCGGAAACCGAGAGGGTTCCAACGATAGTTGGTAGGAGGCCGAATTGCGGGGGATCTGCGTAAGGCTTCCAGTAAAGCCCTGTTAAGAAGCTGGGACCATATTTTATCAAGACGGGTAATCCCTCGAGAAACGTGTATCCGAAGATTAGGAAGACGACGAGGATCGAGGAGCCGGCGCATAAAGAAGTGGAGATTTTAATCAGCTCATCGGTCTTCATCTCAGCTCACCGAGTATAATGGAATGTATCCGAGCTCCTCGACTATCTTCTGGCCTTCGGAGGACAACAGATATCCGATGAACATAAGCTCCGCTGGATCCGGATCACCCTTGGTTATGACATAGAGATTTCTCTTAATTGGATAGGTTCCCTTCAAGACGTTCTCGATCTTGGGCTCAACCCCATCGATCTTCAGGGGCTTAATGGTCTCATCCACGAATCCCAAGGAGACATATCCTATCGAGAGAGGATCGTTCGCGACAGCGGCCCTAACCTTCGGGTTACCCTGCTGAACCATGGCCTTCGCCGAGATCTCCTTCCCAAACGGCTTCATAACCGCGTGCTCGAAGCAGTCCCTCGTTCCAGAACCCTTCTCCCTCGTGATCACGTGGATGGGCTTATCCGGTCCTCCAACCTCCTTCCAATTTGTTATCTCTCCAGCGAAGATCTTCGCAACCTGCTCTAGAGTTAACCCGTTCACGGGGTTGGATGGGTGAACGACGATTGCGATGCTATCCATGGCGATCCTGAATGGCTTGAGATCAGGCCACTGCTCAACCTCCTTCTCCTTCAAGTCTCTTGAAGCCATCCCTATATCGACCTCACCGCTTCCAACGGCCTTGATTCCAGGACCGCTTCCGATCGCGGCCACCGAGATCTTAAAACCTGAATAGAGTTTGGAGAACCTCCTAGCGGCTTCTTCCACTATCGGGGTGACCGTCGTGGATCCAGCGACGTTAAGCCTGGGGTTTAATCCAGCGGTCTCAACCACAGTCTTGGTCACGGTCTTAGCACCTACCTGCGATATGTTCGATGAAGTCTTGGTCACGGTCTTAGCACCTACCTGCGATATGTTCGATGAAGCGAGAGCCGATGCGAGATATCCGACGAAAAACATCGCCACAGCGACTATGGCGAAAGCGAAGATCAAACTTCTCTTGGATGCTTCCCCGCTCATCCTCAACTATAAACTCCCGCGGATTCAATATATGGTTTCCCAACATAATCTATAGATTAACAATATAGATGAGATATACGACGGTAGACTACATAGTTGAAACAACGATCCGGAGCATGGCGAAGAACCGGAATAAAATCTAAAAATGGCGAGAGGAGATTAAATACGTGCCGGGGTAGCCAAGCCAGGATTAAGGCGCGGGCCTTGAGACAATTTTAAGAATTGGCCGTGCAGGAGAGCCCGTGGCCCTCTCGGGCCGCGCGGGTTCAAATCCCGCCCCCGGCGAATATTGGAGAACCTTAAAATGTGGATTGCTCTAAGTGGTTGAAAAGGACTTTGACTATGAACAGATCCTTTAAGGAAGCCGGATAGCATCGGGATCCGCGATAACTCTGAACGGTTGATTATCGTAAGAAGATATCCATTAACAGGGATGAGACCCCAAAGATATGCTTAGTCAAGGCTATGGAAGACTGAGGGCTTAAACTCCAAGCCATCTCAAAGTGCCGAAGACGATGGTATAGGATAGATCGACATCCATTACTTCAACTTCTCCAAAATTATCGCTGGACAAATTCTAGTTACTCCACGAATAGATTCAAGCCTCTTGACGAATCTCGTCAACTCATCGGAGTCCTTGAACCAGCATTCCAAGAGGATCATGTGATCGCCGCTGGCCGAGTATAGGCTTAGAACCTCTTCCATGGCCTTAAGCTCCTCTATCACGGCGATGAATCGCTCGGAAACCGTATCCAACCCTATCAATGCATTCACCTTGAATCCAAGCTTCTTCGGATCCACCTCGATCGTATACCTCCTGATCACCCCATCTTCCTCGAGCTTCCTGATCCTCTTTCTAATGGCCGTCTCAGATACTCCGAGGAGTTCGCCGAGCTTGACGTATGGAGTCCTCGAATTCTTCATTAAGAGCTTGATCAGCTCGAAGTCCGAAAATCGAACCATAATGCTTATTACTCAAACCAAATAATAAAGATAACGTGAAAACATGGTTGAGAAAATCGAACCAAGCCTCCCCCTACTAGGGGAGAAGGTTCCCAGTTTTGAAGCCCAAACGACGAGTGGAAAGATAAGGTTTCCAGAAGATTATAGGGGTAAATGGGTGGTCCTATTCTCTCATCCAGCGGACTTCACCCCAGTCTGCACAAGCGAGTTCGTAGCATTCCAGAAGAGATATGAGGAGTTCAAGAAGCTGAACTGTGAATTGATAGGATTGAGTATAGATCAGGTCTTCAGCCACATGAAGTGGAAGGAGTGGATAAAGGAGAAGCTTGGAATAGAGATAAAGTTCCCGATAATAGCCGATGATCAGGGTAGGATAGCGAAGCTCCTCGGAATGATCCATCCAAGCAAGGGAACGAACACCGTTAGAGCGGTCTTCATAATAGATCCAAAGGGAATATTGAGGGCCATGATCTACTATCCACAGGAGCTTGGAAGAAACATGGATGAGATCCTAAGAGCCGTGAAAGCACTTCAAATATCTGATGAGAAGGGAGTAGCCATGCCGGCGAATTGGCCGAACAATGAATTGATCGGAGACAAGGTTATAATACCTCCAGCAAGCGATGAAAAGACCGCCAAGGAGAGATTGGAGAAGGCGAAGGCCAAGGAGTTCGAGTGTTATGATTGGTGGTTCTGCTACAAGAAGGTTGGTTGATGGAACATGAGCTCGAAAGAATTTCTAGAGAAGTTGAATAAAGCGATAGCAAGAGAACTTCAAGTGAGCATCCAATACATGTGGCAACACGTCTCATGGAAGCATCCGAAGAAGGAGATAAGAGATGAGCTCAAGAAGATAGCGATAGTGGAGATGAGGCACGCCGAAGACATAGCGGAGAGATTGGTGGAGCTGGGAGGAACCCCGACCACAAAACCAGAGGAGATAAAGGTCGGAGAAGAACCAGCTGAGATGATCGAGCGGGATGTGAGAGATGAGGAAGGTGCGATAAAACTCTATACAGAGATAATCGAAGACGCGGAGAAGCTTGGAGACGAGGCCACCGCAAACCTATTCAAGAAGATACTCGAGGAAGAGAAGAAACATCGAGAATACTTCATGAAAGCCCTGAAACAGCTCTAAAAGAAGTGCCCTAAATGACCGAGAAACTCCAGATTTATAGATGTGAGATCTGCGGAAACATGGTTGAAGTAATCCACGCGGGAAAAGGAATGCTCATCTGCTGCGGCCAGCCCATGAAATTACTCGAAGAGAAGAGCGAAGATATCGGCAAGGAAAAACATGTTCCCGTAATTGAAAGAACCGAGAGAGGAGTAAAGATCAGGGTGGGATCAATTCCACATCCAATGGAAGAGAAGCATTACATAGAGTGGATAGAACTTATAGCCGATGACAAATCCTATAGATGCTTCCTAAAACCCGGTGATAAGCCTGAAGCGGAATTCGGAGTGGACGCCGAGAAAATCACGGCCAGAATATACTGTAATCTACACGGTCTATGGAGATCATCTTAAGCATCCAACTCTTTTATTTTTTATTAATGGTGAATTCGATGAGATGCTGGATGAGTTGAGAATCGATAAGAGGGAACATCCAATCCTGCTTAAGCTAAGATCCGTGAAATCGTGCAAAATAATTAGGAGAATCAATAGATTTGTGGTTGAGGTAATTGTGGATAACAGGAGGAACTTCGCGCACATAAACAACACGGGAAGACTTCAAGAATACTTGATCAAAGGCAAAGAAGGATTTTGCCTAAAATTCGAGAAGCCGAAGAAGACCAAGTATAGATTGTTCTCGATCGCGGTGAATGAATACGGAGCATTGATCGACACATGGATTCAGGGCAAAGCATTCGAGAAGGCTTTAGACCTCGAACTAATACCTTGGCTACACGGATACAAGATAATCAAGAGAAATGTGAAACTGAATAACTCTATGATAGACTATTTGATAAAACGAGGAGACGCGGAGATATATCTAGAACTCAAGAGCGCAGTCCAAAGAATCGATAGACATGCATCATATCCAGATGCGCCGTCCATTAGAGCCAGGAGACAGTTAAGAGACTTGATAAAGCTCGTTGAGAATGGAGGTAAAGCGATAACCCTCTTCATAGTTGGATTAAGAGACGTGGAGACGTTCAAGCCAAATAAGGAGATAGATCCGAAGATCCATCAACTACTGTTAAAGGGATCGCAAATAGGATTAAAGATCAAAGCCATAGGAATCTATTATGAT
>JAGGRY010000037.1 GCA_021159365.1 Nitrososphaerota archaeon | reverse complement strand
ATCTTGATCTGGGCGAAGCTCAGATTATCCTTGACATCATACCATGAGTGAACGTGGAATAGCTTGAAGATCTTAGCGGCCTTAGCAACCCAAGCGTTGACCGGGGTGCCCTCGGCGGTCTCATTACCGAAGATCGTGGCGAAGGTTCCTAGATCGACGTTGCTGCCGTTGAAGTAATCGAATGGACCAGATGCCGAGAAGTCGAAGTAGTCGTCAGAAAGCTCATCAGGCTCCTCGCCTCCTACAACGTTCTCGTCGGTATGCCATGTGTAGGTTCCATATAGATTTAGCGAGAAGTTGGCCTTCAATATCGTATCATAATTAGTATATGAGCTTACTCCAGTTAGGTTGGCTATCTTCTCGACCACGCTCGGGCTTAGGGCTGGCCCCGTCACGTTTCTAGGTGGTATCAGTAGGGCGTACATTATTATTCCGCTGAATGGGTCTCCTTCACCTATTCTAGTTCCATAGTAGCTCTTGGCCTTAACCAAGATTAGGAGACCCCAGTGATCATCGACGTCCCAAGAGATCTTCACGAATCCAGTAGCGTTCGGCTCAAAGGTTCCCTGATGCTCGAATAACGCGAAGTTCGGCTTAATACCATATACCTCTACGAAGGCCTCTTGGCTTGTCACATTAAATCTCTCGGCGAATCCAGATCCATCAGGACACATAGGCGTGTTAACGCCTACGTCATCGCCCGCGAATCCAGTCCTAATTCCGTCGTAGATTCCACAGCTAACACCCTTCCAAGAAGTAGTCACTATCTTTAGCCATGCGGTCTTTCCATCCTGCGAAGAAACTGGCGCTATGAACGCTGTGCTGGCGATGGCGACAGTCGACAGTAGTAGCAGCGAAATTAGGAAAATTAAACCTATTTTTCTACTCATACTTGCTCGGAGAAAATCGGCTTAGACTCATATTTAACCCCCATTATTCTAGACTCAATTCTATAATCTAGAACCACCTGAAAGCATCAGATTTTATGGGTAATACTCGGTAATACCGAAAAACCCGATGAAAAACGCCTCAAAAGAAGAAATTCTAATCAATAGAATCCAAAACGATGCATAGATAATCCATGCATAGACGCTAAGGAGAACTCGAAACCCGCTCAACGAATAGAACGATAAAAGATGAGAAGATCTGCGGCGAAGAATCAGGACTAAACCCCGAAAAACCAGAAAACAATCCAATAAAACTTGGCCATCATCTCCCTCAAATAAAGAAAAAGGAAAATAGAATAACATGAACATCTAAATGATGAAAAATTGGGCCGGTGGTCTAGCGGTATGATGCCGCCCTTACGAGGCGGAGGTCGTGGGTTCAACTCCCACCCGGCCCACCAAACCCAGAATTATTCTATGAATATCGTCTCTACTCCGAGATTTTGAGCGACTTCAACTTGTTTTCGATCACTTGTAACGAGCTTCACATTTAGGCTTCTGGCCTGCGCTATGAATAGGCTATCATAGACCGTGATTCCATATTTCAAGGAAATCTCCAAGGCGCTTCTCAAGTAGCTTGAAGCCGACTCTAATCTTAGCACATTCTCCTCTACGAGCTTCATCACCCGCTCAAGAAGATTTAATCCCTGATCCTCATTTATCCGCTTAAACCTCTCGACATACTTCCAGATAGCATTAACCACCTCCACGATCAGGAGATCCACTGAACACGGCTCCGCATCAGGATTGAGATATGGGATTAACTTCTCCCAGCCCTCTTCCTTCATCAAGAATCTTGTGAAGGCTGAAGAGTCAACCACTATCACGGCTCTCTCTCACCAGCTCTCGTGCAACTCCTTTAGGAGCTTCAGGCAAGGTCTTGATATACTCGACAAGCTCGTCGAAGATCTTCTTCTTCCTATATTCCTCGATCCTTCTCTTAATGAACTCCCTGATCTCCTCGCTCCAATTCACCTCACCTCTAAGCCTATCCATCTCCCGCTTAAGCTCCTCGGGCACTCGTATGCTTATCACAGTTCCCAACGTAAATCACCTACTGGACATATTGTAATACGACGATATTAGAATTGTGTCTAACGCCGAGAATAATACTCCTCCAGTTACAAAATCTATATTATCCGCCGACAACCGAAGATCCTCGAATGGCGATAATCGAGGCTAGGGGGTTGACTAAGAGATTCGACGGGCTCATGGCGGTAGATCACATAGACTTAGATGTCGAGGAGGGCGAGATCTTCGGATTCCTAGGACCTAATGGAGCTGGGAAGACCACGACCATCAAGATGCTGACGACTCTATTGAAGCCGAGTGAGGGAGAGGCCAAAGTATGCGGATATGATGTCGTTAAGCAACCAGATCTCGTTAGAAGATCCATCGGAGTGGTCTTCCAGGAACCAGCCCTCGACGACCAATTAACCGGTAGAGAAAACTTAGACTTCCACGCGAGACTCTATGGCCTGAACAGGAGGGAGAGAGAAGAGAGGATCGAGGAAGTATTGGAGCTCGTTGGATTAGCGGATCGAGCCGATGAACTCGTCAAGAACTATTCCGGTGGAATGAGAAGAAGACTTGAGATAGCGAGGGGATTCATCCATCATCCGCGGATCCTCTTCCTAGATGAACCCACATTAGGCTTAGATGTTCAAACCCGTAGAGCCATCTGGAACTACATCATGAAATTGAATAAGAAGGAAGGGATCACGATATTCTTGACAACCCATTATCTTGAGGAAGCCGATAAGCTCTCAGATAGAGTCGCCATAATAGATAATGGAAAGATCCTCGCAGTCGATTCTCCGAGGAAGTTGAAGGATATGATAGGAAGCGATGTCATAACCTTAAGATGTTCAGAGCCAAATAGATTGAAGAATATTCTAGAATCCATTAGCTGGGTGAGAGATGTAAAGCATCATGGAGAGGAATTGAGCATCTATGTTGAGATAGGAGAGACGAAGATCCCGAAAATCATCAAGATCGCTGAAGAAAATGGAATCAGGATAAGCTCGATCACCCTGAGGGAGCCGACCCTCGAAGACGTATACCTAAACTTCACGGGAAAGACCATTAGAGAAGAAGCGAAGCCGACGATTAGGAGGCCTCCTCCAAGATTTAGGAGGTGGAGATGAAGATGAACTCACCCGAACTTCAAGCGATCTATGTGATGTGGATGAGACAGCTTAAACGATTCATGAGAGCTAGAAGCAGGCTAATAGCAAACATCATTCAACCATTCTTTTTCCTCGCATTCTTAGGACTCGGCCTAAGACCTATCAAGCTTCCAGGACTAATAACTGGGATGAGTTATCTCGATTTCCTCGCTCCAGGGATGATCGCTATGTCGATAATATTTGCATCGATGTTCGCCGGAGTATCTATAATCTGGGATCGACAATTCGGCTTCCTAAAAGAAATCTTAGTAGCACCCGTTAGCAGGCTTTCAATAGTTATAGGGAGAACATTCGGCGGAGCAACAGTCTCGATCATCCAAGGATTCATAATCCTCGCCGTCAGCATCCTCTTCGGAGTCAAGATCAACTTAATGGGACTAATCCCAGGCCTATTCCTGATGCTGCTTATAGCGTTCTTCGCGGTTGGGTTTGGAATTGCCTTGGCTTCGAGGATGGAAGACCCACATGCATTCTCCTTGATAATGAATCTCGTCATGATGCCCGCCACATTCCTCTCAACCGCATTCTTCCCGCTTGAAAGCACGACGAGCTGGCTGAGAATTATGATATACATGAACCCATTAACCTATATCGTCGACGGATTGAGAGGTTGCTTAACAAATATGTTTTCGATCTCGCCTTGGATAGATCTGACCGTCACCGTCTTCCTCTGCGCGGCGACGATGAGCATCGGAACCTATCTCTTCAATAAGAGTGAAGCTTAATCCCCGTAAAGTTACTTGAGTATTCCAACTATTACTCCGAGTATGAATCCTACGAGGAGCTCGATCCTCGACTTTATGAATGCTATGAATGATTCCACCAGCGGCCTCAGCGACGATATTATGGAGGAGTAATCAATGTTTAGGAACGTTATCCCTATCAGGCTCAAAGCTATTATCAAGAGAATTAAAGCTATGATCGTCTTCAAGAGCTTTCCGACGATGTATCCAAGCACTCCGCCTATTAAGAGGAAGAGTATCATCTCAAATGTTATGCTTATCATCTCAAGATCATCGAATGAAACGTGAAGATAAATCTATCTCCAATTTCTCTCAGATTCCTTAGCCAATGACTTGAACTCCCTGTATAGTTTCATGTCGCCGATCAAAACAATCCCATCGCGGAGAACTTCTGAAGCAAACCTATCCCTCTTCTTGATCAAAGTCTTAAACTCCTCTGTTGTCAATATCCTTGGTTCTATATCTATTGGAGAGCTTGGATCGAGGAAGTCAAGCATTCTATCGATTATTCTAATATCTTTGAATTTATCGGAGATTATCAAGATATCCGCATCGGATGTCGCCGTATAGTCTCCTCTTGCAAGAGATCCATAAAGTAGGATTAGCTTCGCGCCTTTCCTCAAAGCATCTTTCGCATAATTCTTCAAGTAATTGATTATCCCATCATAATCTATCTTTAGGAATCTTACTCTTGCAGAATTTAATGACCTCTTCCGCATTTCTTATCGCCCTCTCTGCATCAGCTTTCGTGTAGTAATCCATCGGCGCTCCTTCAGGATGGAAGTTAGGATATCTCGTTGGGATGTAATGTCTATCAAGCTCCTTCGCCAAATCTATCATTTAATGGAACTAAATGAGCTTTATGGAGTTATTATTTCATCCGAGATCGTTATGTAGCCTACGCCGCCTAAGTGCATCAAGACCTTGGCGACCTTTGGATCATATATTCCCCGCTTCATCGCTCCCGGCTTTACATATGCTTCCAACACTTCGCCGACTATCAAGATGTGATCACCTAATTTTATCTCCCGATATAGATTGCATTCTAAGACCGCCAGCGCTTCCTTGATGTGAGGAGACTTAACTCTTGATGATCTCTCGGCTGTCAGCTTGCTCTCCGCGAACTTGTCAACCCTCCTACCTGAACGTGTCCCGAAGAAGTGAGCTTCAGCGACGAGATTTACATCCAATACGTTTACAGTGAAGTCCCCGGTCTCCTTGATGAGCTTATACGTGTATCTTCTAGGAGATATTGAAACCGAGATCAATGGAGGCTTCATGGAGACGGGTGAAGTCCAGGCGGCCGTCATTCCACTAGGCTTACCATTCGAGTCTAATGAAACCACTATCACCGCCGGTTTGGGATGGAGTAGGTGATAAGAGGTTAACACTGGAACCTTTACGAAATCTCCTCCGCTCATCGATTATAGTCGCGGAAATGCTTTGGATAAATCTGTTTCCTCTTTAAGCTTGCAACTCAATTTATTTGAAGCCTTGACGAATATATTTTGGAGACCGATGGCTGAGAGGCTTAAGGCTCTCGTGATAGACTTCGGAGGCCAATATGCCCACCTAATAGCTAGGAGATGCAGGGAGCTTGGAGTATATTCGGAGATCGTTGATCCGGAGGAAACATTCAAGAAACTGGATGAGGGCGGGATTGGAGCGGTGATCCTCTCAGGGGGACCTAGAAGCGTCCTCGACCCAGACTCTCCGAAGATAGATCTCATGAAGCTCATTTCCTATAATATCCCAATTCTAGGAATCTGCTATGGCCATCAATTGATCGCGAAGACTCTCGGAGGCGAGATCAAGACTGGGAGAATTAGAGAGTATGGTAGAACTCTTGTTAAGATCTTGGAGAAGGACGTGCTCTTCGATGGATTACCTGATCAGCTGATGGTTTGGATGAGCCATGGAGACACGGTTGTTAAGCCTCCAAGGGGATTCAAGGCCACGAGCATAAGCGAGGATGGAGCGATAACCTCGATGACCGATGGAGCGAAGATCTATTCAACTCAATTCCATCCAGAAGTAACTCACACCCAATATGGAGAGAAGATTCTAGAAAATTTTTTGAGAATAATTTGTGGAATAGAGGCTTGGTGGAATCCAGGAGATAGGATCAAGGAGCTAATAGATGAGATCAGATCAAAGGTTGGAGTAGATGAGAAAGTGATCTGCGCCGTAAGCGGTGGAGTAGACTCGGTTACAACGGCTACCATAGTCTCCAAAGCGGTCGGCGATAGACTATACTGCATCTTCGTCGATCACGGCTTAATGAGAAAGGACGAGGTTGAGCAAGTCGAGAACTCTCTTAGAAGAATAGGGATAAGAAATCTTAAGATAGTTGACGCCCATGAGAGATTTTTGAGCAAGCTTAAGGGAGTTAAGGATCCGGAAGAGAAGAGAAGGATCATCGGAGAAGAATTCATCAAGATATTCGAGGAGGAAGCTAGGAAGATTTCGGGAATCAGGTGGCTGGCTCAGGGAACAATCTATCCGGATAGAGTTGAGAGCGGGAGAACTGGGAGAAAAGTCGCCTTGATAAAATCTCATCACAACGTCGGCGCATTACCTAAGCGGATGAACCTAAAGCTCATAGAACCTCTAAGAGACTTCTATAAAGATGAGGTTAGGGAGATTGCGAGAAAACTCGGAATCCCAGATGAAATCGTTTCGAGACATCCGTTTCCAGGTCCAGGGCTCGCGGTGAGGATAATTGGAGAAGTTACGGAGGAGAAGCTTAAGATCTGTAGAGAGGCGAACGCGATCGTTGAGGAAGAGTTTAAGAAAGCTGGACTCTACGATAAGGTTTGGCAAGCCTTCGCAGTCGTATGCGATGATAGATGGGTTGGAGTGATGGGAGATGAGAGAGTCCTTGGATACATCGTGATAATCAGAGTCGTCGAGAGCGTGGATGGAATGACGGCCGACTGGCACAAGATAGACCATAACCTTCTCGAGAGAATATCGAATAGGATTACCAGAAGGATTCCGAAGGTTACGATGGTAGCCTATGCCGCCACCTCCAAGCCACCCTCAACGATAGAGCCTTGTTGAGAAATAATCTTTAGAAAAAGAGTGGTGGATGGAAGAGCTAATTCTTTCTGTCGGTGAGATATCTAACAGCTATCGTTGGAAGTATCGCTCCAAGAGCTATGCATGCTAGGACTATTATCGCTGAGCCGAGCATCATCACAATAGTTATCGACGATACTTCAGCTATCGAGAAAAGTAGGAGACCGAAGGCCAAGGCTAGGATGATGTAATATTTCCTTATGTTTGGAAGACTCCTCTTCCTCCATCTGGAAGCTAGGATTATCGTTAGCAGGATCGGCGAGACATAAATCAATCCGATTAATAGGCTTGCGATAATCCCGGATATGAGGACTGCGAATTCAGGGATCGTGGAGAACGGCTTGGCGATTATGCGGGAGACTTCGAGAGAATAGATCAGCGGATATATTGTTATCCTTATGAAGTCTCTTAAGAC
>JAGGRY010000034.1 GCA_021159365.1 Nitrososphaerota archaeon | reverse complement strand
TTTCACATTTACTGGGTTCTCCTCAAGTAATGCAAAGGTAGGATAGTGCATGTAAATTATATCGGAAGATATCGGTAATATATCGCCGTGAGTATTAACAACCAGATCCCATTTTGATTTTTGTAGTAGCTTCAAAAACGTTAGAAGCCTCATATAGATTCCAAACAACCTAACTTTAAAAGGAAAAATGTTCTCTTCTTTGTCTGGACGAACAATACGTTTTACATCCATCATCTTCTCAACTGTACTCCACTCCGTAGGCTCGACTGTAAGGAGCGTTACTTCATATCCAAGTTCCTTAAGGGCCTCTATTACCGCAAGACATACACGTTCTCCTCCGCCGACGCTATTTAAT
The DNA here is from genome assembly GCA_021159365.1 of Nitrososphaerota archaeon. GTDB lineage: Archaea > Thermoproteota > Nitrososphaeria_A > Caldarchaeales > Wolframiiraptoraceae > AUK039. The sequence goes on along the minus strand of JAGGRY010000034.1, from coordinate 7,033 downwards.
GTATTATGAACTACACATGCCCTCATCGGCTGACTACCTTATGTGATTTCTGACAGATAACTATTTATTCTTATCATTCTTTACAAGTTTGCAGTTAAGTAGTTCTAAGGTTAGAAGGCCGAGAAAGATAATTTTTATGATCTCTATGGACTTTTCACGGTTCAAAGCAGTAAGAGTCAAAAAGCTCGAGATTTTTGTTAAATTTTCATAAGCTCATGTTAGCAATAAATGGGCCTACTTCCCTAAGGAAAGACCTAAACTCTTTGCTAATGAGGTATAGTATTGCTCCATAGGTTAGGGCGCCTATTGCTACCAAAACTAATATTGGTGGAGCTGCTTCAATCGCTTTCGCCGGAAGTAAGCCAATATATGTTCTAACTACATAGACCACTATTATCATAATAGTTGAGGCTGCTAGGTAGTGGATTAAGTTTTTGAGGTTTAGTCTTAGTTTTGTGAGTTTTCTCATTAGGTTTAGGTTTATCGTAGATCGTATTACCGCAAATACGAGGTTTATTCCTGCTATGGCGATGGTAATCTCTGCCATAGAAACTTTTCCAAATGTTAGAAGATAAAATGTGACTGATGCTAGATAGAGTGTTGTTACGATCAGGTTTAGCTTGTTTAGAGTGAATATTCTGCTCTCTAAGTATTCCTTCATCGACACGTCATCTTTTTGATCGAACCTATCTGTTCCTGATACAGCAACTGACCCAAATCGCCCGATTGTTCGAGTGACGCCGGCAAAAGCCAAAAGGCATGCAGCCGTCCAAACCGACGCATATGCTGGCCTCAGTATCCAGAGTATGTCCCTCGAAAGTACTATGAAGCCGAAGATCATTGGGATCATGAGCATCATTGTGAAGTCGAACGCTTTGTCTAAGTCCCTTTGGGTTCCTCCTGAGATCAGTCGTGGTCCGAGCCCGGCCATTAGAGCCGAGGAAGAAGTTACTAGGGCGGAGGCGGCTACTGCGGCTTGCCAATAGCCAGCTACCATGGCCTGACCAGTTATTATGCTCATTAACACGATGTCGGTTGCTCCAAGAATGTTATTTATGATCTGAAGAGTGTTTATTGGAGCTCCTTTCAGCCATTTTATGATTAGCCCTTTGTTTATTTGTTTTTGGAATAGTGGTTTAGATCTTTGGAGGAGTAGGGCTGCTTGGATCAGGTACGCTATCGAAAGAGTGACGAACGCTCCGATCAAACCCGTTCTTAGGGTGACTACAAGATAGAAGGCTATAGCTACTTTAGAAATTTCGAAGATTATTCTCGCTATTCCTAGGTTTTGCGGCGCGTATCCTGACTGTATGGCGGTTCCTAGGATTAGGAGGATGTAGGGGATTAGGATTATTATTCCGAGAGCGATTATTCCTGGGTCGTAGTTTATGGCGGCGGCGGATCCGAGGGCTATCGAGAAGTAGATTATGATGGAGATCGGTGTTAGGAGTAGGAAGAGGGCTGCGGCGGAGGATAATATCTTCTTTCCTCGGGCTGCGTCTCTCGAGATCCAAGAGCTTACGAGGTTGAAGGGCATTAGGCTATAGGTTATGAATGATCCGATTAAAGCCCAGACTCCGAATTCTTCTTCACTGAGCCTTCGTGTGATGAAGACCGTGAACAGGAATCCAGTTAAGTATCCGACGAGGTTCGCCGCGAACATTAGGGCTCCGCTGAGCCTTAGCCTAACCTTGCTCAAACCTTAGACACCGACTCACTCTCATAATTATGGTTTACCAGAGCTAACCTTATCGCCTTAAATTAAAATCTTTCATCAAAAGAGGCTTAAGATTTCATGACATAGAGGGGAGAGTATGGCCAACTGATATCAAATCCACTCGTTCCCCAGGCAAAGTCTTGATTTATCGTTTTTAATGTCCCGCTCTTTAGGGATATTCTCTTAGTCCATAATCCGCTAGAGTTGGAGAGGGAGTTTTATTAACTGGTTTTCACATGTTCTGGAAGGGCTCATCTGGTCGAGTTAATTAGCTCATCGATCTTGGACAGGCTTATTGAAACTTTCAAAATAGGGGTCGATCGAACCGAGGAGGTAGAGTTCTCTGGCCAAAGTTCTAGGATCTTCAAGGTTAAGGGGTTTCCAAGCGACTGTGAGGTCTACATCGTGGACTCTGATGCAGGTAAGGAGATAGCCTGTCATCCAAGCATAGTCGGCGACCAGCTCTCACAGTTATGTCTTGAGATCGCTTCAGACGCCGCTCAGGCAATTCTTCAATTCACTCCGCTGAGAGAATATGCGGGAGATTCCATAGTATTTGAGCATGTTTTGAGGGCTGCTCCAGGCTATAGGCTTCACGAGGCTCTCAAGGATGTCGGCGTAGGTTTCAGGGAGGTTTGGGTTAGACCTAGATATGTTAGTCCGTCTTATAGGGATCATGATGAGGAGACCGCGAAGAGGCTTGTGATCGTTTACGAGGATTTCTCTAAGCTTCCTGAAAACCAGGATTTGATCGTTGTTAAGCCTGATACGGAAGCTAGTGGGAGAACCGGTGAGATTGCTCTTAAGAGGCTTGCGAAGTTCGCTGAGGAGAAGGGGTCGAGGCTTGAAGAATTGATAATTTATGGATTCATCTCTGAGCCTGGGCTTAAGGCCATCTATGAGGTTGCGAAGAAGCTTGGATTCAAGAAAATCTATGCATTCGCGATAGGAAATTTGACGGCTCTCTGCTATAACATGTATGATATGCCCCTTTATGGCCCTGATGAGAGCTATTATGCTGAATATGGGAAGATTAAGACGTTGGGCGGAATCGCTGATTACACAACCCTGGAGAGATATGCTGCGGAATTTATTCCAGGAGCTGATCAGCCTGGAGATTGGTCTGCACGTCAAGTAAAGGTCTTTACTGGAACAGGATATGAGCCTGGCGGAATTCCAAAGCATCTAAAGAATAGTATTGAGCTTATAGAGAAGCTTTGGGAAATTTCGAAGAACATGGATTGGTTTATGGATTTCCATGAGTTGGCGATTAAAAGGGAGCTTGAGGCCTTAAGGAATGCGTTCAAAAAATGGGTTTAGAGAACTATCTTCATTCCCAGGATCTTCGCTTCTTCAACCTTCGCATCTCTTCCACCTATCTTAAACACCGTTCCACTCGGAGTCATTACTAACACGGCGCCGCATTCAAGACATCTGAAATATTGATTGAATCCTCCGTCGGTTTTCTCTCCACCGAGATATTCTAATTTTTCATGATTACACATATCCATTAGATAATAGGTGTAGGCTTCATTTATGGATTCCGTTCATGCATTTATCCCGGCTCTTCGACGTAAATTATGAATAGAATTAGAGTGAGGATTCCCAAGACTCCTGAGATCCAGAATGGCAAAACTATTCCATCGATGTTTAAGCCCATCAAATTGTAGACGTTTTCGGCGAGAATTTGGGTAAGCCAGCCTCCTAAGACTGATCCCGTAAATACTCCGCCGTTCATGAAGAACTGCTGGATCCCGAAGACGGAGCCCCTTATCTCTTGTGGAGTTAGGTCTGCTTGGAGGGCGCGCATGGCTGGGACTGATACGCCGAAGGTCATGCTGGCTGGGATTGCGAGTAGGAGGAGTAGCGTTGGATCTCTGATGAGCGGGATCAGGAAAAAGACTCCTCTCCCGACTATATATCCCAAGATTATCGCGGGTTTCCTCCGCTTCAATTTATCGGTTATGTAGCCGGAAAATATCGAGGCCGGTAATGCTGCGGCTGACGAGATGGTGTAGTAGATGCCTATGTAGGCGGGATCCTTAACTATAAGCTCTATCACATAGACTATTAAAGCCGTTTGAAGTATTCCCATTCCAAGACCGTTTACGGCGCCGTTAAAGTACATAGTCTTTAGGCTTCGCGAAACCTTTTTCGGAAGCGATCGTAGGGCGAGCTTGACTTCCCTAAACCCCGCCTTGACGCTGCTTGAGCTGGAGTTTACCGTAATCTTTGGGAGGAAGATTAAGGTCGTTATGGAGGCCACGGTCATGAGAGCTAAGAAGATTATCGGCGACTTCAACGCCATTAAATAATCTGCTGTGCCGAAGAATGTACACCAACCCTTGTAAACGATTACGCCTATTCCAGGGCCAAGGAGCTCAGCGATAAGCATAGAAGAAACGTAGGCTGAGAGAGCTTTACCTCTCTGCCATCTCCCGGTTACATCGGCGAGATATGCTTCAGCAACCGGCCAAACCATTCCCGACGCGATTCCCTGAACCGCCCTGAAGATTATCAGAGATGTGACATCTTGAGCGAGGATGAATCCCGTGGCGGAGGCGAGGTATAGGAACATGCCTAAGACTATGGTTCGCTTTCTTCCGAATAGATCGCTAAGAAATCCTGAGAAGATGGCGACTGGAGCCCTCGTGGCCATGAACGCCGCCATGAGGAAACCGAATTCAAGTGCGCCTAAATGGGCTTGAATACTTCCCGTCGTTAGCTCTGGAAGCTCTTTGAGCACGCCCTTCAAGGCTAGGACCAGATAGGGGAAGACTGGGCTTAGGGCTGAGAATCCTAGATTAACTATGAAGGAGGCGAGTAAGAGTATTATGAGCGCTCTCTTCACGCTGATTTTCCCGCTCATTTACTACACCGCCTGAAGAGTCTTGTGGAAAAATCTTAGAGATCCTCAAACCGCCGAAGATTCATCCGCGGAGCCACTATTTATTATATTATGTTTGGATTTCAATCTTTAATTTTGATAAATGATATACATCCACGCCAAGGTTGGATGAATTGAAAAAGCCTTTAACCACATCTCCTCGATTCAAGCTAAACGAGTTTCCCTGTTAAGACTTCGTCAACTCCATTCATCAGATCATTATGATAAAGTTCTTGGATGCATCTGTTTTTAAGGAATTATTTAGGATCATTTACGAGATGAAGGTGGTCGTCGGATCCCTTAACCCAGTTAAGGTCGAGGCCACGAGACTGGTCTTTAAGAAATTCTTCGGAGAAGTAGAGGTTTATTCGGTTAAGGTGGAGACCTCTATTCCAGCTCAACCGATCGGAATTGAGCAGGTACTTCGTGGAGCTGTTGAGAGAGCATATCAAGCGTTGAACTCGATGGATGGATCGGACTATGGGGTTGGATTGGAAGCAGGTCTAATACCATATCCAGGAACTATCACCGGATACCTAAACCATCAGATCTGCGCGCTCGTCGACCGCGAACTTAAAGTTACATTCGGATCCAGCATGGGATTCGAGTTCCCATCAAAGGTTATCGAAAGATTGGAGAGGAAAGAGGTGAAGGAGGCGGAAGAGGTGATGGAAGAACTCACAGGAATCGAGAAGATAGGAGAGGCAATTGGGGCGATAGGATATTTGACAAAGAATCATTTCAAGAGATTGGATCTAAGCATCCAGGCAATAACTTCAGCATTAATTCCAAGACTAAACCCAAACCTATACACATCTAGATGGCCGAGAGTGGGCGAGATCTTAAGATAATTGTGTCTATTAATTTCTCAGAATCTTTGAAAGAGCTTTCATGCTAGGACTTTTATCCTTAAGGTCTAGTATGAGATTCTGGAATTTCTTAAGGTCTAGATTTATGATTCTGTGAAAATCCTCGCCTTTATTTGGTAGGCTATATGATTCTAGCTTAAGTCCAGCTTCTCTTGCCGAGCTTATAATCCACTCTTCCAGATTCGGCGATACCATTATGAGCCTATTTCCATTATCATCCTCATAGACCTTTAATCTTACAGATCGTTCATCACGTAGCAACTTGAATCGTTTTAACAACGGCGGTTGAAGGCTTTGAGGATCTTCATCTATCAATCCCTTAGATGGTTCACTTGATTGAAGCATCTTTTTAATCAACCTAGTCTTTCCTCCCCGATGATCCACTTCCTGGCCTGTTAAGAGCTTTACCAATAGTGTATCAGGTTTGCACTCGGCGAAATACTTCATGAGGATCCCTCAATTAGGGATTCGAGGTTAAAGAATATGTCGACATCGTATTCTAGAAGCTGCTCTAACTTCTTACCCACCAATTGCTTGACTTTAGTCTCTCCTTCTTCAAGATATGTTATGAACACAGATACATCCATTTTAGATTTCTCAATTACCGATAGGAGGAAATATGGATTATGAGTCGAGATGAAGTATTGATTCCCTCTATCATCTAACGCTATCTGTTCCGCGAGAAACTTCGTGTAATATGGAAACGCATGTGCTTCGGGCTCCTCAAATACTATCACGGAATCTTTGTTTGAGAGAATTGCCGTTAGATAGAATATTATTCTTTGAATCGTGTCGGAGAGACTGATGTATGGGAGCGAAACCACTATGTTATCAAACTCTTTCTGAAATTCAATCTTCTTTTCATAAGGCTTGATTACAAGCTTCCAGCCGAAGCTGCCAAGTAGGTCTCCGATAGTTGATCTCACAAACTTACTCATCATGATAAGCGCAAGTAGGTTGGAGCCGGTTGGAGGCAGGAGAGGCCCCGCCGGCTTATCCGTGTAATCTTTCAAAATTCTGAATCTATAAAACTTGAACGGTTTTAGCTTAGGTTGTTGTCTGAGTTCGATACTTCCATGGTAGTCTGAGCTAAATATGGGCGCCTCTTGTTGAAGTGTTCCATAAAACTTTCCATCCTCAAATTTCATCGTGAATAACATTTGGTCGAATGCTATCTGTATGGGATCGTCTAGAGATTTGTTGAAGAATATGTCTGGCATGGTTTCAAATCTTATGAACTCGTTCAACCTTCCACCATGGCCGAGGAATGAGAGCATACCCAATGCTTCAAGTATGTTAGATTTACCCGTATTAGGTTCTCCTATTAACATGTTTATCCTACTACATTTGAGTTCGATGTCTTTTATCGATTTAAAATTCCGTATCCGCAGACTTTCTATCATTTCCCTGCATTCGTTATCCATTAAAGGGTTAATAAAGTTTAGGATCCATTAGATCACTATCTTCATATCTGGATTCCACAACTTTATTGTGGACCCCTTTGGATCATAATAGATTCCTATGGCTTTGATCTTTAATCCTATTTGCGATCCCTTTAAC
>JAGGRY010000033.1 GCA_021159365.1 Nitrososphaerota archaeon | reverse complement strand
TGGTGATGGTGAATGGATTAACAAGACGATCTTCGTCCAAGTGCCTCCATCGCCGGCCAAGCTAATACTCAGAAACGTGGTAGGAGACTTCGATGTGGCGATCACAAGAGACTACATCTACCCACTGATCGAGAGCAGTAGACACAGCGTAACAACCAACGGCCTAGTCGCCTATGGAAGATGGTACACAGATGAAGACGGATACGTTGACAGCTTCAAGGATCTAGGAACAGACGATCCAAGATATGGAACCGTAGTCCTACCGATAAGCGGATGGCTCAACGAGACCTACAGCGACTGGAAGGATGAGACCACAGATGAGTTCCACTATCAGCTGAACGTCGTCTGGAAGAGCGCGGTAGTCTACAGCGACAACTTCGTCCTAGACAAGACCGGCTACGAGATAGGCCCAACCGAGGTCTATAACCCGACCTTCTACATGGCCCTCTGCAACAGCACAACCACAGTCGTCAAGGGACTATACGTAACCATCTGGTACCCGAACGTAACCACATGGCATGAGAACGATCTATGGTACACCGTGCCAGACAAGCCAGAAGACCTAGAATCCACCGAAGACCTACCAGTCTACCTGAGCGCCAACGAGCTATGGGCTGAGGGCAAGAAGAGCTTCGAGCTAATGCCAGGTCCAAGATTCATGAACACCACATGGAAGTACACATTCCTAGCAAACCACAGCAAGATCGATTGGCTCGACAACCTAGTCCACACCGATCTAGTATTGAACAACGAGACCTTCGGAGACGGAGCCCTCAGAACCGCCAGCGCAACCAAGAACATCGACGTCCCGATAATGCTGGCAGCAGCCAAGTCCGTGCTCTTCGAGGTCCTAACATGGAGAGATGAAGCAGGAATAGCCACAGCCTACCCGATGCCAGACTACACGGTCAAATACGTGATAAGGAACAAGGACGCCGGAATAGTCGCGGCAGAGGGCGAGGCCGTAACCGACGCAGAGGGCAAGGTCGTGATCCCAAGCGGAGAGACTGTTGACAAGGTCTTCTGGGTTGGAATGACGATAAGATACAGAGTAGAGCCGCCTGAGAAATTCAAGGACATGACCCATGCATACTATCCAGATGAAGAGCCATCCCACTGGGCCCTAGCCCAGATAAAGACAGAGATAAAGGATGGCCTCTGCTATGGTCTCTGCACCTACAACAAGATTTATCCGAGGAGCAAGCCATACGTCGTCGAGGTCGACTACACGGCCATAACCGTAAGGGTGACCGACTACAACGGCAGGCCAATAGCTGGAGCACTAGTCCAGCTATGGGACAAGTCCAGCGGAAAGCTGGCAGCATACTTCGAGACCGTAGACTACACATGGGAGGCCAAGCCTGTCAACATGACAGGATTCTGGGCAACCCATGGACTAGACATGGCGACCGGAGAGGTTAAGATACCGTTCCAGGACAAGGCCAGACTATTCGGAGGCTATGGATTCACCAGGCTGATGAACGTCACCGTAGGACCACTAGCATTCGACGCAAACAATGACGACGACACAAACGACGCCGGCGAGCGCATACCATACAGAGGAGTACCTCCAGGAGAAGCAGAGGGAGAGAACCCAAGCTACGTCACCTACATAGTGAGAGTCTTCTGGACTCCGCCTGGAGTCGTCAAGGATGGAGTCATCTACCCAGATACGGAGCACGCTGGAAGAACCGCGAAGGTCTATGACAGCGAAGAAGATGAGACCACGTGGAAGGTGCTACTACCGAGGCACATCGCATACTGGCCAGAGGAAGAGAGAAGCCTAAGAGTCTATGAGATACGCAGCGATGAGGCTCCAACCGGAGCCCTAGTCAAGGAGCACAAGGACGCCTATGCGGCGATCTTCGACGTAGAGGCGAGATTCAGCTATGATGGAAAGCCGCTAGGAGACCTCAAGAAGGATCTAGAGGTAACTCTCGAGGGACAAGGAGTATCCATCAAGTTCACCGGAGTAGATAAGATCACCGTAACAGGCCTGATCCGCGGAACCTACACATTAACAGCCAAGTGGAAGGGAGTCGAGGTAGCCAAGAGAACACTAGACCTAAGCAACGTGAACGTCGGAACAACCGTGACAGCTGACGTATCGCTGGCCTTGACAGACGTGAGCTTCAGAGTCGTCGACCTATTCGGAAGAGCATTGAAGGACGCCAAGGTCGAGGTCACGCCAGACACCTATGGAGGAGTAAGCAACGTCGGCGGAGTCGTGACGATCAGAGCAATAGTTACAACGCAGACCTATGAGTTCAAGATAAGCTGGACATCGCCAGTCTATGGAACCACTGCGTCCAAGACCATAGCTGACACACCTGAAGGATTGAAGGCCATGAAGACGGTCAAGCTGCCAGTCGGAACGGTCACCGTCAGCGTAGTGGACACCAAGGACAAGCCGATAGTTGGAGCAGAAGTGACCTTCGGAAAGGTCACCAAGAAGACCGACGCAGCGGGCAAGGCCTACTTCGAGGGAGTGCCATTAGAGGCAGAAGGAGTTGGAATAAGCTATGATGTCACCGTCAAGCGCGAGGGATACGTCGTATTCACCGGATCCGAGACCGTAAGCAGCGCCAGGACGACGATAACCGAGATCGGAGAACTATTCACGATAAAGGTCAGAGTAGTTGGAGCAGCTGGACAAGGACTACCATTCGCGAAGGTCGTAGTCAAGAGAGCTGGAGCAGAGATAGGAACCTTCACAACCGACGAGGGCGGATTCCTAGAGGTCTCGAAGGTGCCGCTAAGCGACTACACCGTCGAGGCAGAGTGGAAGGGATTCAGAGGATCGGCGACCGTCAGCAAGGACGACCTCAAGGCAGGTAGAGCCGTAGAGATAAGCCTACCGCCATACACCGAGGTGGCTGGAATACCGTTGACCTTCGGAGCATTATTGGCGCTGATAATAGGCTTCATAATACTGGTGATCGTCATCGTAATCCTACTCAGCGAATACATCCGCTGGCGTGGACGCAGGCTCGGAATCTACCCGCCACCACCTCCGAAGAAGTAGATCCCACAACTCTCTCAATTTTTTAAACTCCCCAAACTTTTTATGAGAAAAATCCCCTGAGAGCACGGGGTCTTAGCGAAATATTCTCAAGATAATAACCTCAGAGGAGACATGGTCATCCCAGCTCCGAGTAGATTGGAAAACTTATTTCAAGGAGGATACATGGTCTTAGGCAGGCGAAGGAGCTTGAAGAAAGCGGCGCTAACCATATTATTGTCAGCAATCCTAATCCTAGCACTCATCCAGCCAACTCTATCCCAAAAGCCTGGAAAAGACTTCGAGACAGCTCCAGAGATAGACCTGTCGACGGGCTCAGCCAGCTTAAAGGGATCCCTAATCGGAGAATTCGAGGACAACCACTACTATAAGCTCATGGGCTTAAGCAGCGGAATGAAGATAAAGGTCTCGGCGGAGCTGATGGGAGTGGGCTCGGTCTCAGGCTTCACAACCATAGCCCTCTACTCGGAGAAGGGAGCCAGACTAGTGGGATCAGACCAAGCCTTAGGAAGAGGTGAGAAGATTCGTCGAGAATTAACCTATATCTTGGGCTGGATCCCCGAAAACCCCAATCCAATCCTATACCTCAGAATAGGGAAGTCCAGGGGAGCCCTAAACTACACGGTCGAGATCTCGGTCGAGAGAGTGGATGACGCCGGATCTGGAAGAGACGCTGGAATAGATCCAAGCCAAGCAATAGATGCTCCTGAAGCAAAGCTCGGAGAACCCGCGGCATTCACAGGCTACCTAGCTGGAGAACATCTCGGAGACGATCACATAGACTGCTATAAGCTGAAAGCCGTCCTAGAGCCCAAGCAGATCCTGAGGATAATCGTGGAGCCCTCGAAGACGATCAAATTAAAGGCAAGCCTACTCTCAGCCGACAAATTCCCCCTAAGAAATAATGAATCCAAGGCAAGGGGAATGCCCATAACCCTCCAAGTCAAGGGAGATTGGCTTCCGGGAACAAACACCTTCTACCTAACCATAGATAATATGGATGGAAGAGGTGGAGAGGGAGCCTACACGGTGAAGGTCGAGGTCTTAAAGCCCATCAACCAGACCACGACGACCACCGCCATAACCACAGCCCCCGGAACCATCAGCGAAGAATACCTGAAATACATCTTGATAGGAGTGGCGGTGGCCCTAGTCGCTATAGCGGCCATAATCCTAATCCTCAGACGGAGAAGGAGGATAAGGGTGATCGAGACAGGGGAAGAAGAGTGGTGGGGAGGCGGCTGGGAAGAAGGCTGGTAAATCATCCAAGCAATAGGTTGAAGATGGCGAGTGTATAGGCAACGGCTTCCTCAACCCTGATAGTCTTAACCCCTTGACCTGGAAAAGTGTTCAAGACATAGTCAAAAGATTCTTCGAGGCTGAATCCCTGCCTCTCAGCTATCTCGTAAAGCCCTTCCCTAGCAGATCCAAAAGCTATACAGATCCTCTTCGCCTCTTCAATCCTCTTCCTCAATTCATCGAGTAAGGTTAGAATATCTCTCCCCTTCCTCGAGGTAGCTATCCTCAAATCATATGCCTTCACGATCTCGGAGAGTTTCTCACCAGCCACCCCAACCCTGAATCCAGGATAGATCTCAGACTTCCTCCTAGAGATGGCGGAGACCTTCAACCTGCCCCTGCTCGGCGAGATCTTCAAGATTATCCTAGTCCCTTCCTTAAGCCTCTTCCTAACCCTAATAGGCTTCCCCAACCCAGCCTCGATCAAAGAGCCCTTATCCGACTCCAACACCAACCCTTCCCTATAATGCTCGACATCCATAGATCGAGACTCTGGATGGGTTGGAATATTTAGAGGTGGAAGAACTCCGGCATATCTAAGCTCACGCCTAATCCTGTAAAGCCTCTTCCTCAAGTATGGAGCCGTGTTCAGATACTCCATCAAGAGCTTCAGAAACCCAGCATTAGAGTCATCGGGCTTAGCTGGATCGACGTGATACAAGATCAAGGTATCAACTCTGGCGGCGGCCAAGAATCTCGCGAGCATCCCAGTCCTCAAGGTCCTATCCCTAAGATGCGGAGTATCCTCGGCGAAAGACGATGGAATCAATATGTCAAGCCTCTTACCCCTCCTAGGGGCTTGAAACAAGGATTATCTCCTCCTAGACTTCTTCCGCTTCCGCCTCTTCCCACCAGCCTTGAAGAACGCGACCGCTAAGAGGATCGGGATCAAGAGTAAGAGGGAGCTCGCGACCAGATAGAGGTTCTGCTGAATCCAATTCACTTGAATGCTCGTCGTGGTCTTGAGGGTCGTGGCCGTGGTCATCTCCCTAGCCTCAACCTCAACCTTCTCACCCAAACCCTTATTCCCAGCCTCATCCAAGGCCTCAGCCGAAACCTCAACCTTCTCACCAGGCTTAAGCTTAAACTCAGCCTCCCACCAATCATCCTCACCCTTAGTCATCTCAATTCTCTCAACTTTCCCCGGAACTCCTGGAAGCTGAGAACGGTGACGAATAGTCAGGTTTACGCCCTGGAGATCACCATCCGGATCCTCGACCCTAACCCTACCCCTATAATGATCCAATTCGAGCTCCTCCACCTTAACCTCCAAGATCTTCGGAGGCCTAGAGTATGAGATCCACCCAATCTTACCATGCTTTGTCTCTGTGAACCAGATCCTATCCTCGGCTGGAGATGCTCCACCAATCCTACCCTCAACCTTGATTTCCCTAATCTCCTCTCCCTCGATCTCTCCCACAACCCATCTAGATGGAGAGACATAGATGATCCTACCATCCGCAAGCCTATGGAGAATTATCCCAGTAGATGATCCGCTCTTAAGCTTCCAAACACCCATAACCTTAAGATCATCATCCAAGGTCATCACATCATCCTTAGCCGTGGCTATCAAGGCTCCGCCGTCAAACGCCTCAACCGTTTGAAGATAATCCTCAAACTTCTTCGTCGAATTCAAACCCTTTGAGAGATCATATCTCATGAGAGTCTTATAATCTCTTAGGATCGCCCAAAGAACGTCGCCCATTATCGAGAACTTATCCAATCCAGAAGCGATCCTAACCCTAACTTCCTTAATGCGTTCAAGATTCTCCAAATCATAGCATCTAAGCAGGTTAAGCATAGGGATACTTATCCAAAGAGAGCTGTTTGAAACCTCTAAGTCATCGGCTGGCACCGAGAGTTCAAGCTTCATAGACCTCGACTTCTCTAGGTCCTCGACTAAGACCCTTCCATCAGAGGTCAATAAGATGATCTTATTCTCTGAGACCGTGAACTTCTTCAACATCCTAGGAGAATTAATCTCCCTAACCTCGCCTGTCTCGAGATCTATTATCGCAATGACCGCCTTAACCACGTCATGGACATAGAGGTGTCCAGAATGATAGACTATTAGATCTGGACTCAGCTTCGGAACATTCTCCAAATATCTCGGTTGGGAAATAGAGGAAACAGGTTGAATAAATATGGATGAAAATGTTGATGTGAGGAGAAGGAGTAAGATTATGAGCTTAAACTTCATCAAAACCACCTTTAGATATCCAGCAAGAACCTCAAGATCTTCTTAGAATCCTCAGACCTTATCTCCATCAAGTGATAGGTAACCGCCTTAACGTGGATTCCATGCCTATGCTTCTCAGGATCATATGGCTCTCCGAGAAGTCTTAGCTTCAGATAATTCTCTTCTCCTCCGAGCTTAAGCTCCTCAACCGTGATCTTTGAAGCCAAGAATCCCTCAGAGTCGAATAGGATTATCAGCTTCTCAAGCATATCATAGAGGAGCTCTTGAAGATCTCTACCCCTAGCCTCGACCATCCTCTCAAACTTGGGTTCAACATCCTTCATCGAAGAGACCAGCTCATAGAACGCCTTGGCAGCCTCCACGTAAGCCTCCTCAAAGCTATCTCCCCAAGCCTCGATAAACGCGTCGCTCATATGCTCGAGAAACCTGAAGCCTCCCATACCCCTAAAAGAAGGATTGAAGAATACTTTAAAGCTGTCGCCTACTCCAACCCCCTAAACATGATCCCACTTGAAAAAGATCCACGCGTTTAGCTTAATCCCCTGCATCCAAGGCTCAGAAAACTTTCTTATCGAGATCCATAGCACTTATCGTGTATGAGGGAGGAGTCGAGGCGATGGCTCAAGGAGGCGAGATGGGACCTAGGCACGGCGCGAGATCTTCACGAGAGGGCAAGGTATAATGCCGCCTGCTTCTATGCCCAGCAGGCAGCCGAGAAAGCGGTGAAAGCCCTGATCTATAGCTTGAATGAGGCGCCATGGGGCCACAGCGTCAGAATCCTCCTCGAGAGATATATCGAGAAATCGGGAGATGATGAGGCTGAGCGGGCATGAGCGATGAGCTCAGAGAATACGTTAAGAGGGTCTCGCG
>JAGGRY010000008.1 GCA_021159365.1 Nitrososphaerota archaeon | reverse complement strand
ACTGTTTTGTGGAGATGATAAAACAGCAACGCAAACAAAACCTTTTCGACCAACTCATAGTTAGATACTCTCAGTCAACTGGAAAAAACGTGATAATATGTCCTGGAGCCGGCTCTCTATTCAAGAGAGAATCGGCGAAAGACCTCGAAGTATCGGATAGAACGCTCACTGAGGATGCTGATTACTCTTTTGAAGTTAGAAGGCATGGATGGAAGGCTGGGCAGGAGGTTGATGCTGTGAGCTTCACAGAAGCTCCCGAAAGTCTTTCAGCCTTTACAAAACAGAGGATAAGATGGCTCTATGGAGTCCTCCAGACGATAACTCATCATAAATGGTCTTTACGAGATCCTTGGGTGATTTGGGCTTGGTTAGGTTACATTCTAACGCCTTTCGCCATGGTCGTGTTGTTCTCAATACCGGTGCTCGGACTAATTCTAGGACAAGCCTATCTAGCGTATTTTCTACCATACTTCCTAATCGGGTTCACAATATTCGCAATCAGCAGACTAATTCCATTGGGACTTTACAAGTATCGTGGAAAAGCTTCTCTGATCCCATATCTCCCACTATACATATTCTACAACACATATCTCGCGATGATAACCATATATTGCTTTGCGGCATGGCTTATACGCAGAGGAGTAAAGGTGCAGTATGGAAGCAGACTCATACACGCAAAATAGAATACAACTCAAACCCACTTTTTTGCCAGATAACTCCATTTATTATCTCCATGTATCAGATTTTTCAATCAAGATTCCAAGGCATCCTCCACTCTTGGCCAACCGTGTGCCTTGAAACCTTCGCTATAGGAGGTGGAAGTCGTTTATGTTCATTTCGATGAACTCTCTCGATGACCTCTCGCACTTTCTCCGGACTTATTCCAGTCTCCTCGATTATCTCCTCAGCCGACTTATTTTGCTCAACATATAGGTAAAGTATCTGATCTATTTCCTCATAAGTTATTCCGAGTTCGGCTTCCGCCATCTGCCCTGGCCAAAGCCTCGGGCTGCTCGGCTTCTCGCAAATCTTCTTCGGCAATCCGAGTCTTCTCGCGAGTTCTCTGACCTGTGTTTTATATAGATCGGCTATTGGCAGTATATCGACTCCGCCGTCTCCATATTTCGTATAGTATCCGAGGAGGAGTTCGCTTTTATCACCTGTTCCGCATACCAGCTTGTTCGAGATATTGGCATAATAGTAGAGTATCGTCATCCGGATTCTCGCTCTCAGATTTCCATTCGCAACCTTGAATTGCTCTCCATAGAATGGTAGCATTCTCCCATAGACTTGGAAGATGTCGTGGATGTCGAGTTGAAAATGGCTTATCCTTAAGCTCTCGGCAAGCTCTCTCGCATCTTGGACATCCTCCATCGGAGTGGTCTCAGAGTCGGGTAAGATCAAACCAGTCACACGTTCTCTTCCCAAAGCTTTCACAGCTAAGACGGCCGTCACGGATGAATCTATTCCCCCACTTAGCCCAATTACCACTCCAGTCGCCCCAGCTCTCTTCACCGAATCTCTTATGAAACTCGCGATCCGCTCAATCACATAGTCGTAATCGAGCCGTGGAATTCTCACCATAGCGAACTCCCCAATCCATAAATCCTAGAAGATCACCGTCTCTTAAAGCTACTGAACAGTAAAGGGAGTGCGTGAGATTGAAGATGAAGATTCTCTTAGGACAACTCTCTCCAAAGTTAGGAGATGTTGAAGGAAACCTCGAGAAGATTAACGAGGCGGTGGATCGAGCTGGAGAAATAGACTTAGCAATATTCCCCGAACTCTTCCTCACAGGCTATCACCTTAAAGACATGGTTTTCAAGCTAGCCATGATTCCTAGTGAAGACCCATATTTAGAAAAACTCAAGAAAATCGCTGAAGAGAAAGATGTGAAGATCGTCGTAGGATTTCCTGAGAGAAGCTCAAGCGGATATCTTTACAATTCTCTTATAGCCATACAAGCTTCCGGAGAAGAATTCATTTACAGGAAGAGACACTTGCCGACTTTTTCAGTCTTTGATGAATGCCGTTGGTTTAAACCTCATTCAGGATCATTGAAAATTTGGAAGCTGAATAATATAGGCGTGGGCTTCGGGATATGCTATGATACATTCTTTCCAGAGATTTTCAGAGCATATTCGCTGATGGGGGCGAAGATTTTAATCATCATATCGGCCTCGCCTGACTTCTCTGTACCTCTCTTTGAGAAGCTCTGCCAAACGAGAGCCTTGGAAAATACTTGCTTTCTCATCTGGGTTAATCAGGTAGGGAACTATGATGGAGTAGGATTTGGAGGCGGATCCATGGCGGTCTCCCCACTCGGCGAAATAATCGTGAAATGTTCTCGGTTAAGGGAAGATTCAAGGATAGTCGAGATAGATCTAGATGAAGTTGAGCAAGTTAGATATTCTAGACCGCTTCTGAGAGATGTAAAGAGAGAAGATGCCGAACAACTTCTAGAAGCCTATCTAAACCGAGAACCTTAAAGAGATCGCAGAGACTATGCGGCCGGCGGGATTTGAACCCGCGACCACCAGCGTGGCAGGCTGGCGTCCTACCAGACTAGACTACGGCCGCCGTCTATCATTATCTTCTTGCTGGATATTTAGGTTTTGCTCGATTATACATAAAATTCTTGACGTTACCGTCCATGCTTCAAGCGCGGTGGGCCAGATCTTGATTATCTTATCTGCGTGTTTTTTCGTTTCAGGATTAAAGTCTCCTCTTGGGAATCCGCCTATCATTATCATTGGCTTTTGATGGGAGGTTATCAGCTTACCCAGCTTTTTCCAACCAATCTCCTCGCCATCTTCTGAGAGCAAAATCTTTAGATCTGGTTTTAGTTCATCGATTAAGTTCTTCAACGTCTTTCGCTCCATCTTTAAGAGAATCTTCTCATCGGCCTCGACGACTGGTTCCCTGTATAATTTCTCGATCAATCCCTTAAATCTCTCATAAATTCTTGGAAGCCTCGTCTCGGAATTTATCCAAATTATGTGTCCATCTCTTAGCTGGACATAAGTTTCGAGTAAGCCAAGCTTGTTTAATGGAGATCCAAGAGCTTCTAGTAGAGTGAAGTGAGTTATATCCGGCCTTCCGCGCTTCCAATTCTCAGGCAGATTCTTCATGGCCGCGTGATGATAGGATCTGTCCAAGAGAATCTCATCTACCCGTTTTCCCCTTCTCCTAGCCTCCGCTCTAACCGATGGATGATCGCGGATCTCCTTTGGAACGAGCTCGACCGCCGCCTCAACTATTACTAGAATGAGCTTCTCCAATCAGCTTAATGAGGCTTGGTAAGGATTATTAGGTTTATTCTCATGTAAGGGATTGGGTTGAGGGATTATAGGAGGATCGCCTTAGATAGGATCGCGAGGTTAATGGAGTTCGCCAAAAGACATGCAGTGGAGAGACCTGAACTGGCCAGAGAAGCGGGAAAGCTGGTTCTGAGGATTGCTAGGAAGGCTAGGGTTAGGATTCCAATCCGATACAAGAGATTCATCTGTAGAAAATGCGGAACGCCATTCTATATTCCAGGATCCTTCACGGTTAGGGTTAGGGATAGGAGAAGCACCCACGTGGTCATAAGATGCAAGACCTGCGGATATATCAAGAGGATCCCGGCTATCAGGGAGAAGAGGGCCAAATCTAAAACTAAATAATGAGTTCTCTCCGCTGAATTGTGGATGGTGTCGAATGTGCAGTTAGCTGATCCTGCGAAATTGATCGAGAAAGTCGCCACTTACCTGAAGGAGAATAGGGTTATAGAGCCTCCTCCATGGGCCATGTTCGTCAAGACCGGCGTCCATAAGGAGAGGCCGCCGCAAGACCCAGATTGGTGGTATATCAGAGCCGCTGCGGTCATGAGAAAACTCTACTTAAGAGGCCCTCTCGGAGTCTCAAGGCTTAGAACTATGTATGGTGGAAGGCATAGGAGAGGGACTAAGCCCCCAAAGTTCGCTAAGGGTAGTGGAGCGATAATCAGGAAGATCTTACAGCAGCTTGAAGAAGCTGGATTGGCTGAAAAGAAGGATAGGAAGGGGAGAGTCCTAACCAAGAAGGGGCGAGAATTATTAGAGGAAGCTGCCAAGCTGATCCTTAGATCGGAGCGGACTATTAAGGCTTAAAAGTATGGTTCAGCAACTATGGCTTAGAGATAGGAGGACGATCTATAATGGCCGTCGATGATGAAGAACTTGAAAGGATTAGGCAGAGAAAGATGGAAGAGCTTCAGCGGAGAATAGCTGAAGAAGAGGAACGGGCGAGAAGGGAACTCGAGAGGCAAGCCGCCATGAGGGTGATCCTCACTCCCGAAGCTAGGCAGAGACTCGCAAACTTAAGGCTCGTTAAACCTGAGTTAGTCGCTCAGCTTGAGGAACAGCTCATTCAATTGGCCAATACAGGTAGGATTAAGATGCCTATAACCGATGACGTTCTGAAGCAGATCTTGATCAAATTATCCTCGAGTAAGCGTAGGATCAGGATCAGAAGAATCTAGCTAAAAGGTAAGGTTATAAGGAGACTTCTAAGCCATCTCTCTGTGGACGATGACGATAAGAACCCTTGTCTTGAAAAAGAAGCTTTCTAGAGCCTTAAGAAAGGCTTGGCCCGTTCCAAGCTGGGTCATAATGAAGACCCATGGGAGAGTTAGATTCCATGCTAAGCAGAGGCATTGGAGAAGGGGTAAGATAAAGACTTGAAGGACGGTGACCTCTAGATGAGTAAGGTTGTTTTGGAGAGAACCTATGTGATCCCGTTAAGGGATGCATACGAAGCTTCTAGAAAGAAGAGAGCGAAGAAGGCGATAAACATAGTTAGACGATTTGCCGAGAGACACATGAAGGGAGAAGAAGTGAAGATCTCGGAAGGAGTCAATAAGCTTATCTGGAGTAGAGGCGCGGAAAAACCTCCGAGAAGAATTAAGGTAGTGATGAGGAAAGATGAGAAAGGAGTCATCGAAGTGATGTTACCTGAAGAAGCTGAAGAGAAGGAGGAATCTTAAAGTTCATCAAGTTTCTCGAAAACCACTTTCGCAATCTTCTCTGAGAGCGGTGGTGGAACGGCTTCACCAACCTGGTCAAATTGTCTATTAACTCCTCCAAAGAATATATGTCCATCTGGAAATCCCATCAACCTCGCCTGCTCCCTGACGGTCAGTAATCTATCTTCATGCGGATGGATGAATCTAGCCTTTCCATTAACTGTTGGAGCCAATTTCTTGGGATGAAGCCTCACCCAATTTCTATACAATTTACCCGTCGAATCCTTAAAGCTGAATAAGGCATCACCCCACTTAAGCCTTCTAATTCTTCTAAGCCTAAGCTTCCCAACCTTAACCGGGGAATGATTTGGAGCTTCTCCGAGAGGCGGAAGACCTTTCAACGCATCATCTACACACTTAGCATTCTCCTCCATTCCCGTCAAATCGAGCTTAATGTTTGAGATGAATACTCTAACCCTTCTTGACGGAGTTCCATACTTATGCGCTTTCAAAATATTGAAGTATGCTCGATAACCTATTCTCCTGAAAAATCTCCTCAACATTTTTCCAAGGGGCTCCTCAACAAGTTCCACGACATTCTCTAAGACATAGATTTTAGGTCTAAGCTCATCAACAAGCCTCATAAACTCCATTACAAGCCTTCCTTGAGGATCGGCTAAAAGCCTGTCAAGAGGATCTCTTCTTCTTTTGGGGTTCATGCTGGTAAATGGTTCACATGGAGGGCCTCCGATTACTATGTCGATCTCGCCGACGGATTCGACTATAGCCTTACCACTAATCCTCTTCACATCTTCCGGGAAAACTGAAACCCATGGAAAATTCCACATATATGTCTTGACGACGTGTGGGTGATTCTCAATGGCAGCTGTGACAAATTTCCTGAAACCTAAGCTAAAGCCGCCGCATCCCGCGAAGACGTCGAGAACCTTTACATCCAAACCTAAAGAAATTTTTATCAAATCCACCATTTTAGGATTAATAAAGTTCTATGACCGTTTATTCTCAGAGACCTCATTTCCTATGAGCACTGAGCGAAACATCTCTCATTCTCCTCACCGATCTTTATCCCAGAGCTCCAAGGCCATTCTTATATAAGCTCGCTTACTTCAAAGATCAAATCCTATTCCAGGCATTAAAATATGAATGAAATCTCATTACTCCTTCCCGAAATGTCGAGCACAATAATTTTATCCAGCATGCTCTTAACAATGGACGGGACGACTTAAGCAATGTTTGAGCTTAGTAGATGTTAATCAATAATTTTACGAGAAGAAGTAGCGGATAAAAATGTCTGAAAACTGGAGAGACGTCTGTGTGTCAACTTGATATTTCGGAAGGTAAGGAAGATAATTTTAGCTAGATTGGATGCCTGGTTGAGGGAGTATTACCGCTTCAGGCTTTCCCCGTTTCTTCTGCAAGCCATTCCTCATACACTTTCTTGACTCTATCGGCTGCTGGTCCCGATCCCTCGATGACGCCGTCCTTCGTTACCCTGATCCTATCCATGACTAGGATGACGTCCGCTTCACGAATATATCGAACCATGTTCGGGAAAACTCTGTTGAGTCTTTCGGCAAGTTTTGAAAGATCTGGGCCGGCTTCAAGAACCGTTAGATAGGCTATGCTCTTGCCGGCTATGAAGACCTTTTGCAAAGCCTTCCCTTCGGCATCTCTTACATCTTCCAACCATAGGCTATAATCGCTTGGATTATAGGCCGATACATTTCCCTCAAACCAAGCACCGTCCACAAGCCTAACTCCAACTCTTTTTCCGAGGATTAGGGAGAGCTCATCAGAGAAACGCTTAGACGCTATTGCCGCCAACCACCAACCTCCAAAACATAGCAGAACCCCCAGCTAATTACCCTTTTTTCCAAAATACCCATAGCTCAACCTTAATTAACCGGCATAGATCCCAAATAAAAGGAGCAAGTATGCCCATGCTCCGGTAGTATAGCCAGGACAAGTATACGGGCCTTTCGAGCCCGTGACCCGGGTTCAAATCCCGGCCGGAGCAATTCTTAACTTATTTTTAGATTATGGATGCTTCTCCGAAGCTCTTATTTCATGTTTAGATATTCGGCGAACCTTTGAGTGCTTTAAGTTTTGCAAGCTCATCTGCGAGCATGGGTAAGAATACTCCGACATCCGATACTATTCCTATCGATTGACGCGTTCCTCGATCCACCAGCTTTAATGGGACTGCGGGATTTATGTCAACGCAGATGACCTTGACCGTTGATGGGAGCATATTTCCAACGGCTATCGAATGGAGCATGGATGCGAGCATTAGCACTAAATCGACATCTCTTAGATACTTTCTATACTCTCTCTGAGCCTCAACCATATCTGTTATGACATCTGGAATCGGACCGTCATCTCTTATCGATCCCGCCAAGACATATGGAACTCCCCTAACTATACACTCATAGAATATTCCCTTCTTCAGAATTCCTTTCTCAACAGCTCCCTTTAATCCTCCGCACTTCATTATCTCGTTAATCGCAACTAGATGATTTCTATTCCCTCCAGGCATTCTGTAACCATCGTCAACTCTGAATCCGAGGGATGTTCCGAATAGAGCATATTCAACATCGTGAACAGCTAAGGCGTTTCCAGACAATAAAACATCGACGAAGCCCATCCTAATTATCTTGGCTAGGTGTTCAGCGACTCCTGTATGAATTACGGCGGGACCTGCTACTACTGCGATCTTCCCGCCCTTTACTTTGATCTCGTAAATCTCCTCCGCTATCCT
>JAGGRY010000046.1 GCA_021159365.1 Nitrososphaerota archaeon | reverse complement strand
AAGTCTGCGCCGTTGGGAAATATCCTGATTAAATATATAAATAATATGATAGGGGATCAGGTGTTGATGAATCGACGTTTATTCAGAAAGCTGAGATATGCAACCGTATTGATAACTATTCTATGCCTTGTCTCAACCCCCTCACTTATCATACTTGGAGAGGAGCAGACGATCTCCACAGGAAAGAGGCTATATGTTGTGGGTGAAACGGTGAGTTTCTCCGGAGGCGGGCTCAACCCTGATACGGAATATCTCATCCAAATATATCATGAAGACTCCTTAGTTCAATCAATAGAATTCAACTCGACCGCTGAAGGCTTGCTACCCGCAAATCTCAGTTGGAATTCGTCGTCGAGCGAGCCTGGCACCTATACCGTCAAGTTACTGGATTTAAAAGGAGATGTGATCGGTGAAGCGATTTTCGGGCTTGTCGAGATAAACAAGCTGGAGTTCATGCCGGAGGACTCGATAACGATCATCGGAGGTGGAGCTGAACCACATGGCTTGGTAAACGTCACGATAGTTACGGATTCTAATATAGTCTTCAATGTGTCGGTGACTGCGGATGAGAATGGGGAATTCAACGTGACGATACCGCTTCCATTTAACATCACAACAGGAGATTACAGCGTGGGCATCTACATCATCAGCGAAGCCGCCCCCGATGTAACGTTCCACATCTTCGTCAATGCCACCGCGATTAACATGATGAATGTCACGGCTTCGGAGTTGGAAGATCTCGTCAACCTGGTCTCGGGAATAAACGTCACCATCAGGCAGAGTTTATTGGCGAAGCTTCAGAACGCGTTGAAGAAGGTCGAGCAAGCAGAGCTTCATCTATCGTCGAATCGGACACATGTCTCCAAGAACATGTTGAAGGCCGCGGAGAATATGTTAAACGCCCTGCTCAATGAGATCCGAGCTCAGAGTGGAAAACATCTAGGTAATGAGACCGCTGCTTACCTAAACTCATCTATACAAGAAGTGGTGAATAAGCTCAAAGTTATGAGATCGAGTTTAGACAAGTCCACTAAGGGAGCAAAGAACTCCAACCACGTCACAGGCGAAGAATCAAGCAGTGACAGCAGTCACGGAAGAAACGATAAGAGTCATCGAAGTAATGGAGGTCTAAATGGAAAAAAGAAGGGACACAGCCACAGCAATTACAGAGGAAGGGGTAAAGGGAAGGATAAACACTGAGGGAGTGCCGCCGCATCATCTCGGAAAAAATGTTTGATTGTTTAGCGTCGTTTTCTCCTTCTGTGGACTATGTATATCGTTAATGCGGAAGCTATGGCCGCAGCTAGGGTTAAAGTCATCAACGGTATCAGGAGCTTGACCAGACTTCTTAAAGCCAAAAGTATGATCCACGGCGAAAACGCCGTTATCTCTCCTCCAACCGGAGCGCTTATGGTCACAGATGCTAGGCTCCTGCACACGTTATCATCGGTATCAAGTTCGCCTTCAACAGGTAAAATTACCGCGGTTATCCAATAAGTTCCAGGCGTAACTCCCGATGTGTCCCAGGTGAAGACGAGGACCCGCTGCTCTCCTGGCTGGAGGTTCATCACGGTTTGATTCTCCGCAACATCCATGGCGCCGTAGTAAAAGCAGCTCACAGTCAGGTTCTCAGGCTTAGATCCATCATTTCGAACTACGACGTCGACTGTCAGAATATCGCCCTTCGTGGCGATGTTGGTTGAAGGCGTCTGGCTCACCGCCACTACATCATGTACGACTACCTCTATCATGGAGGCCGCCGTGCAGTTATTATCGTTCTCATCAGTTTCGTCGATCTCTCTCCCTGAGTCTGCGAAGGCCTTTATCGTGTAGTTTCCGGGCTGAACTCCAGTCGTATTCCAAGCGAATTCCAGGGTCTTCGTCTCTCCGGGTGCGAGGGCGAATACTCGTAAAGTTTGGACGGCTGTGTCGTTGAGATACAGGGTTACGTTAAAGTATTCTGCATAGTAGTCTCCGTTATTCGTGACTGTGACATTTATTCCAACTACCTCACCTTGGATGACCTCTCCCATCAATGGAAGCTGCTCCACGGCCTCCACATCGCGAACGATCGCCGTCACGTTTACATCCGTCTCGCCGGTAGCTTCAACCGGATTGCCCGTTGAGGTATCAGTGCCATTGGCCTTAAGATCTGAGGCATAGTTTAAGGTCAGTGTTCCAGATGCGGTGGGAGTCACGCTTACATTAAATGTCAAGGTCGCATGAGATCCCGGAGCCAGCGTTCCAACATCCCATCTGATCTTTGTTCCATCATAGAATGCGTTGCCCTGACTTGGAGTTCCAACGCTCACGAACGTGACGTCTCCTGAAATCGTGTCGTTCACTTCTACATCTATGACATCGCTGCCTCCAGGATTCGCGACGACTATCATCAACTCATAGACAGTGGTATAGCCTACGACTGGTGGATCTGGGCCGCTGATTACCCGGGCTAAGGCTTTGTCGACGGATAGTTCTCCAGGAGCTGTTGGGATGTATATTGTTATCGGCGTGAGAAGGGTGCAGTTATTGTTTGTTTCATTAAACTCGTTTATGGAGTCAGCTGGATCAACCACGGCCTTGATAAAGTAGATTCCCTCAGGTATTCCCGACGTGTCCCAAATGAAAGTTACGTTCATGACCGCGCCTGCTGCGAGGCCACTGACGGTCTTCGTGTCGAGGAGAGTGTTATCATAGTAGACCGCCACGTCGAAAGTCTCCGTAAGGTTACCTGTGTTCGCCACAGTCACGTTTATCTTCACGACGTCGCCTTGCTGGACCGATGTCGCGTTCGCCGCCTGCTTAATTGCCGCGAGATCGTGGACTTGAACGGTCACGGTTGATGGAGACGTACACCAGTTATTCGTCTCATTTATCTCAACGATCTCCGCGCCTGAGTCCACCAGCGCCCTTATCTCATAGGTTCCAGGCAGATAACCCGTCGTATCGCAGTAGAAGGTGACGGTGGTGCTTTTGCCGGCCGCGAGATCGTGGACGCGCTGGACGCACGTGAAGGTTGGGCCGAAGTAAAGCGTTACATTAAATGTTTCAGTCTGCATTCCCAAGTTTTCCACGGCAACATTTACTTGGACAACATCTCCCTGGGTCACGGTTGGTGAGCCGACGACAGTCTGGCTTACCGCTGCTACGTCGTGAACTATTATCGGTGTGTGTTCATCTCTGGTGTCCGTCGTCGGAGCCTGATTTAGGTTCGGATTCTCTTGGTCGGTTGCCCAGTCTATTGAGTAGGAGGTTGGGTTCCCGAGTATATCCCAGCTCACATACATGTCGATGTAGTTTCCGGTTATCCTGAATCCCGCGCTTTCGTTCCCGCTCGTGACCTCGTAAACCGCATAATTCGATGGAGGCCATGGCCCATATTCATCAAATTGTCCATTACCGTTTAGATCCTTCAGCAGGTAGATTTCCCCGACTCCGTCGTCGTCGGTATCTTCCACGAACAAGAGGTATTCCGCTCCTATGATGTTTCCACCGCTGTGGCCTAGATCTCCGTCGAGGTCTATGAACCACTTGTACCTCGCGTTTCCACTCGGCCAGTTGCTCCCGGGCAACCCATAGCATTCGAGCCTTAAGTAGAGATAATTGCTGTCGAATTGATAATAGGCATATTCCACATCACGCCAATCATCATGAGGCCCATCCTCATTTATATCCCAGTCAACTTGAATCCAATTCGATGGCCATGAAGGACTAGCATACGTAAACTGGATCATGGAGACGGTAATTGAAATAATGATTAACAACACCATTAGAAAAACGGAAAGAATAGCATGGAACACGCACTTTTTCATTATATTTATGATTCACTTAGAACTTATAAGCCTTTACCAATCTCACGAAGAATATATCCCTTGGCCTATTGACGAATCTATGGGTTTTGAGTCCGCTCACTACTGATGTGGCTACACCTCCCTCTTCAAGCTATCTGGGAATCTCGAAAAGAGAATTGAAAGGTGGGATCAGGTATTGGTGAGACACCGCTGTTACTGAGTCGGGAATTTATATCTGGTTCTATTTTGCAGGCGTTTCACGAGCCTCATCCTTGATTTAGGATTGCTGCGGGGGTGAGAGGTCCAGAAAATTGAATGTTCCCTTCATCGGTGGGCATTAAAATTCTATTATGCTTCCGACGTGGCATTTGAGCCAGTTTTCGGGATGCTCTCTTTCTAAGATTGATCTTATTCTGTCGCCGCTGCAGTGTATTGGCGCGATCTTCTCTACTCCCAATTCTATTAGGTGTTTAATGGTTTCCTTGCAGGTTGATTCTGACGCTGCTCCCATGTGGAATCCGCCTATGACTAGATATGGCTTGACTCCGAGATCGGTTTCCGCTTTGGCTACGATGTTCGCCACGCCTGGATGACTGCATCCAACGAGGATGACTAGTCCTCTTCCCTCGACATTTATGGCTAGGGCTTCTTCAACTGGAGGGCCGGGGAGCCATCCGATTACCGCTACTCCATCCGCTACTTCCATCGTCTTTTCAACTTCTATGATATTTAATCCATGGACTCCGATTCTCCTCGCGACGCCCTTTGGGACATACACCTTTAATCCAGGTCTAACCTTCGCTAGATATGAGAGACCGTTAGTGTGGTCTCCATGCTCATGTGAGATCACGACGAAATCTATCTCATTTGGATCTATTCCAAGCTTTTTGAGATTCTCTCTTAAGACATCTGGATCTGGACCCGTATCGAATAGTATCGTGTTCTTCGGAGTTTTCGCTAAGATGCTTAACCCCCACGCGGTCTTGAGCTCGCTATCTGGATAGTTATCGACTACGACGATCAGCTTAAGCCCTTTAACAGATCCTATTCGAATTTTCTCCGTCTCAGTCTTGACTTCCCCCTTTTGACCACCGAGTATGAGTACTCCTGCCAACAAGCTTATCAAGATAATGGCTGTTATGAGGAATTTAAGCTTAGTCTTCACATATCTCACGTCTCCTCCTCACGAGGAAGGTTCTCCCGCGATACTTAACCAGCTTCATTTCACCCGAATTCACCAGCCTCTCGATGAGTTCATCTGGATCATGAATTGATTTTGAGAGAATTTGATGGGCATAGTCGAGTCTTATGGGATGAATGGTCGCTATGCTTAGAAGATCTCTAACGGGATCTCTTCCAATCTTGAATCCCGCCCCCTCATATCCTATCAGAAGCTCAACCCTGTCTCTGCCTAAAGACTCGGAGAATATCTCATATGATTCCACGAGTTTCTCCTCATCCACAGGCTTGACCCAGTTCTCGGCCGGTGGACGGGTGGGTATGGCGATATACGCTTTATCCGGATCTATTTTTGAAAGCTCGTCGGCGATTCGCTTTATCTCAGATCTCTCCGAGTTCACTCCATCTATGAGCATGGTCTCGGATATGAGTTTGCCGGGGAATTCCCTCCTAAAGATCTTCACCCCATCTAGAATCTCACGCAAGTTCAGGGATGAATGAGGTCTGTTTATTTTCCTCCAAATCTCCTCAGAGGCGGCGTCGAGCTTTATCGATACAAGATCGAATTCCATTAAGTCTCTTCTAACATCTTCGACGGAGATTAAGGTGGAGTTAGTTAAGATCGCTATGGGCTTATCCGATAATTCTCTGATGGTCTTCACGTGCTCACTTAACGATCTGTCGAGAGTCGGCTCTCCATCCGGGACGAAGGTGATGTAATCTAGATCATCTTCATTTACCTCGGAGAGTTTTTTGCTCAATGCTTTCCTTAAAATCCTTGTATCATAAAATTGTCTCCTCTCAATTGTGAGGATCTTGGTTCCGCCGAGCTGACAATATATGCATGAATATGAGCATCTCTTCGGAGGTGGGATATTATTTATTCCAAGGGATCTTCCAAGTCTTCTCGATGGAACTGGTCCGAAGACGATATCAGCCATTTTATCCGAATTATGGTGGACTCGGCTTTAGATAAGTTATTCCACATCATTCTTTGACTTTCTAAGCCTCTTTACAGTCTTATCGAAAATTGATGTCTTGGATTTATCTGGTCTCCTGTGTTCTCCTAGCTGGTGTTGGAGGCATGTATGGGGCTGGAATGAACTCTACGCTAGGTCTTATCGATGGAGGCTGAGGATATAGGTCCATGAGCTTATAGATCTCTTCGGGTATCTCGGTCTTAATATTTAGCCCAAGTTTTATTGCTTGATCGCATGTTATCGGATAGTCGTGCGTCCATCTTCCCTCAACCATTATCTTGGCGAGTTCCCTAGCCTTCTCATCTCCAAGCTTATCCTTAGTCAAGGTGTAGACGAGTTCCTCCATCTGCTTCACAGCTTTCTCAGCTATATCCGCCAAAACCAGATACTCTTCCTTAACCTTATCCCTACCTTTTTCATCGATGGCCTTAATGACCGAGACCGCTGGGATACCGCCTCTCTGGGGATCGCTTATCTGTGGATCGACTGGGCCGAGGACTGCATGCGGATCCATCCATATCTCGTCTGCTGCTAGGGCTATTAGGGTTCCACCGCTCATCGCATAGTGTGGGATTATCGCTATCGTCTTCGCCTTATGATCCCTTAACGCTAAGGCTATTTGAGCTGCGGCCAAGACCAATCCTCCTGGAGTATGGATTACGATCGCTAGAGGCATTTCTGGCGGTGTCATCCTAATGGCTCTCAGAACCTGTTCGGAGTCCTCGATATCGATATACTTGTAGAACGGTATCCCGAATAATCCTATCCTCTCCTGTCTATGGATCATGGTTACGACTCTTCCATTGATTCTCTTCTCAAGTTTTCTAATCAAACTCAGCCTAGCGCCCTGAAGAGCCTTCATCTTATATTGAGGCCATAGGAAGATCATTAGGATCAGGAAGAGCCAGAAGAGGAAACCCACATCTACTCCGCCATCCATACATTATAACTCGGCTTGGATCGTAAAATAAATGTTGTCTACTAGGAGAAGATGGGGCGCCTCGACAAGAGCTTAGGCAGAGGTAAGGGTTTGAACGGCTTATCCTTAACTTCTTCACAGATTCGCTTAACGAGTTCTTCAGCTTTCATCTTAACCACCTTTCCATCAGCTCTAATCCTCACGCTTAGGTTTCCAGATTCCTTCTCTCGCTTGCCGAAGACGATTATATATGGTATCCACTCGGTCTCGGCCTCCATGATCCTCTTCTCAACGCTCTCCTCCCTATCATCGACATCCGCTCGAATTCTATTCTTCTCCAAGTATTCCATAAGCTTGATACAGTCGCTTAGATATTTTCCGCTCACGGGAATTATCCTAACCTGCGTTGGCGAGAGCCATGTGGGAAGCATAGGCTTTTCACCCTTCTGAATCCGCATATATGCTTTTTCGAGGAGCGCGTAGATAACTCTCTCAATGGCTCCGCTTGGAGAGCAGTGGAGAATTATCGGGTACTTCTCGCTTCCATCCTCATCTACATAGGTTATTCCATAGTGCTTCGCGTTCTCAACATCTATTTGATCGGTTGAGAGGGCGGCCGCCTTCTCCTGTGCATCTATGAAGTTGAACTCCCATTTTAAGACGAAGTAGAAGAATCTCTCGTCCCACATCTCTGCGAGGATGGGTTTGCCGAATTCCTTAACGAGTTCGAAGATGAAGTCCTTATTTTCTTCATAGAAGTCTCTTGTGAATCTTATGGCCATCTCTAGATCGTCTCTCGTCAATCCAGCTCCTTCCATCACCTCGATGCATAGTTTAAGCCTTCTCTTCATCTCGGACTTCGCCTGCTCCAGATCCTTGCAGAATGCATGTGCATCCGGCATCGTGAAGGCTCTAAGCCTCCGTAATCCCGCGAGTTCTCCGCTCTTCTCCCTTCTAAAACTATATCTCGTAAGCTCATATAGCCAGAATGGGAGATGTCGATAAGATAGTTGCATATCTCTGGCGATTAGAAATTGTCCGAAGCATGCCGCAAATCTGAGAAAATATTTCTTGCGATCCGATTGGATCACGTATTGTCTAGCCGGGAATCTATGTAGATACTTTTCTAGGCTTGGATGACTCATATCATACATGATCGGGGTCTCAACCTCTATTCCACCATATTCGATGACTTTTTGAGTGACGAACTGCTCTAGTAGGCTCTTGATGAGCCTGCCCTTCGCGAGCCACCTCATGTTTCCAGGATCGCTCGCGGGCTCGTAGTCTGCTATCTTAAGCCTCTTCATCAATGCGACGTGCGGAGGCTGCTCTAAGACCGCTCTGGACTTCGCTATCTCATATCTCGTCAATAGTTCAAGTCTTCTACGTCCTCTAAAATCATATTCATCGACTGGGATCATCTTCCCCTCCGGAGTCAAGATATACCAATATGATTTGATCTTCTCCTCAATCAATAATGCCTTCGGAACTTCTTCCTCGGCCTTAACCTCGGGGCCGTAGCTTCTGAGCTGCTCCGCTAATGGATGACCTTTAACCGCTATGATGAGCCTCTTATTCCATCCAAATGGGGCTCGGTGGATCTCTATGCCGCGTCTCTCGGCTTCTTCCCCGATCTTCTTCAAGATCTCTATCGCCTTACTCGGCGAAGCGAGTTTAACGCTTAGGTGAGCATAGGGATAGATCACGAGTTTATCTATCTTCAACTTCTCCAGGAATTCGATTGCATCATCGACTACTCTTTGGGCGAGAGATGGATCATCATCTTCTTCAACACATGTTAGGAGTAGAAGAGCATCCTCGATCCGGTATCTCCTCTTCTCGACTTCTTCATAGATCTTGGCCTCAGGCTGAATAGGCTCATACTCGACATAATCAACGTGAAGTTGCAGGATCTTCAATTATCAAGCCCTCCTTCGCCGAAAATGCTCTTCCACCTCTAACTCTTAGGAGAATATATTAGTTTTAATCTTCTGCGTCAGAACGGAGATTGTGAAAAAGGGATTTCCTACGAAGATGGACTTTGACTATATCTGAGCATATCTCCATTTCTCAATTCTTCTCTCTTCCTTCGTCAACTTCTTATACTCCTTGTAATGTCTCCGGCATAAATATGCTCTACCCCTGGTCACGTCTACCTTGAGAGACGGAGGGAGTTTTTGAACGGATATGGATTTTACCGCTTGCTCGTCGCAGCCCACCACCGAGCACTTCACTCCTTTCGCTATCTTTCCCATAACGTCACCTCACCCTAGACAGATTCACATAGCTCCATTACAAAAACTCTTTGCAGCTCAATCCTTATTTTCAATGATCAGTCCGTATAAACGACATGCAACCAGATGAATTGATATGAGACATCAAAAAACAAGA
>JAGGRY010000054.1 GCA_021159365.1 Nitrososphaerota archaeon | reverse complement strand
AAGCATCGACAGGGAGATAGTCGAGATAATGCATCGAACTCACATAGGAGTGGACGCCGATCCACTAAACCTACTATTGCAAGGGATTAGGGCAGCCCTCGGAGACGGGTTTGGCGGATCATTGATCGCAACCGAGCTACAGGACATCCTATTCGGGACACCGAAGCCCGTTAAGAGCGTGAGCAACCTCGGAGTCTTAAAGGAGGACACCGTGAACCTCATAATCCATGGACACGTCCCAATCCTATCCGAGAAGGTGGTCGAGGCCGCGACGAGCAAGAAGGCATTAGCTATGGCTAGGGATGTCGGCGCGAAGGGAATAACCGTCGCCGGAATGTGCTGCACCGGTAACGAGGTGCTGATGAGGCGGGGAATACCCCCGGCTGGAAACTTCCTAATGCAGGAGCTGGCAGTCGCAACCGGAGCGGTAGAGGCCATGGTCGTCGACTATCAGTGTATAATGCCCTCCCTGCCGGATGTAGCCGCATGCTACCACACGAAGATAATAACGACGATGCCGATAGCGAAGATCCCGGGAGCTATTCACATCGAGTTCGATCCGGCTAAGGCTGATGAAGTCGCCATGGAGATCGTTAGGACCGCGATTGAGAACTTCAAGAACAGGTCTAAGGAGAAGGTCATGATACCGAAGGAAAGGATGGAGCTCGTTGCGGGATTCTCGCTCGAAGCGATCGTCAAGGCTCTTGGAGGAACATTAGAACCTTTGATCAACGCTCTGAGAGATGGGACGATAAAGGGTATAGCCGGAATAGTTGGATGCAATAATCCGAAGGTAAAGCACAACCACAGCCACGTGACGATAGCGAAGGAGCTGATAAAGAACGACGTATTGGTCGTTGGAACTGGATGCTGGGCTCTAGCAGCTGGAATGGCCGGACTAATGAGACCCGAGGCGGTTGAATTGGCGGGAGATGGGTTGAAGAAGATATGCAACGCCTTGAAGATCCCTCCATGCCTACACATGGGTAGCTGCGTTGACTGCACTAGGATCCTTAACGCCATCTCAGCCCTAGCCGAGGCATTGAACGTGGATACGCCTGATCTACCCGTCGTCGGCTCCGCTCCTGAGTGGATGAGCGAGAAGGCGGTCTCGATCGGAACCTACTTCGTGGGCCACGGAGTCTTCACCCACCTAGGAACCATTCCACCAGTCCTCGGAAGCCCAACTGTCACGAAGATCTTGACGGATGATGTTGAGAGATATATTGGTGGAAAATTCTACGTTGAACCCGACCCCTATAAGGCGGCCAGAACTCTGCTAGACGTGATCGAGGAGAAGAGGAGAAAGCTCCACTGGCCTCGCTGACCCAAATAACCTCAACCTTATTTTTATCCAAGACCAATACGAGCTGACCGATATGAAGGTGCTCGTGGCCGGGAAGGGCGGTACTGGGAAGACGACCATAGCTGCAACACTAGCCTACATTCTATCGGAGTCAGGCTATAAGGTCTTGGTCTTAGATACGGACTCGATTCCGAATACGGCTGTAACCCTAGGAGTTCCAATCGAGGAGGCGGTTAAGATAATCCCATTAACCATGAATGAGAAGCTCGTCGAGGAGAGGACTGGTGCGAAACCTGGTGAGGGTTGGGGGCTATTCTTCGCCTTAAATCCAAAGGTAGACGACATAGCCGTGAAGTATGGGATAAGGTTCTCCGAGAACTTGGGCTTAGTCGTGGTCGGAAGCATCGATGCGAGCAAGCAGGGTTGCCTATGCCCCGCGATAGCCCTAGCCAGGCAATTCCTAAGACATATGCTAACGGCCAAGGAGGAGATAGTCTTAGTCGACTCAGAGGCTGGCGCCGAAGTTTTTGGAAGAGGCTTGGCGGAATACTTTGACCTTATGTTCTGCATATCTGAGCCAACCCTGAAATCTCTAGACATATCGATCAAGCTCGTTAGGATGGCGGAGGAGCTCTCAATAAAGCAGAACGTGATCCTCGTGAACAAGGTTAGGGATGAGGATCTGGCTAAGAGGCTCTGCAACAAGATCTTAGGGGAGAAGTATAGATGGCATCTAATCCATTATGATGAGAATGTTGAGAGAGCGGATTATGAGGGTAAGCCCCTCAGGGATATCTCCAGAGAGAGCACGATCTTCAAAGATCTAAAGACTGTTATAAGATCTGAAACTCCGTGGCTCAGGGTGAGATAGATGTGCATAAGCAAGCTGTATGTTAAGGAGGATGATTCTGAGAAGTTGCTCTTAGATGAGGTCCTATACCTCAAGGTCGTCGATGGAAGGTATGTTGCAGTCGACCTAGATGAGAGGGAGCATGTTTTGGAGGGGTATAAGCTCTTCCTAATAGACTTCATGAAGCATAGGATAATTATGGAGAGAGGGTGAGATGAGGGAGGCCATCCAAGCCCTCTCACTCCTAACGATAATAATTCCAATCTTAGGATGGGTCATAATATCTTCATGGTATAGGAAGGGGGTTAAGCTCGCAAGCTACGCGTTGGCCTTCAGCATAGCAACCCTCCTAACATCATCCATAAACATCCCCATATTTTTCCTAAACAGCTCACCTCGAATCATATTCTCACCCCTAAGCTTCAGGGGTATCGGGATATTCTCCTTCATACTTGATGGAGTCTCGATAACCATCTCATTCTTGGTCGCATTCATAGGATTTCTCATACTCCTCTTCTCACAGGGATACATGACGCCGAGGAACAGGGAGCATAGGATCGATAGAGGGTTCTCATGGTTCTATGGTTTAATGCTCCTATTCATGGCCTCGATGATAGGAGTGATCTACTCATATTCGTTGATCTCCATGACCATCTTCTACGAGCTAACGAGCATATGCTCATGGGCGCTTATAGGATTCTTCCACGAGGATCCGAAGTCGAGGTATGCCTCGAAAAAAGCCCTCTACATAACCCACCTCGGATGGTTCTTCCTAATAGCGGCTTCAGCCCTAATCTACTCCTCAACCGGAAAAATTACCTTGGACGCATTACAAGAACTAAATCCGGCTCTCAGGGGAATCGCCGTTATATTGATAGCGATAGCGTGTTGGAGTAAGAGCGCTCAAGTTCCATTCTTCACATGGCTTCCAGATGCCATGGTAGCCCCGACTCCCGTCTCGGCCTATCTACACGCGGCGGCGATGGTTAAGGTTGGAGCATACCTACTGTTCAGGACGATTCAATACTCCATTCCACTGGACTTTAACATATCGTTCATCATAGGATTAATGGCCATCATAACGATGATCTATGGCCTGCTCATGTATGTCCCACAGCTCGACATGAAGAGGCTGCTCGCATACTCGACCATAACCCAGATCTCATACATGTTTCTAGCATTATCATTCGCATCTCTCGGAGAGGTTAATGGTTTGAGGGCGTCGATATTCCACCTCTGGAACCATGCCTACGCCAAGGCCCTATTCTTCCTAATCGCGGGAGCATTGGCCTATTCTACTGGAAGCAGGTTTATGAGCGACTACTCCGGGATAATCTCCAGATCAAAAACAATTTCGCTTGGCTTCGCGGTGGCCGCGTTCTCGATAGTCGGAGTTCCACCCCTAAACTGCTTCTACAGCAAGTTCCTGATATTCCTCTCCGGGTTCTCGGCTGGAAACATCTTTGCAGGCATCTTGACCCTTATAGCGATAGGTGAGAGCGTGTGCAGCTTCATAGTATTCCTATACTGGTTCACCAGATGCGTTTATGGGGATCCAAGCGATATGGTTGAGAAGGCCCAAGAAATTCCCAAGAGCATATTATCATCCCTCATGATCCTGATAGCCATGTGCATGGTCTCCGCATACCTATTCTATCCGATTCTCGGAGGGGTGAATTTCTGGAGGGGATGAGAGCATGTTGCTGATAACATTCACGTTATTTATCATCGCATCACTTCTCGGAGCATTTCTACCTAACATTAGATGGAGGAATAGAGCCTCATGCATCCTATCATTCATAGCCTCCATACTTCTCCTATGCATATCTGTTGAAGCTTTGCTCGGATCACCTATCCTGCAAACGGTATTCTCAGGACTCATGTCGATCCCGCTGGAGTTGGATAGGCTGTCGGCCGTCTTCCTCCTAATCTTCAGCATACCATACACGCTGATCTCGATCTACTCCATCAAATACATCGAAGACGAATATGTGAACGCTGGAATCGATGTTAGAAGACATAGCATATGCTTTCCAATACTCCTGATGTCGATGATCGGAGTCATATTGGTTAGGAGCGGCCTATGGCTGATAGTCTTTTGGGAGCTCATGAGCTTCTCCTCATATTTCCTCATAACATTCGAGCATGAGAAGCGGGAGGTGAGGGACGCTGGATTCGTCTACTTCATCATGTCCCATATCGCCGCAGCCCTAATCATAGTGACGATAATAGGTCTCGCATCGCGGACGCATCCACTATCCTTCGCTTACAGCTCTCTTAGGGATGTTTACATTCGCTCTCCGCTCCCAGTCCTAATAGGTTTACCGATAATCTTCACGGCCGCCATGTGGATTAAGGGTGGAATAGTTCCACTCCACTTCTGGCTTCCAAGAGCTTATCCAGCTGCTCCAAGTAATGTCTCAGCCCTTTTCGCGGGGGTGATGGAGAAGGTTCCAATATTCCTGCTAATCTACTTCACCTTCAGGATATTTACCCCAACGATTCTCAGCGGGCTCCTGATCTGCATCCCCGGGATTATAAGCATGGTTATCGGATGCCTCTATGCAATCCCCCAGAGAGATGATAAGATCTTACTCGCATACTCAACCATAGGTCAGATAGGATATATCTGGTTCGCGTTGGGCGCCGGAATAATCCTCTACTCATATTCGAAGTCGCTTGCACTTTTAGCGATAATATTGATCTCCTCGGGAATATTCCACCTCCTAAACCACTCCCTATTCAAATCTATGCTCTTCATGATAGCCGGAAACGTCCTCGTCAAGGCCAAGTCTAGGAGTATGGACGTGCTTGGAGGACTTGGTAAGGTTATGCCGATAACATCAATGACATGCTTGATCGGATGTCTCTCATTGATCGGTTTACCGCCATTTAACGGATTTGCGAGCAAGTGGTCTATCTACGCCTCGGGGATAGCGAGCTCAACCGTAAACATGGTTTCCATCCCCATCTACGTTGGAGTCGCATTGGCGATGTTCTCCGGAACCCTGACCGCGATCTACTCCCTAAAATTCTACTCCGAGATATTTTCGGGAGAGTCTAGAATCGATGTAGAGGTCGGAGATGTGTCGCCAATCCTACTGGCTCCAGAATTCATCCTAGCAATCCTCTGCATAATCTTTGGGGTATTTCCCGGAGTTGCTTTTTCAGCGATATTCCCGGCGATCCAGCCCATGATCCCCGAGGTCGGTTTAGCCGAGCTGTTTAGGGGGGTTGGATTCCTATACTCGATCCTAATGATCCCGACCACGCTCCCATTATCGACTATGTACTTCATCCTATTGGCGACGATCGCCCCGATAATCTTCGTAATCGCCTATCAGCTAGCTCACCCCAAGAGGACTAGAGTTCAGTCGATTTGGCTTGGAGGTTTTAAACATGCTCTGAGAGATACGAAGCTCGTGGCCGCCTCATTCTACTCGGAGTTCGAGTCCATGCTCGGATCATTCTATCAGATTAGGGCTAGGAGGCCGAGGATAGCCTATCCCGAGCCGAATGCGGACCTAGTCTTGGTTAAGCCTTGGATATGGATCGGGAGAGCCATTGGAGAGATTAGGAGGATTCAAGTCGGCCCTGTCCAAGTCTACGTCGCGATCTTCCTAATCCTGTTGATAATCTTCTTATTGACGGGGGTGATCGGATGAGTCAACAGATAGCCCTCTTGATAATATCCTCGATACTTGGAGCATTTCTAACAATATTCCTACCACCGCTCTACGATGGAGTCCACAGGAAGATAAAGGCTAGAATTCACTGTAGGGTTGGGCCTCCGATAATGCAGACGATATATGATCTAGGGAAGCTTATGGTTAAGGACGACATAGTCCCCGAGGGCGCCTCAACCATATTCCTCTACGCCCCATATCTCGCCTTCTCCTACATCCTCTTCACGTCGATAATGGTTCCGATGATCTATCTCAGATCTATGATAGGTTTTACATGCGACCTGATATTGATCCTATATCTCCTATCATCCTCAACAATACTCCTAGCATTGGGAGGTCTTGGATCCGGAAATGTGTTCGCGTATGAGGGTGCTAGGAGGGAGCTCACGATGGCGATTCTAACGGAGCTCGCGGTGATATTCTCCCTCGTCTCGATCATGATCAGATGCGGTGTGCTGAGGATAACGGAAATCTACGAGAAGGTCTCCACAACCCATCCAACGCCGTCGATCATAATCGCCTCAGGAACGCTCCTAGCCTGCGCATATATCGAGGGATTTAGACTGCCGTTTGAACTACCCGAAGCAGAGCCCGAGATCTCTAGTGGGATAATAATCGAGTATTCTGGGAGGAGACTTGCCGCATTCAAGCTATCCGTATTCATGAAGCAGTTCCTCCTAGTGGCCCTGGCCGTGAACATCCTCGAGCCTTGGTCTATCTCGAACCCGATTCTCGGGCCACCCATCTTCATCCTGAAAACCTTCATCATCTACCTCATATTCGCCATCCTAGAGCCATTATTCGCGAGGTTTAGGATTCAGGAAGCCCTGAAGTCGATTCTAACATTATGCGGCGTCTCGATAATATCCCTGATCTTGGCGGGTTTGGGGGTGTGAGTGTGCAGGTTGAGGGTGTTGTGATTCCACTCGCCAGTTGCATGCTCGTGACAGCCTTCTTCATAGTCGAGTCTAGGAGGCTCAGAGCCTCAGCATACTTCTACATTGCCCAATCATCGCTCCTAGTGGGGGTGTTCTTATCAATAGCATCCCTTATCCCGGAGCCTCACTTCTATCTCTGGGCAATTACCGCCGTGATAACAAAGGTTTTGATCGTTCCATGGCTTGTCTTGAGAACGATCGCCAAGCTTGGGGTGGAGGTTGAGGAGGAGCCCATCATTCCAACGATCCCATCATTCATAGCAGACTTCTCTCTAATGATCCTAGGATTCTGGCTGGGATTCAGCCTCCCACTACCAATACTCAGACCTGGATTCAGGATATGTTTCGGAACCTCGCTGATCCTCATGTTCCTCGGCATCTACGGTATGACTGGGAAGAGCTGCGCGATAAAGCAGACGATATGCCTATGCCACCTTGAGAATGGAGTTCACTTATTGCTTGCAACCCTCGCCTACGCTACTCCGATAACAGTCGAGGTCGGAATACTGACCGACGCCGTTTTAGCCATAGCCATCATGCTCTACCTATCGACCCTAATCAAGAAGGTGTCTGGGAGCTTGAGCACATATAGATTATCTTCTCTGAGGTGGTGATGAGATGCTCGTGGAGTATGTGACGATCATCATCGTCCCTCTGGTCATGGCGATAACATCGATAATATCGTATCTAGTTGGGTATAGAAGGTCGTTGAAGATCGCCCTGATGATAGTCTATGGATTCATGCTCGGCTGGGCGATCCTTCTAACATCCCTCTCCTATCTCGGGATAACTCTATCTGCATTTGGAATGGAGTTCAGGATTGACGCTCTATCCTCGATCTTCATCCTAACCTCCATGATAGTTGCGGTCTCATGTCTCATATACTCATATCATTATATGGAGTATTATGTCTCAAAGCATGAGCTGAACTTGAAGAGGCTCGGGCTCTACTATTCCCTCCTAACGATCACCTTCCTAACAGTATATCTCATGGCGATCTCGAATAACGCGTTCATCTTATGGGTCGTAGTTGAGGCGACAACCCTGACAACAGCGTTCCTAGTTGGATATGGAAGATATGAGAGGGCTCTAGAAGCATCTTGGAAGTACCTACTGCTCTGCGTGGTCGGGTTAACAACAGCCCTCTATGGAACATCCCTAATCTACTCATACATATTCGATATAACCGGGAACCCATATTTCGGGATACTGTTCACCGATATTACGAAGTATGTGGGAAGGATTGAGCCAATGACCCTAACCCTGGCAGCAATCATGATCCTAATGGGCTATGGAGTTAAGGCCGGGCTCGTCCCACTCCACTGGTGGCTTCCAGACGCCCACAGCGAGGCTCCATCCCCGGTCTCAGCCCTCCTCTCATCCATAATAATCGGATGTGGATCATATGCTATTCTGAGATGGGTTACGGTCCTATCACCAGTCTTCAACGGAGTGATGAGATCGATACTCACGGTCATAGGACTTGCATCGATCTTCATCGGATTCATCTCGATGATACTTCAAGACGATTTGAAGAGGATGCTGGCCTACTCGAGCATAGGGAATATGGGGATAATCTCGCTGGCTTCTGCATATTTCCCAATTGGATTCGCATTAGCCGTGATGCACTTATTCAATCACAGCATCCTAAAGGCGTCGGCATTCCTACTGGTCGGAGACCTGGAATATAAGTATGGGAGGAGAAGCGGATTGCATGGAGTGATCTCGGATACGCCTATCCTAGGACTCGGCCTCTTGGCGGGAGTCCTGGCCTTGGAGGGGACGCCGCCATTCTCCGCATTCTACAGCATATTCGGTCCGCTCACAGCCATGAAGAATCCATCCATGATGGCAATCTACTTGATAGGGGTCTTCATAGGCTTCATAGCGATAACCCATAGATTCATAGAGACAGCCTGGGGATCTAAGATGAATCTCCCGATAAGGAAGAATTATCCTAGGTCGATGTTGGCAATCCCGATAATCCTGATACTGATAACGCTCATACTCGGCCTATATCCAAGCCCCTTATTGAAAATATGCGGAGGAGGTTTTGCGGGATGAGAACCCTACGATTAGACGAGATCGGAAACCAGGAGCTTAAGGAGATCTACCGAGATCTCGCCGAGAGGTTTGGGGAGAGCATTCTCAGATCGGAGCTCATCGCCGGAAACAAGCTACATCTACATGTTGAAAGAGATTCCTTGAGGAAGATTTCAAGCCACATATTCAACGAGCTCGGAGCATTCTATTGCACGACCGCCGGAGTCGATGAGAGGCCTCTGGGAGGGGGATTCAAAGCATACCACATATTCTCGATCGATGAGAAGAATCTGTTCATCGTGGTCTCAGCGGAGGCGAGTCCAAGCCTTCCAAGACTGCCCTCGATCGCAAATGATGTTCAGGGAGCTAACTGGGCTGAGAGGGAGGTCAGAGATCTATTGGGGATAGAGTTTGACGGCCATCCAGATCCTAGGAGGCTCGTCCTACCGGATGACTGGCCCGATGGAGTACATCCCCTTAGAAAGGACTTCAGATATGATTTGAAAGAGGTTCCAAGAGTTGAGAAGGAGTATCCGATGAGGAAGCCCGAGGCGCAGGAGTACGTCATGCCGATTGGCCCCTATCATCCAGCCCTCCACGAGCCGGAATACTTCAGACTCTACGTTAGAGGTGGGAGGGTGGTCGATGCAGAGTATAGGGGCTTCGGGG
>JAGGRY010000025.1 GCA_021159365.1 Nitrososphaerota archaeon | reverse complement strand
ACAGACCAGGGCGATGGCGTTTCCCGGATCAATGCTCGCCTTAGGTATAAGTTGAGTGACAACTCCGACATTCCCGGTCCAGGTTTCATCGGCATGATCAACCGTTAGCAATAGTTCAGAGTTCGGGATCTTACGATACTCATCAAACTCATATCTGTAGAGTAGGAGGCTCGGGGTTCTAGCGCCATAAAGAATCGATAATCTCCCATAGTCTCCCCTGTTTTTCTCAACCTCTTTTATCACAGGTCGAAGCGGTGCGAGCCCTATCCCTCCTCCCACGATTAATACGTCTTTGTCCTTCAGCTTCTCGATGGGCCAGCCCTTACCATATGGCCCTCTTATGCCTATCAGATCTCCCTCCTTGAATTTAAACAGATATTCTGTCAAGGTTCCTATAGATCTCACGGTTTGGATTATCACGCCATCAGACTCTGTTCCGCTGACTGAGACAGGGGCCTCGCCAACACCTGGAATATAGATCTCAGTGAATTGGCCGGGCTTGGGATCCTCAAGCTTAGTTTTAGGCTTGAAGTAAAATGTCTTGGTATCTGAAGTTTCGGGGATTATCTTAAGGATCTCGGCCGGTGTTGGAGCAAGCTTACTCCTAACTATTTCCTGCATCTCTCCTCCACCTCCTTAACGACTTTAAAAACGACTTCTCGAAGATCTATTCCAGCTGGACACCAAGTAATGCATCTGCCGCATCCAACGCATCCAAATGATCCGAACTGCCTAAGCCAGTAAACGAACTTGTGGAGAACCCAGTGCCTATATCTGGCCCATAGATCTTTCCTGAAATGCCCTCCGGCGACTTGAGCATAGCTATAGCTATGGCATCCATCCCAGATCCTAACCCTCCTCGATGATCCATCCAGCTCTGGTTCATCGATGATGTCGAAGCAGAAGCAGGTGGGGCAGACCATGTTACAGTTCGCGCATCCCAAGCATCTCTCAGCTATCTCTTGGTAAACCTTCGATTCGAGGTTGAGCTCCAGCATGTCTGGAAGGTTCTCCAACCTAAACGCTGCTCTGGCCTTTTCAGACGCCTTCAAGATCGCCTCCTTAAAAGCGTCTGTTTGATCAGGCGTCGCAGGCTCTAGGTTTAGTTCTCCTAGAATATCGACTCCGAGATCGCTTCCAGGCTGGAATAGAACTGTGGAGTCGTCAAGTCTGGTATATGCTATATCGAATCCTATTGAGGCGACTGGCCCTGTTCCCATGGTTGCGCAGAAGCAGTTTTCCCCCGGCTCCACGCAGTTCTCAACCACTAGGAGCAGATTTTCCCTCATCTTCAAGAAATACTCGTCTCCAAGCTCTCCTTGAACTCTGTCCATGATCTTTATCGCCGCCAGGTCGCATGGCTTTATCCCGAAGAGAGCGGTCTTCTCAAACCTATACTCCGGATACTCTATCTTCCAATCCTGTGTTATCCTTAAGATGGTCAATTCTGGGGGATAGAGTAGCCGCTTAGGAGAATCTAATGGGCTTCTAAACCTTCCGCCATCCATCTGAATCCTATAGTAGCCCGGTCTCTGAATATCGCTGACCCCGTATGGTATCTCGTCGAAGCTTTGAAGCTCGCCGAGCCTTATGGCATCGTCTTCGAGCTTCGGCCCGATAACCCTATAATTTCTATCTCTGACTTCTTGGAATAGCCTCTTGAGCTCTGAGAGCCCACCTGAGTATAGTGAGCCTGAGAACAAGGTATTGAAAACTAAGATTCATCTTATATTTAAGGTTACCAGCATCCTACCGCAATCGGAAATGAGCATATCTCACGATTAATCAGGTATTGAAGTGCCTGAAGGAGCTATAATTCACGTATTTCCTGAAAAATCGGAGATCTCGTTGAGAGGTTTAGAGTGGATAAAGATTATAGAGTAGGGTTCATGAAGCTATCCTTGGATTGGCGTGGAGAGACTCTTTACTGAAAATTATTGAGGATCTTCGAGATAAGGAATCGATAGCGATTATAGGGCTTGGAAACACGCTTAGGAGGGATGATGGAATCGGAGTATATGTCGCCTCAAAGCTCAGAAGCTCTTTAAGGAATGTTCGTGGAGTCGAGGTGATCGTGGCGGAAGATAGGGTAGATTACGCGGCCAGAGAATTGATGAAACTTAAACCCAATCTCATAATCGTAATAGATGCTATGGAGTTTCATGGAAACCCAGGGGATATAAGGATCGCTAAACTTGAAGATGTTGAGGAGCCATACGCTTACACCCATAGAATCCCGATAAAGACTGTCTTCAAGCTCATGGGAATCAAGGCTCCAACTTACGTGCTTGGAATCCAAGTAATTAGCAGAGATTTTGGAGAAGAGTTGAGCGAAGATGTTAAGGTTGCCGGAGATGAGATTGTAGAGTTTCTCTCGAAGATTTTGAGAGGTGATTAGCAGATTCTTGGAACAGGATCTCCAATCGGCATGGGAAGATATCTCAATCCACCTATCTCCGTTTTGACGACGACTCCATCGAAATCCGCTGTAAACTCTCCCACGATCTCAGCCTCTCTTCCAAGCGGATCTGATCTAAGGGCGCTTAAGACTTCCTCAGCGGATTCTGCTGTAACCGCCAAGACCACTTTTCCCTCATTAGCGAGTTCAAGCGGGTCTATTCCAAGGATTTCTGAAGCCGTTTGAACTTCATCGCTTACGGGTATCTTCTCCTCATAGATGATCATCCCTATTCCCGTGGTTTCATTCCACTCATTTAGGAGCGAGGCCACTCCGCCTCTCGTCGGATCCTTCGCCGCCACGACCCCGCCCACCTCTAAAGCCTTTGACATCAAGCCGTTAAGTGGCGCCGCATCAGATTTGATTCCAGAGATTTCAAGTCCAAGCTCTCCTCTAGCCACCATTACGGCTATCGCATGTTCCCCTATTGGGCCGGAGACTATGATCTTGTCTCCGGGTCTAATGTTTCTCGGATCAAGCCATCTCGACTTTAACGATCTTCCATCCCTTGATACATGTTTCAGGTTTTCATCGAGTAATTTGTTCCGCTTACCTATTCCAGCTGTGTTTATTATTAATTCATCGAGTTTCCCTCTTTGAATTACCTTCGTATCGCCGGTTATGATCTCGACTCCAGCCTCCTCCGCGGCCGTATCCATACTCTTGAGGATTCTATCGAGCTTGCTTAAAGGAAATCCTTCTTCGATCACTAAGGCGCATGAGATCGCTATAGGCTCAGATCCTATGACCGCTAAATCATTTATCGTTCCAGAGACGCTTAGAGACCCTATATCTCCACCTGGGAAAAAGATGGGTTTAACAGTGTATGAGTCGGTTGTGAAGGCGATCTCCTCGATGACGGCCGAATCCGCCAAGAGTTTTAGGGGAATCTCAATAAATCTTCTTCTAGACCTGAAGTTCGGCAGGATATGCTCCTTGATGAATTTATGCATGTATACTCCTCCGCCGCCGTGCAGAATTCCCACATGCTCTTCATGATTCTTGGTCAAGTGTTCATCC
Source organism: Nitrososphaerota archaeon (assembly GCA_021159365.1). GTDB lineage: Archaea > Thermoproteota > Nitrososphaeria_A > Caldarchaeales > Wolframiiraptoraceae > AUK039. Next base: position 7,113 of record JAGGRY010000025.1, on the reverse strand, counting down.
CTCCTTAAGCATTCCCTTAGTTCTTGGAGATGACTCTGAATCAATTTTACAGACTCCGCTTCTACATTTAACCCCAACGATCTTATGTTGAGCCCAAATTCTACATGTTCCCTCAACTCCGACCATGGTTGGGCCGATCGGCGTGGCCGGAGTACATCTCTTCATGTATAATGGGCATTCAGGAGGATCTATTAAGCCCTTAATCACCTCTGCGCATCTCGCATTCGATGGAAAGTGATCTCCTTTACCTGATGCTAATCCATAGATTTTCCTCGCATCCACCTTGGAAAACTTTTCCTTGAAGTTCATGGCGCTTTTCGGGACGATCGCGACTCCTCTCCAATATCCGTCATCGAAGTCGAAGACTTCTCTGAGATTTTTCTGAGCGTCAACATTTCCATCCCATGTGACCGCTCTCCTATACTCATTCTCCATCTTAGGACTTCTATCTCTAATCTGCCTAAGAATCATGTAGATCGCTAAGAGGACGTCGAGAGGCTCGAACCCGGCGAAGACCATAGGCTTCCTAACTTCATCAAAGTATGGCTTATACGCCTTCATCCCGCTTATGGTTGAGGCGTGGCCTGGATTTATGAACGCGTCGATGGCTAAATCTTCGGATTCCGCGAGCAGTCCAACGGCTGGAGGAACATATCTATGAGATGAGATTATCTTTAGATTCTCTGGAAGTCCCTTTAAGACCGAGTATGCCACGATTGGAGCCGTCGTCTCAAATCCTGCTCCTAGGAAGACGTATTCTTGGTTTGGATTCGATCTCGCGAGCTTAACCGCGTCCATGAAGCTGTAAACTATTCCAACTTTGCCTCCTCGAGCCCCACAATCCTCAAGCGAGATCATCCTCGATCCCTTAGCCCTAGACATATCTCCATAGGTCAAGACATTCACTCCATCTAATGCGAGCTTTATCGCTGAATCGATATCCGACGCCGGGGTTATGCAGACTGGGCATCCTGGACCTGCCCGAACATCAATGTTTTCTGGGAGAAGCGTTCTAATGCCCCAGTGGGTTATGGTCCATTCATGGGTTCCACAGACGTGCATTATCCTAACTACTTGGAGATCTTTTGCGATCTCGTGGATCTTCTCTAGGATGTTTCTCGCGAGCCTCGGATTCCTGTAATGGCGGAGAATCTGCTTTAGATCCTGATCCATCTCTCCATAGCATAGGTCGATTCGGTCTTTAAAATTGATTAATTTTTCAAGGGGGTCAACGGCCCTCGACGAGGTTCAAAATCCGTGAATAGAGCTCTAGAGTCTTTTTAGCCTCCTCTTCATTTAAGATCTTTATCGCGTATCCTGCGTGAACGAGCACATAGTCCCCAGGCTTGGCGCTCACCATGGCTAACACCACCTCTCTCCTAACACCATTTCCAAAATCGACTACACCGATCTCTCCGTCGATCTCAATAACCTTACCGGGAATCGCGTAGCACAAGTTCATTAAAACAGATTGTTGGAGATATTTTAACGTTTAAAGATCACTTTCTCTCATAGACGTGGAGCATTCTCGATTTATCTGTATCCGATAACTCGTATTCCGGAGTCATGGTTATGGCCTTCGTCGGACAGCTCTCAGCACATTGTCCACAATAGATGCATCTCTCTAGATGGTGTTTTATTATCGCCTCCCTCCCCCTTCCTACCATCTCGACGGCCTTTACCGGGCAAACTCTCACACATGTTCCGCATCCAATACATTTCTTCATATCCCAGATGGGTCTTCCTCTAAATCCCTCAGCGGGCTCTCTTCTCTCAAATGGATACTTCTCGGTGATAGGTTTCTTGAAAATGTTTCTTAAGGCTTCTCTAGCGAACGCCATAATTCATCACCAAATTAACTTTAGGATTATGAATTGGATCATAGCGGCGGGAATCACATATTTCCACATTCCGCTTAGGACTTGATCTATCCTAAACCTAGCGAAGAGCGTCTTTAAATATCCTATTAAGAGTAGGCATGCAAACATCTTCACCAAGAAGATCACGATCGGTGGAATTATCCAAACTTGTTGGGGTCCTCCCAGATAGAGGTCTACAAGAATTGCTGAGGCCAACACGAGCTCAACATCTCTTCCAAGCCTGACTAATGCAAGTCTCCTGCCGGTGAATTCAACGTTCCATCCTGCGACTATCTCGGTCTCGGCTTCAGGGATGTCGAATGGAAGTAGCTCAAGCTCAGCGAGCAGACAGATAACGAGAACGCCGAATCCTATTGGCTGAGTCCAGAGCCCCCAAGCATTGTTTTGAGCTTGCCACATCGAGATCTTGGATATCGAGAGGCTTGATGCTGGAATTGCTGGCCCAAACAATACGAGCAGGAATGGTATCTCATAGCCTAAGAGCTGGGTTGCAGCTCTAACTCCTCCAACCATGCTAAAGATGCTTCCAGATAGAAATCCGCCGAGGAAGACCATGATGGTGAGCATCGTGAAAGTGAAAGCTAAGAAGATTAAATCTCCCTCGAATGAAATCAATGCTTGATGATCTGCTATTGGGAGAACGAAGATCGCGGTTAATGGAAGAGCTAAGCAGAGAAGTGGTGTAAGGGTGAAAAAGGACTTCTCAGCAAAGGCTGGAATTATATCCTCTTTCCCTAAGAGCTTTATGAAGTCTGCGAACGGCTGAAGGACTCCGCCGTATCCCGTATAAGTTGGCCCCATCCTATTCTGAATTCTAGCAACAAATTTTCTTAAGACCCACTCTGAGAAGAATGCGAGACAGATTATGAATAGGAATCCTGGAAAGATTAGGAGCTGTAGGACGAAGTTTAACGCTTCTGATACCATTCCCTCCCATACCTCCTAAGCATGTCCAAGGTCCAGACCTCAGCTTTCCTCTTCTCTTTATCAATAATCAAGACTCTATCCATACAAGCGAAGCATGGATCTATTCCAGCCAAGACTATTGGGACATCAGCTATATAGCCTCCAACAAGCATCTTACAAAGAGACGGAATGTTCGCAAGAGTCGGAGTCCTAATCTTGCATCTCTCAGGCTTATCGGTTCCATTAGACTTGATGTAGTATAGGAGTTCGCCTCTGGGAGCCTCAACCCTCGAAAGTGCTTCAGCCGGAGGAATCCTAGGCTTGACTCTAACCCTTATCTCTCCATCCGGCATTTTCTTTAAAGCTTCTCTAATTATGTGTATAGACTCTAATACCTCTCTTCCCCTCACCATTATCCTAGCAAGGCAATCGCATCCATCCTCAACTATAACATTGAATGAAATCTCGTCATAAGCCGCATAAGGATCGTCTACCCGAACGTCCCTCTTAACACCACTCGCCCTGGCGGTTGGGCCAACCGCTCCATATTTTATGGCGTCAGATTTACTTAAGTTTCCGATGTTAACGGTCCGTTTGAGAACAGTTTGCTCTCTTCCAATCATCTTTAGATATTCCTTCGTCCTATCTTCGAGTATCTTCAATCCCTTTAACATCTTCTGAATTCTTCCATTGTTCAGATCTCTTCTAACCCCTCCAATCGTGTTGATTGCATAATTCACTCTATTTCCAGATACCAGTTCGAGTAGATCCATGACAACCTCCCTATCTCTCCAAACATACATGAAGAGGGTGTCGAATCCGATCTCATGCGCAGCGATTCCAAGCCAGAGGAGATGGCTGTGAATTCTCTCAAGCTCGGCCACGATGACTCGGATGAACCTGCTCCTTGGAGGCGGCTCTATTCCTAGAAGTTCTTCAACTCCTTGAACATAACATGTTGTATGGGCGTCTGAGCATATTCCGCAGACTCTTTCGGAGAGATATAAGCCTTGTAGATAGGTCCTGTTCTCCATCGCCTTCTCAATTCCACGATGAATATAGCCTATCCTAACCTTGACATCTACCACATACTCCCCTTCAGTTTCTAGGATGAATCTCTCAGGCTCTTTTAAGGCCGGATGTTGAGGTCCAATGATTATCTTAATCGTTGATCCACTCACTCTTCTTCACCACCTTTCTCAATAATGGCCTTTATCTCTTCTAAGCTCACATCCTTCCTTAACGGGTAAACCCCTTTAGGCCAATTATCTGGAAGAAGTAGGGGTGATAGATCTGGATTACCTTCAAACATGACTCCCAAGAGGTCATGAACCTCTCGCTCATAGATCCCTGCAGGTGGATAAAGATCTATGATCGTCGCGATTTTAGGATCTTCTTTAGGAACCCTAGTCTTTATTGAGAGTTCTATCGCGTTCTCATAAGCTATGTGGTAGATGAGTTCTATCTCCTCTCCCATATCCTCTCCAGTTATGGTCGAGATATGATCGAATCCAAGCTCGTCTCTAGCACACCGTAAAATCTCCTTAAGGTATTTCATATCAGTTTCGGCAAATATTCTCCTCGGCCTTTGAATAGTTATATTCTTAACATTGTCTCCAAATCTCTCCTTAATCTTCTCTAAAATCTCCTCCTCCCTACTCATCCCTCTTCCTCCTCCATTTTCTTGAAGAGCTTCGCAAATCCTTGAATTATGGCCTCAGGTCTAGGGGGGCATCCTGGAACATAAACGTCAACTGGAAAGAGTCTATCAATCCCACCAATCACGTTGTAGCAATCCCAGAACGGCGCTCCACTCACGGCACAAGTCCCTATGGCTATTACATATTTTGGCTCAGGCATCTGCTCATATACTCTGAGAAGCCTGTCTTTTGTCTGATTCGTCACAGGGCCTGTTACGGCTAAGATATCTGCATGTCTGGGACTTCCCTTTAATAGAATTCCGAATCTTTCAACGTCATATTTGGGGGTTAAGGCGGCTAGAAGCTCTATATCACATCCATTACATCCTCCTGTATTGAAGTGGATTATCCAAGGTGATTTCCTCCTCGCCCATTTCAAGAGCCCTAATTTAGCCGTAAGGATCACCTCTTAATCATGAAGATTACAGATATGAGAGTTATTAAAGCATAAGTTACCGCATGAATTGGCGAGATCTTGAAGGAGATCACGAGCGTGAAGGCAATGACGTCGAATATGAGAAAGTAGACTGCATAGATGAAGAATCTCTCAAGATTGACCCTGAGTTCTCCTTCATATGGTAAATCCTCTCCACAGCTATACGGTGAAAGCTTATCCTCGCTTTTTCTACCCTTAGCCGAATACTTTCCTCCAAGCCGGTAAATCAGTATAGTTAGGAGCAATGCGATAGCGAAAACTATGAGAAGAAGAGAGGCCCCTTGCTGCATTCCAAGAACCGCCATAGATGTTTGTGATAACGCCTTAATCAACCTTATGTTTAAGGAATAGCCCTGCGCCAAGCCGATCCTTGGAAAGCACGGGTACGCCAAAGTAAGTTTATTTTAGGGGATATCTAGTGTTTCTTGATGACGCCGGTTGTGTGTATTGTCAGTGTACGCAGGTCTAGAGGAAAAACTTGCTTAATCGAATATTTGATTAAAGAGCTTAAGGAAAGGGGAATAAAGGTTGCGACGATAAAGCATACAAACGAGCCATTTGACACCGAGGAGAAAGATACTTGGAGGCATACCGAGGCTGGAGCTCTTGAAGTGGCTTGCATTACGCCAAGAGAGCTGATCACTATTAGGAAGGGATGCATCTCTCTTGAAGATGGAATTCAAGCGCTTCACGTGAAGCCTGACATAATTCTAGTTGAAGGTTTTAAGAGATCAGATAAGCCGAAGATTTTATGCGCCGACACCGTCGAAGAAGTGGAGGAAGCCTTACGATCTATCTCAAATATAGTTGCCGTAAGCGGCTCGATAATCGAGGAAGCCGATAAAATTGAGATTTTAAGGAAGAAATATCCTGGTGTAAATTTAATGAAACCTGACGAAGTCGTAGAATTCCTAAGAAACCTTGTCATTAAGAATTGGCTTGAAAATCTCCCAGGGCTAAATTGTGGCCATTGCAAGTACGGTTCCTGTGCTGAGATGGCTAAAGCTTTGATGGAGGGCAGAGCGTCTTTGGACGAGTGTGTCGCCATCTCAACATCGATATCGAAGATAATTGTCGATGGAAAGACCATCCCCTTAAGTAAATGGCCTCAGATGATATTAAGAGAAATAGTGTTGGGTTTCCTCAGATCCCTGAAGCTAAAGGACATAGAATTAAAGGACGCTAACAAGGCCACCATAGAGATAAAGCTGAAAGACTAAGCATGCCTAGCTCGAAAAGTTTTCACCAAACCTCGAGACGAAGCCTTAACTTTAGGTGTATAATATCGACCGAACTTCTAACTCAGTATGTCAAACATCTCTTTCTATTACTTCAATCTCGCTGATTACTTCTTGAATATCGCCGTCGATCACCTTAACTGTTCTTCAGGCGACATTATTTATCATCCAAAAAGCTGCGGATTCTTTGTCCCATGCCGACCTCCATATTCGACAACAAGGACATAATGATTTTTTGATGGACTTTAGGTGGCGAGTTAATAATTTAAGATACATTAATGGTTTAATTGTAGCTCTCTTAAGCACTCTCAAGAGGGATCGAAAATAATTTTTCTTAGAAGCTTAAAATTACGTATCCTGTAAAATAATCAGGTAACGTTTATATTATCCATCACTCTTAACAAAAAAATGACGAGAAATGTCTGGGGAATATGAAAAAGGAAAAATGAAGAAAGATCTAAAGAAAGCTGGCGTTACTCGTAGAGAAGTTCTCGCCGCAGGTGTTTCCGCCGCCGCAGGCTTGATCGTTGGAGGAATAGTTGGTAGCGGGTTGGCTCCCACCGTCGAGAAGACCATCACATCAACGGTTTCAACAACAGTAACTAAAACAGAAACTACAACCTCGCCGACGACGCTTACATCGACTGTTCCAACGACCGTTACGGCAACGGAAACGAAGACTGCGACTACAACTGTAATGCCGAGCTTACCGAAGTCTGGAGTAATAGTTTATGATCCGGAGAAGTGCGTGGTCTGCAGAGCTTGTATGGTTAGGTGCTCGACCGCACATGAAGGCATAGCGAGCTTAGAGCTTTCAAGAATTACTATAGTCGCGGACTACTATCTGAGCGGAGAAAGGGTGATGAATGTATGCCAACAATGCGATTATCCTAGCTGTTATTTTGCTTGTCCTGTGAGTGCTATTAAGATTGATTCTAAGACTGGTGCTAGGT
>JAGGRY010000053.1 GCA_021159365.1 Nitrososphaerota archaeon | reverse complement strand
GGGGGATAGTGATCCAGAAGGTTGGAATCGAGTCCCGTCAGCCGAACTCAGCCGTCAGGAAAGCGGTGAGAGTCCAGCTGATAAAGAACGGTAAAGTCGTGACAGCATTCCTGCCAGGAGACGGAGCCCTAAACGTCGTCGACGAGCACGATGAGGTGATCATAAGCGGAATAGGAGGAACCCTTGGAAGAAGCATGGGAGACCTACCGGGAGTCAGATACAAGGTGGAGCTCGTAAATGGAGTACCGTTAAATCTCTTAGTAATAGGAAAAGCAAAGAAGCCGAGAAGATAAATCTGTTACAGCAAATGTTTGTAAAACTCTCTTGGACTTAGTTCCTTAAACTCGTCTGTTTGTTCGACTATGTATTTCCTCATATCTAGGCAGAGGTCACACTTCGAGATATATCCATCCGGCCGCTCCCTATACCCAAATTCTTTAACCGCGAAATCGTATAGTTCTCCTAAATTCTTCATCAACGCCTTCAGAATAGGTCTATCATCCAAGTCTATTCCATCCTCGATCAATTGATTGAGGTTTCTAGCATCACCGAGGGAGATTCCGCCACAATATCCTGTCATGTAGTTTCCATAATTGTCTATGTGGATGTGCCAATCTCTCAGCAAGCTACTCTTACATCTCTCCTTGAGGAAGACTTGAGCCGGATACTTATGGAAGAGGTTTCTAAGCCTGTAACATGCTCTCCCCATCGGGATCAGCTCTGCGAAGCCTAGCCATTTAGCTCCACCCATCTTCAAGTATTCTTCGAAGCTCAACCTATCCGTCAAATTCATGCGCTTGAACAGGTGATAAAATAATTCTTGATAGACTATTAGATTTTCTCCAAATATCTGCTCACTGATCTCAACATCTCTCATTATTCTCTCGAATGGAATATGTTCAATAAGGAATGGATTAACGCTTACCAATATTCCATTGAGTCCGGCGTCTCTCAAGACCTCTAATCTTCTCCTAGTAGATTCGTCATCAATACACCAGAACGAATTCGTCTCAACGAAGATAGAAGGTATTCCGAGATTCTTCGCCATCTCAACCCCTCTGAGCAGTAGATCAAAATTTAGGAACGGCTCTCCCCCGGTAAAGTGAAGCCCATAATTTATCCCGACTCTATCGCGGCCAAATGGTGTTGGCAGGATCTTATCTGAAAGCTGAGACAAGATCCTATATAGATCATTTTCAGAGATCCAGTCATCGCTCCACCTAGGAGAACAAGCATACATGCAATGCCTGCATTCTCCGGTACATCTATAGGATAGGATTATTCCGGCTGAAACCGGTTTGGGTGGAAAGATTCTCTTCATTTTTCCGCTTCTCCCTTCGAGAGTTTATCTCATAAATTTTTAAGCAGATCGTCGCTGGGTAGGGTTTAATTATCTCCTTCAGATTACTCTAGGCATGGTCTTAGTCTCCCCGACGATCATCAAGAAAGAGGTTGAGGGTCATCCAATTCTAGAAAAGGCCTTGAGGATGCTGGAAAGGAGTCAACAGGTTCAAGCATATCTCGCGATGGCAAATGTCATGGCGGTTCAAAGATTACTCTATAATGATCATGGACCAGTTCATTCCAGAATCGTCGCAGGATCAGCCTTAAACATCCTAAAGATCCTCATGAACAAGGGATTCATTCCATCCGTCGTTAGAGATGGGATTGGAGATGAAGAAGATTCTAGGCTTGTCGTAATGGTTGGAGCATATCTACATGACATAGGCAACGCGGTCCACAGAGAACTTCACAACTTATCCGGAGTCGCCTTGGCCCTAAGATTTCTTCCAAAGATGCTCGAAAAGATCTACGGAGATCCCGTGAAAGCCTATAAGATCACCTCAGAGATACTTCACTGCATATTCTCACATGATGAGAATGTTAATGCTCTAAGCCTTGAGGCCGGGGTTGTGAAGATCGCGGATGGAGTGGATATGGCGGGTGGAAGAGCTAGGATACCATATAAGCATGGGAAATCGGATATACATGCCTTATCAGCTCTCGCAATCAAGAAGGTTGAGATAATTGAAGGAGAGCGAGATGAAAGGCCTATCAGAATAGTTGTTGACATGGAAAATGAGGCTGGAGTCTTTCAAATAGAGCAAGTGCTCGGTAAAAAGATAATTACATCTGGACTATCGAAATTCGTCGAGATCGAAGCATTAAAGCAAGGAATGAGCTTCAAGATAATCAGATTTGATTGAAAACCTACCTCGAAGCAAGGGCAATTCTCTCAAGCTCATGCTTCTTTCTAATCGCGAAGCTCTTTGAGTCATTTGAAGCCGCGAGAATGATCTCATCCGCCAAGGCCTCATCGGTCGTCTTTCTATTTCTGAAACTTGCTTCTCTAGCGCCTTGAGCGATGTATCTTAGGGCTAGGTCTAACCTTCTTTGAGGAGCTATGTCGACGGCTTTAAAGTAAACTATTCCACCATAACTCAGCCTCGTTACATCCTCTCTTGGGGCAGCATTCTCTAAAGCCCTGACCAAGACCTGTATCGGATTCTGGCCAGTTCTTAGATGAATTATCTCAAGGGCATTTCTAACGATCTTTAAGGCCTTGGTCTTCTTTCCGCCATTGGGGCCAGGTCTCATAAACATGTTTGCGAGCCTCTCAACGATGTTCACTTCAGCTTTCCCAAACCTTCTATGCTCATGTCTTCCACCTGAATGAGGGATCACGGTGGGCTTGAGGCAGATATATCTCTTTAGTCCTGGATCTTTTACCTCGACATCATCCACGCTCCACTTGCCGAAGATCTTGAACTTCACTGGAACCTCAACCTTCTCGCTCATCCTCGTTGACCTTCGCGTCAGCCATCTTTAACCATTACGCTGAGATTTTGATCTTTGGTAAAAGTTAAAGCCTTGAAGGAAGATCTATGAGATAATAATATATATAATCCCGGATAATCAATATTTCCGAGCAGTGGGAGAGGTGTTTTAGATGTCTGCTAAACCTCACTTGAACCTGATAGTTGTCGGCCACGTCGATCATGGTAAATCCACGACCATGGGTCACTTCCTAACGAGGCTCGGAGTAGTTGATCAAAGGATCCTCCAGCAATATGAGGAAGAGGCTAAAAGACTCGGAAAGGAGAGCTTCAAGTACGCTTGGATCCTAGATCGAATTAAGGAAGAGCGAGAGCGAGGGCTGACGATCGACCTAGCGTTCCAGAAATTCGAGACCAAGAAATACTACTTCACCCTAATCGATGCCCCTGGTCACCGAGACTTCGTCAAGAACATGATTACCGGAGCTAGCCAGGCGGATGCAGCGATCCTCGTCATCTCGGCGAAGAAGGGAGAGTATGAGGTTGGAATCGCCCCAGGTGGTCAGGCGAGGGAGCACGCGTTCCTATGCTTCATGCTCGGCATAAGGCAATTAATAGTCTTAATCAACAAGATGGATGATCCAACGGTTAATTGGAGCAAGGAGAGATACGAGGAGGTCAAGCAAGGTGTAAGCGACCTGCTGAAGAGAATAGGATTCGACATATCAAAGATTCCATTCATCCCGGTCTCAGGCTGGACTGGAGATAACTTAGTTGAAAGAAGCGAGAGAATGTCTTGGTATGATGGCCCAACCCTTCTCGAAGCTTTAGACGCGTTACAGGAGCCTCCAAAGCCTATCGACAGACCTTTAAGACTTCCAATTCAAGCAGTTTACTCGATCAGGGGTGTTGGAACGGTTCCAGTTGGAAGAGTTGAGACAGGAGTTCTAAAGCCTGGAGACACGATAATCATAATGCCTCCAGGGATAAAGTCTGAGGTCAAGAGTATTGAGATGCATCACCAGCCTCTTGACAAGGCGATCCCAGGAGACAACATAGGATTTGCTTTGAAGGGTGTTGAGAAGGGCCAGATCAAGCGTGGAATGGTCGTAAGCCATCCAGATAGTCCATGTAACGTCGCGAAGGAGTTCATAGCTCAGATAATCGTGATCTATCATCCAACGGCCATAGCTGCGGGCTACACGCCGGTCATGCACATCCACACGGCTCAGACAGCGGTCAGATTCGTTGAGCTTCTAGCTAAGATGGATCCGAGGACTGGTCAAGTGGTCGAGAAGAACCCATCATTCCTGAAGACCGGAGACGTCGCCTTGGTAAAGCTTAGGCCACTTCAGCCAGTCGCATTGGAGCAATACTCGGACTTCCCAGAGCTTGGGAGATTCGCGATAAGAGATAGCGGAATGACGATTGCCGCTGGAATCGTTAAGGAGATAACCGAGAAGGGGCCATAGACTAACCCTTAATTTCCTCCAATACCTTAAGAGTGAAAGGGAATCAGGGATTGAATATAGTCGTAAAGATAGGTGGACATTTAATCTCCACACAAGATGGGATAAACATAGATCTATTCAAGAAGTATTCTAGACTCTTTTCAGAGATCTACGACGGTGGACGATGGTGTATCGTCATTGGAGGAGGAGAAGAGGCGAGAAGATATGTCAATGCCGCCAGAGATCTGGGAATAAATGAATCCATTTGTGACTTGATAGCCGTGAAGGTCACTCGGATAAACGCCCTTCTCCTCGCATCCCTCTTGGGGGAAAAGGCTGTTCAAAGAATACCTGAAAGCCTTGAAGAATTGATCCAGTATTCATCTAAGGGTAGGATTATCGTTATGGGAGGACTTCAACCAGGCCAATCCACTATCGCGGTTTCAGCTCTCGCAGCTGAGGCGATAAACGCGGATAAACTCATAGTTGCAACCGATGTCGATGGAATCTATACGGATGACCCGAAGCTGAATCCAGAAGCAAGGCTCCTAAAAGAGGTGACTTTAAGCCAGCTCATGAAAATAGTTGAGAAGACCTCGCATAGAGCTGGAGAATATAAGCTCATGGACATGGTGGCCTATAAAGTCCTATCAAGAAGCAACATCCAAACAATTTACCTGAATGGAAGGGATCCGGAGAACGTTAGAAAGGCGATTATGGGAGAGAAGATCGGAACCCTGATAAAACGAGAATAAGGCTTATCAAAACCCATAGCCACAAACAGAATTAGAGGCGGGGGTAGCCAAGTCTGGTCAAAGGCGCAGGGCTTAGGACCCTGTCCCGTAGGGGTTCGTGGGTTCAAATCCCACCCCCCGCATTAGCCTGTAAATCGTCTTCCTTGTCTCTGAACATCTTTTATCGTCAGGGCTAGAATGCGTTAATGTCACTTAATTGGATTCCATCTATCCTGAGCAATGTGTCCAGGAACTCTATCTTATCGGCGTAGATCTCCAAGCTTCCATTTTCCTTGAATTTCAGAAGCGCTTCAATAGGGGTAACCGGACTACTATAAACTAGGATGCTATGGCCATAGGCTTTTACGCGATAATTTTCTAAAGAGCGTTCAACAGCTTTCAGCAGATCTGAGAAATCACCTTTGTATGATGCAATTATCTTCAAGAACATTTCATGTCTGTTTGGCGCCTCTCAACGATATTAATCTTCCGTTTTAACCTATGTGAAATCCGGGGATCCGTGTATATTGACTGGTAAACTATGTAAGTAGGTCTTGAAGATTTCTCTCGAGATGAGGCGAGGGCTCGGTTTCGGGAAGATTGTAGCATTTTGTATCGTTGTTTTGGTCCTTGGAATTATAATCGGATTTTACTTCGGGTCGGTTTATAGTGAAGCTGAGACCATTACCCAGAGTTTTACATTCACGACCACGATGATTGAGACCGTTCCTCAGACGACCACAAAGACGATCTCGCATACGATCACAGAGGTTCTTCCAAAGACGATCACAACCACCACCTTCACGACCGTTACCGAGTCTTTCACGGAGACAGTTACAGTCTTTAAAGAGGGCGAGAAGGTTAAAGTTCTCGGGATATGCTTCTCAAGGACTATGGATTGCTCTTCTTTCATCGAATATTGGATCACGAGGGCGAATGAGAGTGTCCACGTCATGATCTATGGCTTCACCTTAGACGACCTGTCCAAAGCGTTGGTCGATGCTATGAGGCGCGGGGTTGAGGTTAAGGTGGTTATCGAGAAGGAGAATGCCTATTGGAAGGGAAGTGAATATGAGAGGCTCCTTCAAGCAGGAGTAGATGTTAGGCTTGATGGAAACCCCTACACGATGCATCATAAAGTAGTTATAGTCGATGGAAAGATCGTGGTCACGGGAAGCTATAACTGGACTTGGAGCGCTGAAAACAGGAATGACGAGAATATAATAATTCTGATGAGTAGAAGCATAGCTGAAAACTATGAAAAAGAATTTCAGAGGATCTGGCTAGTGGCGTCTTAACCGAGCAGAGCCGATGAAATTAGGTTACTGCGCGATGATCACCACATATTCGAGAAAGATGCTTAATCTGCTTCAACTACATCAGAGTTTTGGCAATCTATCAGCTAGAGTTCTCTAAAGCGAAATATGAATGGGTGTTTGTTCGCCTACTAAAGGCCGTTGTATGGTTATTGAGAATAGAGTTCATGCATTGAGGAGAGGACTTGGAGAAATATTCACGGGTTATGAAGAATACACATAAATCCATTTCAAGTATTAGCTGAAATATGTTAAAAGTCGAGACCATATGGTCGGCTTCGGGGAAGGGAAACTACGATAACATTCATTATTAATGAGTTAAAGGTTTAAGGCTTCATTCAGCGATCTTCTTCAACTGAGTTCTATACATCTCTAGAATCTCCTTAGATGTAGTTGCATCCTCTGGCGATTTATCGAATCTATATCTCCCGGTGAATCTCGGGAATCTTATGGCGAGTCCGCCGTCTTCCGCGATCATTCCCCAGCAGCATCTATGGATTGGGCTTATCGTTATCTCATCTCCAAGTATCTCCAAGACTATCTTAGGCTCAAACCAAACATCCGCTTCCATCCCTGAATCAACTCTAGCATGCTTGTGCGGAATCTTATGAGGTTCTAAGAGTTCTGGAAGCTTCGCTAGATCTTCGTCGGTGAATCCTGAGCCGACCTTACAAACGCTTTCGAATACATCTCTATCTGGATTATAGGCGGCCATGAGCAGGGCTCCATAGCTTCCGGCTCTCTTACCTCTGCCGTGAAATGCTCCCACCACAACTAGGTCAACGGTGTCCGTCATCTCGCTCTTATACGATCTCTTCAACTTTATCCAGAGCCAGCCCCTTGCCCCAGCCCTGTAAATCGATTCGGGTCCAATAGATTTGACCACGAGTCCCTCGCATCCAGCCTCTATGGCTTCGTTGAAGAATTTCTCAACCTCTTTCGGATCGCTGCTTATTATCGCCTTACTGATCTTCACTTTATCATCTATCTTCACTATCGATTCAAGCACCTTTCTCCTCTCCAAGAGAGGCTTAATCGTTAAATCTTCTCCATTAACATAGAGGGCGTCGAAGAAGTATAGGTTAACTGGATACTGTTCTATCATCTTATGAATATCATACTTTCTCTTCCTATGCATAAGTTCTTGGAATGGGAGCATATCACCTGTATCAGGATTAACCGCGACGCATTCACATTCTAGGATTGCTTCATCTGCCACGATATTCGTCTTCACCATCTGCACGACATCTGGATATTGCCAAGTTATGTTTTCAAGTCTCCTAGAGAAGATCCAAACCTCATTATTCTTCTTATGAATCTGCATCCGTTCTCCATCATACTTGTATTCGGCGATACATTTTCCATTGAGTTTTTGGAGGATTTCCTCGGCTGATGATAATCTCTCTGCGAGCATGGGTCTTATCGGCTTCCCAACCGTTATCTTAAATTTCTTGACTCCTTCGATTCCTTCAAGCGCGGCGATCTTCGCGACATATCCTATATCCGAGCTGAGATTATACGCTCTCTCGAAGATCTCCCTGGTCTCTTTTCCTCCTCCGAAGACTATTGAGAGGGCGTCGAGGACCGTCATATCCGCGACTCCGAGCCTCATCTTACCAGTAACTATTCTCAGAATATATTTCGCCTCCTTGGGCTGGGAAGATGCCAATAAACCGCTTAAGATCTGGACTTTCATCTCCATGGCCCCTTCTCCGGATGCTTTCGCGATCTTCTCTAAGGCTGAGTAAACGTCTTCGACTGCGAGCTGTTCCATGAATAGAGTCGCCTGAGTTCTCTTCGCAAGCATCTTTTCTCCAACGAGTCCAACGTCTCCAAGTTTACTATATGCTTGATTTATCTCCTTCTCACTCATTCCAGACGCTAGCTTAACCGCTCTCAACGCAAGCTTATCAGCGACTCCGAGTTCAAGCCCTATGAACGGCGGATATATCTCCCCTATCGTCAAGTAGACTACCTTGTCTATGATCTCCGGCGGAGTTCTTCTTAAGAGATCTACGAGGAGATTCGTCATCTCGATCCTCCCAGTAGTGGCCTCTATCTTCTCATAGAACTCCACGAGCTCTGAGAACAGCATCCCAATACATTTATTCAAATCCGTCTAATTAAGGGTTGTTAGCTCAGGATTTGGGGAATTCCTCTCCCGTGATACCATCGGATTCTCAACGAATCTCAGCTCCCATATTTCTGGGCTTGGAGACCATGACCCAAAATCCCTTGAGAGACTCCATGATATCCTCAACTAGTTCATGGCTATCGGCGAATCCATAGACTATCGGCCCCCAAGAGCTTTGACCAGCTCCAAGAGCTCCAGCCTCAAGCATCTTCTCAACGATTATCTCGCAGTCCCTTCTATAAATTCCAGATTGGATCTCCTCGAAGAAGAATCCATTAATCTTGTCGAGTTCGGTCACGGCCTCGCCGAAGCTCTTTAAGTCTCCCTCGATCAAGGATGGTAGAAGCTTCATTAAGACAATCCTTGAAGCTCTCTCAGATAGTCTTGGATCCGCCTTAACGTTTTCAAACGCTCTATCTTCAACTTCTCCATCAAATCCTTTTGAAGCGTTTCTCGGCGAGGCCAAAATCACTCTAAGCTTATCGGGAACGTGAATTCTTGTGAGGAGTGGAGGAATCTTGGTTCGATACTCTCTTCCACAATCCACGACCAATCCACCGTATTTGAAGAGCCATATTCCAACTCCAGATCTCCTACCTCTTCCAAACCTATGCGCGAGCTCCTCTATTCCAAGATCGAGTCCATAGAGTTTCGAGGCGGCTGAAGCTATCCCCAAAATGGTTTGGGTTCCAGATCCCACTCCAACATGTCTTGGGATCGCTGATAGAGTCTTCACCCATAAGCCCTTCAAACCCAGTTCATCAACTATTCTCTTAACGATATTCTGGATCCAATTCCTCTCCTCGCCTTCGACCATAATCCCATCGAATTCTCGGATGATCGCCTTAAAGCTAGGTCTCTCGAGATAAAGGCCGATGGAACCATACATTCTGCCTAGATCTCCGGATAGATCTATGAATCCTAAGTGGATTCTTGAACCTGTGTTGACCACCACCATCCTCATTGAGATTGTTGGTTAACGTGTAAATAATCCTCTCCATAGATTTTTGTGGGAGAGCTTGAACGAGGTTCCAGATATACATGACGAGAAGCCCTTAGCCCCGATCCCCGTGAATTGGGTCGGCTTTAGGGAGATCATAATCCCAGCTGGAAGGCTCAGAATCGATGGAGTGGACACGGTATTAACCCCGAAGATAGATGTATTCATAAATTTGCCGGAGGATTTAAGGGGGATCCATGCTTCAAGAAGCTATGAGTCTCTGAGAGAGGTCGTCGATAGATATGCTGGTAAGATTATGAGGCTTGAGGAGCTCGCTGAGAAAATCGCTGTAAAACTCCTAAAACTTCATCCATATTCTTCAAGATCTATGGTTAGAATTAAGGCAAGGGCGTTCCATAGAGTTGAAGCTCCTCTAAGCCGCGTAAAATCCTACGAATCCTTCACGATCTATGGAAGAGCGCTTGGATTTAGGAGAGATGAAGGGATAGATGTTAAGAGATTCATAGGGATCGAGGGATACGGGGTAACAGCCTGTCCATGCGTCGAAGAGGTGGCCGAAAAACTCTATGGAGTGAAGTATGTGACCCATATGCAGAGAAGCGTTGGGAGATTATTCCTAGAGGTTCCAAGCGGTCTTGAAGTGGATGCTTTGATCCTATTGAAGATCCTCCAATCATCCATGAGCGCTCCAACGATATCTAATCTGAAGCGAGAAGATGAGGCAAAACTCGTCTTAGAGGCCGTCAGTTCTCCGAGATTCGCCGAAGACTGCGTAAGGGAGATGATTAAACTCGTCTTGGAGAGATGGCCAAATCTACCGGATTCAGCGGAGATAATAGCATCTATTAGAAGTATGGAGAGCCTTCATCACCAAGACTTCATGGCATACATTAGAATTAGGGCCGGTGAGGCTAGGAGGAGGTTGAGGCTTGGAGTGGAGTGAATGGGAGAGCTGGTATAGGGAGATAGTCGAGGAGCTCGGATACTCCGGGGAGGAAGATGAAAAAGCTGCAAAGGTTCTAGATGAATTGATAGGGGATAGAGCCCTAACCTTCGCTGAGCTGCGGCTGAGAGTCGGAGGAGACATAGCGATCGTGGCTGGAGCTGGAGAATCCCTCGAAGATGATGTGGATAGATTTCTCGGATCGAATCTCATCGGGAGAACCGCTATCTTCGCGGCGGATGGAGCATCAAAACCATTCCTAGACAGGGGTTTAGCACCCCACGTCGTCGTGACAGACCTCGATGGAGGCGATGAGATTTTGTTGAAGGCTTCTGAGATGGGTTCCATAATGGTCGTCCACGCACATGGGGATAACATCGACGCTCTGAGGAGATTAGTTCCAAGATTTCATAGCCCAATACTTGGAACGACTCAATCAAGACCATTTAAGAAGATCTACAATGTCGGCGGATTCACGGATGGAGATAGAGCAGCATACTTGGCCTCGGCCCTAAACTTCAGGACGATAATAT
>JAGGRY010000042.1 GCA_021159365.1 Nitrososphaerota archaeon | reverse complement strand
CTCAAAATCTTACTCATAGGAATAATTATGTTGACGGCGGATATCGTGGCCCACATATTTCACTACTTTAACTTCATAGGTCGTGGCATCTACATGATGCTCTCAATAATATGTGGCTCGGGATTGGCGCTATCCTTCATAGCATTCTTTTACGAGAACATCAGGATAATGATGAAAAGGCGGAAAAAGAAAGCCGATTCAAGCAACAAATTTCGCTAAACAGCTCCCTTATTAAGGAAGTGGGGCCGCTGGGATTTGAACCCAGGACCTCGCGGGCCCAAGCCGCGAATCATAGCCAAGCTAGACCACGGCCCCCTATTTCATCATCCCCACCCAGCATATTTTTAGCTTTTATTCCCAATCATTAGAGATAAATCTAAGCCGTTAGAGAGTTTTCTTAAAGAACAGAGCCCCGGTAGCTCAGCGGGTAGAGCGGCGGCCTTGTAAGCCGCAGGCCGCGGGTTCAAAGCCCGCCCGGGGCTGATTCCAAATTTTTCGCGGCTAATTTCATGGGAACCTGTAATAATCGATAATGGTTCCATGTTTTAAGAAGGGTTCGTGTGTTGAAGGAGTTACATGGATTAAAAATATGGGGTGTTATGTTTTCATTTTAAGAGTTCGACGACATTGGTTAAAGCGTCTTTAACTTTCTCGATCTTCGATCGCAATTCATCGAGGGATTTCCTAGCTTCAGATAATTGGTTTTTGAGGTCGTTGATCTCGGCTTCATACTTCTCCTTCAACTTATCGACTTCTTCCTTCTTCACAACCTCTCCAGATCTTATCGCCTCTTCTAAGCTCGGCTGCTTCAGCTCGAAGATCGATGGAAGTTCGAGTTTAACTCCTTCTCTCAGAAAACGCTCATAGGTCTCTCTGACTATTTGGCCGGCTTTGGTCTTTCCTCCAAGATGGTTTCTTATGGTCGCCTCACTCCTACCAAGCTCATCAGCTATTTGGCTCACGCTCATTTTGGCCTTCTCTCTGGCTAAGGCTGCGGCCGCAACCGCTAGGGAGTCCACCCAAGTCAACCTCTCTTCAGCTTTTCTCAACTCTTCGAGAACATCGGGTCTAAGGATGCTCCCAATCAGTAGAGCTGATTCGAGTTTGTGGATCTGTTCTCTTCCAATCGGGGTTAGGGGAACCTCCTCGCTCATCATATATCACCTTCCAGTAATCTTAATGACTTCCTCAGCTTTAACCATCATCCCCTTATCCGTTATCTCGAATGGATGCCTGCGCATTGAGTGAGATGTCCCCCTCATCTTCCAGACGATTATGCTCCTCCTAAGCTCTCCATCGACCTCGTCAAGATCTAGTCTGATTATCCCATCTGCAGCATGCTCAACTCCAGGTCCTCCAAAGCCTCTCTCGGTCACACTCACCTGCGAGACTAGGATCGATGTGCACCCCATTCCCGATAAGATCTTCTTTAATTGTAGAACCATTCCCCTGGCCATGGCGGGCTTTGTTATGTAGAGAGTTGTCACCGAATCTATCACCGCCCTGACGGCTCCAATATCTCTAATCGCTTCCCTCAGGACATCGACTAGGGATTGGAAGTCATCCGGAGCCCTTACCACATATCGCTCACGTTTAGCAGCTTCGCCTATTCCCGCCGTGAACGCGTCGACTATTGCGAACATTCCCTTCTCTTCATAGGGCCTGACATTCCAGCCGAACTGGGACATCGAGACCCGTACCTGAACCGGGTGCTCCTCTAAGACCACCAAGACACCCGGCTCGCCGAGCTTCAACCCATTATACAGGTATTGTTGGCCGAAGATCGATTTACCGGTTCCAGGCCCTCCTGATAGCAAGACTACATTTCTCTTCGGGATTCCACCATGTAGAATGTCATCGAGACCTGGAATCCCTGTTACTACCCTCTCGATAGGCATTTCAGATCCCAAGATAAAGTTCTCTCTACTGCTACTTAAATTTCCTCGGTATTACTATCATCCCCTCATCGGGGTCGCCGACCTCGATGCAAAGTCCTTTGAGATAGAGTATTCCGATGAAGGCACAGGTGGCTGCATCGAGTATATCTCCATCAATCTCTTTGGGCAGATTCTTCAATCCAAGTCTCTGTAAGTCCTCTCTAAGTCTCTTAACTCCATCTCTCTTAGTCGAGATTCCCAAAATCTTCTGTGCACCTGTTGGGAAGACCTCTATGACCCTAAAGCCCGAGCTTTCGAGCTTCTCCCTAAGCTTAATTCCCCTCAGGGTTAAGAGCTTCATGGATCGTAGGGTTAGGGGAAGAGGTCTAAGCCCCATCCTCATTAAGGCTCTATCACATTCACGCATAGGTTGAGCTAGATTTTTCCGCGGCAATGTAAGTGGAGCATCGACTGCAACTAAATCTGGAGACTTTTTCTCAATGAACCTTATGATCTCTTCATCTTTATGAACTCTGAGAGCCTCACATCTCAGTGTTTCATCAAGATAACATAGGCCTGTCCAATTTCTCGGAGAGCCGGCCAGATCCACTCCAATTGTCGAGATCATCTACAATTAAGAAAGGAATTTAGATCATTTCAAGCTTTCTCAACGCATCTTTAACCTTCATTTTCTCCTCATCGGTCAGCATCCTCAAAGGGGGCTTTGGATAGCCTACATCGACTCCTCTCATCCTCAAGACCTCAAAGGTTGATTGAACCGCTGGAGCAAGTTCCACAGCATCTCCAACCATTATCGCCTTAAGCTGGGCTTCCTTCGCCTCTTCATAGCTTCCTTCCTTAAGCTTTCGATAAAGTTCTACCACGACTTCTGGGAAGCAATTTGAGAGGCCTGAGATGCACGCCCTAGAGCCAATCATGTAAGCTGGAAGCAGAAGTCTCTCCGTTCCGATCACTAGGTCAAATTCCGTTCCCTTAGCTTCAATCGCGAATTGATAAAACTTGATTATATCGAATTCGCTATCTTTCATCCCGACTACTCCAGCCTCTATTAGCCTCTTCAACAGCTTCGGGGTTATCTCATTTCCGCTTCTCGCCGGATTATTGTATGCATAAACTGGTATGTTAACTTTCGAAACGAGTCTCTTAAAGAAGCTGAGAATTTCATCCTCATCATATTTCTGGTAGAATGGGGGCGTGCTGGCGACTGCGTATGCTCCAACTTCTTGGGCGTGTTTCGCAAGTTCGAAGGCCATATCTATGTTTGAGGTCCCTACGTGAACTATCACCTTTAAGTCGGCTTTAACGCGCTCCATAACCAGCTCAACGACATTCTTCCTCTCATCCAAAGTTAACAGCGGGCCCGTCCCATATGTTCCGCAGAGAAAGAATCCAGAGACCCCGCGTTTGATCAAAAAGTCGAGCAAAGGATCGAATGCCTCTTTGAAGAGCTCTCCATCTTTTCTAAACGGCGTGATTAAAGGAACTATTACTCCTTCAAGCATGTAAAAATCTCTACGGTCAACCTTAAAATAAATTTGGTTCAGAATGCGAAAAGATTAAAATAAGCCGACAAAACACGTGATAACAGGGCCCGTAGCTCAGTCAGGTAGAGCGCCGGGCTCTTAACCCGGGGGTCGGGGGTTCAAATCCCTCCGGGCCCGCATCTCAATTCCCCGGATTCACTCTATATTCCATTCGTACTGGTAGCATTTAATAGGCTTAGACAATTATTCAAAATATTAGATGCCCCGTCTCATCCCAAAGATGATTGGACTGTTTTGGAAAAATTTATTATCTTTAGTCAGCTTCATGATTTGATGTGTAGAGGGAGGGTTAAGGCTGCTATTTACTTTCCACTTTCCCTCCTTCTGAGCTCTTTGATTATTGGAGTTGCTTATGCCCAGTCAATTAATTGGGAGCATACTTGGGGGATAGATGTGGAGGATTATTCAACGGGAGTTGCAGTTACTTTACATTACATATATCTTTCAGGAAAAAGTCTTAATTCGCTGGGTTATCCGGTAGCCACCCTGATGAAATTCGATGATAATGGAAATTTGATATGGGATCGCATTTGGAGTTACGGAGTTGAGAGCGAAGCGGTCGACGTCGCTGTGGATCAAAATGGAGATGTATATCTTGTTGGAAGGGGGAAGACTTCAGCGAAGACTTGCTACGCTTTCATAGCGAAATTCGATTCCTCGGGCGACCTTCTGTGGGATAGAATCATAGAAGATGTCCTGGGTAGCGCCGTGGCCGTTGACAGCCTAGGAAACGTGTATCTCATCGGGTATCCAATAGCTTCAGTCGACGTTTTTATCGCCAAGTTCGATTCAAGCGGTTCTCTATTATGGGCGAGAAGCTGGGGGACTGCTGGCGGCTATGAGTATCCTGGCGACGCAGTAACCGATTCAGCGGGAAACATCTACGTTACTGGGTGGACTAATGGCTTCGGGCTTAGCGACTACCACGCCTTTATAACGAAGTTTGATCCGTCTGGGAATCCTCTATGGGCCATTATCTGGCAAGCTGGGACGAGAGATTATGGCAGAGGGCTGGCGATCAAAGGTGAATACATCTATGCGGCTTTCAAAACGTATGCGAATGATTACGCCGCGGTCATAGCGAAATTTGATCGCGATGGAAATCTCATATGGGATAGATCTTGGAATGGATCTGCTGATGACAGATGTGAAGGTATAACAGTAAGTCCCTCCGATACAATCTTCCTCACAGGTTGGACGAATAGCTTCGGAGCTGGCGGAGAAGACATTTTCATAGCAGCTTTCACTCCCTCCGGAAAATTACTCTGGGATATGGTTTGGGGAGGAACTGACGATGATGAAGCCCACGCCATAGCGGCGGACGCTACATCCATATACGTAACCGGATCTACCAGAACCTCGAACCATTACTCATCGGATCCGAATGCCATCGTAGCCGATCCAGCAGCCTCGATCACGAGCATCTCGATGACTACAACCTATCTAACAATCTCCGCCTCGGATCCCAATGCCGTCTTCTCAGATCCTGATGCGACTTTGGATGATGTCTCTGGGATCGATGCATTCATTTTAAGAATCCGCTTTCAAGCCCCTGTAGGCGGAGAAGTGGCGTCGTCTTCTAGAAGGGTGTATGACGATGTACTCGGAGCTTTGATTTCGGTGATGATCATCTTCCTACTAACTTTGGTGGCGATCAAATGCCATGCTCTGAAAATAAAAGAATAACGGCTTATCCTTCAACTATGTCGTTAAGTCTTGGATATATTCGCCGCAACCTTTTTCAGAAAGGCTTCGATATTATAGCGATCACACGGCATAGAATATTTTTAATCCGAAGATGAAGGTCTTCTGGTGCCGTGGGATGAGGATTAGGCTTGTAAAACAATTTATGGACAAGGAAACCGTGGAGGCGGTTATCCAAGCCCTCCAGAATGAGAGGGCCGTTATGGGCGAGAGCGTCTTTAAGTTCGAGGAAGAGCTAGCGAGATATTTCGGGGTCAAATATGCGGTCACGACGAGTTCTGGAACCCATGCCCTTCAATTTGCCTTAATCGCGGTCGGCGTGAGGGCTGGAAAGAAAGTTGTGACTACTCCATACTCCTTCATAGCGACCGCGAACTCGGTAATTCATGCGGGTGGAATTCCAGTTTTCGCCGATGTCAGAGAGGATACATATAATCTCGACCCGAATAAGATTCCAGAGACCTTGGATAAGGATGTCTCAGCTATACTTCCGGTCCATCTATTCGGATATCCCGCCGACATGGATGAGATATGCTCGATAGCTGAGGATCTGGGATTGGCCGTGATCGAGGATGCTTGTCAAGCTCATGGAGCCGTATACAAGGGGAGAAAGGTTGGAGGTATAGGTGACGCCGGATGCCTAAGCTTTTACCCCACGAAGAATATGAGCGTCTTCGGAGATGGTGGGGCTGTTTTAACAAATGATGACGAAATAGCGGAGACTGTTAGAAAATTACGAGACTGCGGTAGGAGATCAAGATATGTCCACGATATGATAGGATACACCGCTAGATTAAACACGATAAACGCCGTGATAGGCAGGATTCAGCTAAAACATCTAGATGAATGGAATGAGCAGAGGAGGAGAATTGCGGAGAAATATAACAAGCTCCTGTCGGACATTGATGAGCTCCTGCTTCCTCCACGTGGAGATCATGGGATAAAACCTGTCTACCATCTCTACACGATAAGAACTGAGCGAAGAGATGAGTTGAAGAAGTGGCTTGAGGAATCTGGAATTGAGTGCGGAGTATATTACCCTCTCCCAATACACTTACAGCCGATTTACAGGAAATTATTCAATTATCATGAGGGATTATATCCGATAAGCGAAAAATTGAGCGAGACGTGTCTAAGTATCCCAATACATCCATTCTTAAAGGACGACGAAGTAAATTATGTATGCGAGAAGATTCACGAATTCTTCGATAAAAATCGTTAAATTACTTGACAGGCGAAACTATAAACATGGTCAGGTAAATTATACTTGAGCATGAACGTGTCCGAGAAAGATTTGGAGAGGAATCTAATCGAGACCAAAGATGGAATTGGTGTAAGAGTATATGTGGTTCCAAGAGCCGGTAAAACTAGGTTAACATATAGAGATGGTGAGCTCATCTTCTTCAGCGGAAAGAATCCGAAGCATCATGCAGTGAACAAAGATCTGATAAAGTTCTTCAGTAAATTGTTTGGGAGCTCTAGACGAGTCTCGATAATTAAGGGGAGGCTTGATAGATTGAAGATCATTGAGGTCTCCGGCTCATCTAGAGATGAAATGCTCACCAAGCTGCTTAAAGCGATTCATGAATCATATAGATGTTAGAAATTGTTCCATTATTAGACCTCGAAGTATCTCTCATACTCCCAATCCGTTATTCTCCTAGAGGCGTATTCGCTCCACTCTTCTCTCTTAAGCTTCAGGAAGTTCTCTCCGGCGACCCCTAAGGCATCTCTAAGCAAGGAGTCTTTCTCAAGCGAGTCCAATGCCTTCTCTAGATTCGGTGGGAGGGTTGGAAGCTTCTTATATAATCCATATTCATAGATGTCTTCTTCTATTGATTTTGGAGGCTCTAAGTTTCTCTTAATTCCATCCAGTCCGGCGACCAAGAGCACCGTTAACAGAAGATATGGATTCGCCGATGGATCCGATGCCCTATACTCTATTCTTGCACCATCCATGTTCGTGAATTCCGGAATTCTTATCAAGGCATCTCTATTCTTCATCCCCCAATAGATGTATTTCGGAGCTTCGAACTCTCCAAGCCTCTTATACGAGTTCACGGTCGGATTCGCTATCGCCGTTATCGCGTCAACATGCTCAAAGATTCCAGCTATGAAGTTCTTCGCGAGATCCGATAACTTATATCGATCACTTTCATTAAAGAATATGTTCTCGCCATCTTTCCAAAGGCTTAGATGGATGTGGAAGCCATTTCCAGGCTTTCCGTAGAATAGTTTCGGCATAAAGGATGCCTTCAATCCCTCAGCCTCACATACAAGCTTAATTATGTTCTTCGCCAAGAGGGTTTTATCGGCGATCCGTAATCCTTCATCATGGAGTATGTCGACCTCATTTTGACCGGGGCCAACCTCATGGTGCCCCATGCTCCATGCTATTCTCGCCTCAGATAGTTTTTCGGCTATAGCTATCTTGATGAGGTTTGCCTTATCTCTCGGCGAGACATCAAAGTAACTTCCACCATCTATTGGTTCATGATCTCTGAGAATATAGAATTCTAGTTCTCCGGCGGCCACGAGTTTGAATCCATGCTTTTCATGAATGTCTTTTAGAATCTTCTTGAGAACAGTTCTAGGATCTCCTTCAAATGGCTTTCCAGCCTTGTAGACGTCGCAGAAATAGGTCTTGATCCCATTGATTGTGTAGTAGAATGATGTATCGGGTATCAGCATCATATCGCTCTCAAATCTCCTCGCGAAACCCTCTATCGAGGATCCATCGAACCAAACTCCGTTGGAGCATGCTTTCTTAAACTCATTCTCAGAGATCAGTATCTCTTTTAGCACCCCATTTATGTCGGAGAACCTTAGACTTATGATCGACTTCAAGTCCCTCTAAGTTTCACGCAAAGCTCTCATATATAAGATGCGCGTCAAAGATCTTGAAGCAACATGGAGAGGATAAGTTCGGTTAAGGTGATCGTCAAAGATATCAGATTAAAGAAGCCTTTTAGAACGGCCCTCAGAGAGGAGAAAGCAGCAGAGAACGCCTTCATCATAATAGAATCTTCAAGCGGAGCAAGGGGATTCGGGGAAGCTGCGCCGCTTACGGAGGTGACGGGTGAAAACTTAGCCGGATGCCTAGGATTCTTAAACTCATTGAAAGATGATCTTATTGGAGCCGAGATCCCGAGAGATTTGAATAAGCTATTAAGAAAAATACATAGGTTTAGGGGTTTTCCAGCGGGCAGAGCGGCGGTTGAAACGGCTCTCTTAGACCTCTATGCGAAGATCGCCGGTCTCAGCTTCGCCGACTTGCTTGGAGGAAGGGTTAAAGAATCTTTGGAGACCGATTACACGATAAGCCTTCAGCCAGTCAAAGACGTCGTCGACGAAGCCTTAGAACTCGTCGATAAAGGATTTAGAATCCTCAAGGTTAAGCTCGGAGACGATCCTAGAAGAGACTTGGAGAGAGTTAAGGCGCTTAGAGATAGTCTGGGATACGACATAAGGATGAGAGTTGACGCGAATCAGGGTTGGAATCCGAAGCAGGCGATCTGGATCTCGAAGAGACTTGAAAAACTTGAGATCGAGCTCATCGAACAACCCGTTCCATATTGGTGTGTGGATGAGTTGAGGATGCTTAGAGAATCGATTGAGATCCCGATAGCTGCAGACGAATCCGCGAAAGATCTTAGAGATGTATTAAGACTTGTAAAGATTGGAGCAGTCGATGTCGTGAATATTAAATTGATGAAGTGTGGTGGGCCATTAACCGCGTTAAGGATAAGTGATCTCTGCGAGGAAGCTGGAGTGAAGTGTATGATTGGATGCGGCTTGGAGACGAGGATCTCGATAACGGCGGCGGCGAACATAGCCTATATACGAGACAACATCGCCTTCATAGACTTAGATTCACCATTATTCATCGATAAAGAGCCCACGATTGGAGGAGCCGTCTACAGGAATGATGGAAAAATCGAGCTACCGCATGAGAATGGTTTAGGGGTGAAACTAGCCGACTACTGAAAGACATCAAATCTCTATGCTTCAGAAAAATATTTTTGCCAGGTAAATTTCGTCTCAACAGTGATAGGCATTATATTAGCCGGAGGATATGGGACTAGGCTTTATCCATTAACCAAGAGAATCGCGAAGCCTCTCCTCGAGATCTCTGATAAGCCGATAATAGATTATATTATGGAGAAGCTCGTCGAATTAGATCTGGAGAAGATCTTGGTGGCCGTGAATGAGAGGTTTAAGTATCAATTCCATGAATGGTTGGAGAATAGGGATTATCTAGGCGTGGAGTTGAGGGTTGAGCCGAGCCGCGATGAAGGGGAGAAACTTGGAGCAATAAGGGGATTATCGAGACTCTTAGACGAGGTTAAGGATGACTGCGTAATAGTCGCCGGAGACAATCTATTCACATCGAGCCTAATAGGATTTAAGGAGTTCTATCTTAAGAAAAGAGCTCCAGTGATCGGTCTCCATGATATAGGCGACCTCAATAAGGTGAGATCTCTTTCGATGGCCGAGGTCGATCAAGAGGGAAGAATTACGAGGTTCATTGAGAAGCCTGAAAAGCCTACCTCGACCCTAGTAGGCATAGGAGTCTACATGCTTCCAGAGAGGAGTTTCAAGAGAATAAATGAATATCTTGAGGAGGGAAATAATCCAGATAGTCCAGGATTCTTCATCCAGTGGCTATGTAGCCGTGAACCCGTTTACGGATATATTCTCGAAGGCCATTGGTGGGATATAGGGACTCCTGAAGCATATTATGAGGCCAAGAGATTCCTAGAAGGAGCTAGAAACCTATCTAAACCGCTCTAAGAAGAGTAAGAATAGCTGCGGGAAAATGCTTTGGAAACTCCAGTATCGATTGAATCCAATAGATCATCAATACTAACACTACCATGACTATAGATACAGCAATAGCGGCCGCGAAGACCCTCGCCAAATCCTTCACTCCACTCGCCTTCGCCAAGCCTCTCTTATGCTTGAACTTTTGACCCACTACCACTTCAAGAGAGCCCGCCCATAGATGCATGTTTTAACTATTTTCCGAAATCCTAAGATAGTGGAATAATGCTCGGCGAATTCAATCGTTAAGCGATCATTCTTCACTTAATGCGTCTCAATTGTTTAGGTTTGTAAGAGACCCAAGTCGATGAACGATATAGTGTTAATGTTTTAAAGTAGGTGAGCTATAATTTTGTGGGCTCTTCGGAGGTGAGAGTCTGAGTGGCCGGAATGAAAGTCTTGGGGCGGCATCTGATAGCGGAACTCCATGGCTGTCCACCAGAGCTATTGGTGGATCTAGATCTAGCTGTAAATATCCTTAGAGAAGCCGTAAGAATCTCTGGAGCAACCTATCTAGGAGAATTCCACACAGTTTTTGAACCGCAGGGAGGAATCAGCGTAATCGTCGCCGTTGCAGAATCTCATCTCTCAATCCATACATGGCCAGAATATGGCTATGTAGCCTTGGATATCTTCACTTGCGGCGAGTCCACAGACCCCTGGAAAGCTTATGAATACATAGTCTCCAGGTATAGGCCTGAGAAGGTTAATGTGACGGAAATCAAGCGCGGGCTTATCGAGGTGGAGAAAGCGATTGAGTAAACGCCCCCCAAAATACGTGATGGAATGGATGAGTCGGAGTCTAGCTATACTGTATGGTATCGACGAGATAATATACTCTGGTAAGACCAAGTATCAGCTGGTCGACATCGTCAAGACGAGAGATTATGGCCTAGCCCTTATCCTCGATGGACTACTCCAATCCGCTGAAATCGACGAATATGTCTATCACGAGTCACTCGTCCATCCGGTAATGATCTCCCATCCAAACCCTAAGAAAGTCCTGATAGTTGGAGGCGGGGAAGGCGCGACTGCAAGAGAGGTCGAGAGATACGATATGGTTGAGGAGATAGAGATGGTGGATCTAGATGGAGAACTAATAGAGCTTGTGAAGAAATATCTTCCATGGTCTAGAGAAGGCTT
>JAGGRY010000031.1 GCA_021159365.1 Nitrososphaerota archaeon | reverse complement strand
GGCATTATGAGATATGCTATTATGACGAATTGACCCGGTGGAAGTATCATGTATTGAGTCGGCATCGCCCTAGATATGATATACATTATGTAGACCACGAGGGAGAGCATCATCACGGTTGCGGCATAAGCTTCCATCAGCATCCCCATTCTCTCTCCGATGATTCTCATCTTATTCGTCCTAGACTCGAAGATCATCTCGGTCTTCCTGATGAGGAAGTGGACCACGTCTCCACCGCTTCTAAGAGTTGAAGCATATCCCATCAGCAGGTCTCTATACTCTTTCGATGGAATCCCCTTGGCCATATTCTCTATCGCAGTAATAGGATCTAATCCGGTTGCGGAGACCTGTATCTCAGCCATCCTAGCAGCCTTCGCCAAATTAGGCATGAGCTCGCTTCTCGCGATTCTCTTCAAGCTAGTATATGGGGGTATTCCACCTGTTGCCATGACGGCGAGATAGGTTGCAGCATATGGGACCTCGCTCTCTAGAACCGAGGCCTTTGAAGCCGCCTCTCCATATGGATAAGCCGCCCCCATCAATAAGATGAATAATGGAATTATGCCTACAATTATCGGGTAGATTATGTTCTGAGTCAAGAAGTATATGATGAACGCCGATGGAATACAGATTATGGCGCTTATGAACGTGATTGCCGCGACGACAGATGCATATGCTTCTGGATGAATCCGTATTCCCGCGCTCTCAAGCTTCGCCGAGATCTGGGGAAACGCCCTTAAAATTAACGATCCAAGCCCTCTAAAATTGGAGTATGAGAATCCGGCTAAGCTGTTAATGATCCCCATTAAATCTCCTCCCTTAACGTTACTAAGTCTCCCCTATCAATAAGCTTTAACAAGGTATTGATCAGGCTTAGCGCGCTATTGTAATTGATCGCCATCGTCGCCTTCACCGGGATCATCGGAGGAACTTCCAACAACTTCCTAATATCTTCGCAGTCCATCTTAAATCCAGGCTTATCATACTTATTGACGGCGATTACATGCGGGGTTCTCGGAGCCGATCTTCTAAAGAATTTATAGATCTTCTCGGCTTCCTTAACGCTCTCAAGGTCTCCGGAGTCTATCATTAAAATATATCCATCCATTCCTATGGATAGAGTTTTCCACAGAAATGAGAATCTCTCCTGGCCTGGAGTTCCAAATAATCTCACACGTCTATTCTCATCCATCTCCACGACCCCGAAGTCTAAGGCCACCGTGGTCACGGACTTAACCGCCCTTTGAAACACTCTTTTATCCGTGTCAAGATACTCCTTGCATAGAGTTCTCACAAAAGTTGTCTTTCCGGCATTGAACGGCCCAGTCACGAGAATCTTATACGACTTCATGCTCTCCCTGAGAGATATGCCTCTAAAATTAGGTTTATGAATCCAAGATTCGGATGAGGCTTCGTCAACCCAACCACATAATGCGACTTATAGCTCCGAATTATCAAATATCTCTTATCTTGAAGCTGAATATCCACCTTCTCATAAGACTTCGCATTTAACAGCTCAATGACAGCGGAGATCGCTCCACCGATCGCCGCAGTGGCGGCGGCAATGAATTCAGGTCTGAAATCTATGTTCGCATTATATGCTATTGGAGTTCCATCCTCGGAGACGACGGCTATGGCGTCGAGCCATCCTCTGCAGCTGACCATTATATTCTCGATGAGCATGTTAAAAGTCTCATAGGTGGTTGACATCATCCCTCTCTCCCTTTAACAAGGTCGGAGACATATGCTTGAAGAAGTTCCTTAATCTCGTCAATATTCACATTGATTTCGGGCTTCCCAACCATTAAGGCGCAGATCTCCATATCTCCGACCTTCTTAACGGTTAGGAGTAATGCCTTTAACCCATTTTTAAGTATAATGGTATCTGCTGGAAATCCAAGTCTCCTCAAGGTTAAGATGAAGTCTGCGAGGGATGCCGCGACGCGTTCCCCTTCCTTCATATTATATGAATCTACTGGTAGTCCGGAGAGATTGAAGAGAAAAATTGAGTCCATTCCAGTCAATGTGGCCAGGTCGCCTAAGGATTCAAATCCGCCTGAGATCTTAATCACTTCGGTTTCTTTTGGAGCTTCCTTAGACTCGACCTCCACAGCCTCCTTACTCACCTTCTCAACCGCTTCCTCAACCTCTTTCTCAGGAGCTCTCTCAACAGCTTTAACCTCTTGGGAAACGAGCTCGGAAAATCTCCTAACTGTGAGGAGCGAGGTTATCAGAGCTGTGATCGAGATTATCAAGACTACCACTAGGATGAGGAACATCACGAATGGATTCGTGACTATTGTGAGCATGTCTAGGGTTAAACCGTTCACGTTAAAAAATGTCTCCACGCGGTTTATATTTATTTCTAATTAGGTCTAAACGGTAGATTTTCATTTTAGATAGCTGGGGAGTATCTCGTGGAAGATTTACTGCAGATCAAAGGGCTTTGGAAGAGCTATGGAGGGACCTTGGCTGTAGCCGATTTAAGCCTCTCAATAAAGGCTGGGAAGATCCATGGATTGCTGGGACCTAACGGCGCGGGGAAGACTACAGTCGTTAAATGCATCGTTGGATTACTGAAGCCGGATAAAGGCGAGATCTTGGTGAACGGCGTCGAGATAACGTCTTCTGAAAGCTATAAATCTCTGATAGGCTACTTACCCGAAGATCCGGCGCTTCCAGAATATTTAACCGTCGAGGAGTTTCTCGGATATCTAGCAAGACTCAGATCGGTTAAACCTCAGGAAGCCAAGCTAAGAGTCGGCGAGCTTATGGAGATCTTTAGCTTAACGAGACTTAAGCACGAGTTTATAGGATCACTATCGAAAGGGCTGAGGCAGAGGGTGGCCGTAGCCTCGGCTTTCATTCATAAGCCAAAGATTCTGATTCTTGACGAACCATTTCTGGGACTAGATCCGGAAGGCCAGCTAAAGGTCAAGTCTATGGTTAAGGATATTGTTAAGCATGGGGGAGCGGCTCTTATCAGCACCCACATGCTTGATACGGCTGAGAGATTCTGTGACACCGTGACGATAATATATATGGGGAGAGAGATCGTAAGCGGCGATGTAGAGTCCATAAAGCAGGTAGCTGATGCGAATAGTTTGGAAGAGGCATTTATCAAGCTCATCAATAGGAGATGAAAAAGACTTGAGTCAGAGTATCCAAGCGATTCTCGCGCTGAAGCTCAAACAATATTATGGGACTCTGCGAATCTCAGCCATCGCTAGGATCTCAACGATCATAACCTATTTACTGATAATATTCTCAGCAGCTGGGGCAGCAATTCTGATGAGAGGTCTATATGGGATCGCCGGGATCGAAGATCTTCCCCGAATCATCACGGCTATCGCATTCATGTTCTCAACGCTCTTCATATTCGAGATTTATCTCGGAATGAAAGGAGGCATCACGGCGTTAAGATCTGAAGTCGATTTCATCCTCCCATCGCCGATCAAGCCGTCAACATATCTCATCGCAGACTTGATTTTCCAGCTAATATTCCTTAATGTAATCCTGACGCCCGCGGTCTCAACATTTATGGCAACATTATTATATCCAGATGAGCGTTATCTCTTAACATTCTTCATATTTTACGAAATCTCGATCTTGACGGCGGTGATCATAGCTCATATCCTTGGAATATTAAATGTGAAAGGATATGGAAGGACTGCGAAGATTCTAGGATGGACCTTAATAACATTCATGCTTATACCAATAATCCTAAACATGATTGATATGCAGGCTAAATCCATAATCGTTTTTCATCCATCGGAGATCCTTGCGAGGCTCGCAGTAGGTGCACAAGAAACTCTGGACATCCCACTTCTGGTAATATGTCTCGCGGTGATCTTGGGATCATATCTCCAAGCCCTGAGAATTAAGATATTCTCGGATGTGAATCCCCTCTTAACCACGGGTTTTATGGAGCCGAGTTCACGTTGGACGAAGTTTCCCTATCTGAAACTGGATTTCAGCAAAGGCTCTCTCCACTCCTATCTTATCAAATTCCATCTGATAAGGATCTGTAGAGATGGAAGCCTTGGCACCTCAATGCTCTTTCTAGCAGTTTTCGTTGCGGCGAATATGAGCCTATCCAGAATTGCTTGGAGCTCATTGAGACCTGAACTAGCGTCGACGATTCTCACAGCTCTTTACATACCGCTAATTCCAGCGCTCTTAACCATAAATTGGAACGTCACGGAGAGAATGAATCTCTGGTCTCCGGCATCGTCTTCAAATGGATTAAGAAGTTACCTCGATGGGATGCTCCTATCATATATAATAGTCTCAACGTTATTCGCAATAGGCTTCTATACCTTGATGAATATTATGATCGGCGAGAATCCATTCATGATCTTAGATCTCTTCCTCGCCCTAACAACTTCAATAACTTCCTCAGCCATCTCCATGCTCATGGTCTTAAGATCTAAGAAGCCCGCGGCCGCCCTTTCTCATCTCACCCTCCTATATACGATGATCCCCATGGCCGGATCTATGATCTTAGATCTTCCACTTCTCATCATAAGAGCCTTAGAGAGCCTAGCAACGAATCCGCCACCATCGCTTCTGGCATTTTTAATAACCTATCCGCTCCTACTCTTCCTGATCTTAAGGCAGGGAATACTCTCAGCCTCGAAAAATCTCGCATATGCGCTCGGTAACTCCGTCTAAATGACCTGGAGAAGGATATATTACTCCCTAAGGAGATAGTAAATTGTGGGTACGGGAGCTTTGGGTAAGAAAAAGAAGTCTAAGAAGGAAGAGGAGGAATACGAGCTCTTCTGGAAGGGAATAGAGGTCAAGCCTGTTCCAGAAGACTATGAAGTTATAGATGGCTATCCGATACGAGAAGGATATGCGGAGGTCGTGATTGCAACTCCCCCCGGCCCAGCTCCGGAGCCAACGTATTTCGTTAAGGAAGTTCAGCTTGAACCTCATGAGATAAAGGCTCTTGAATTGTTGAAAGAAATGCTCTCAAAAGAGCTTGAGCCGCCGAAGCCTGGAGAAGAAGAGGATGTGAAGAAGCTGTTAATCGAGACAGCGGATAAATTGTTAAAAAAATATAGGAGGGCATTTGGCCAGATCTCCGAGGATTCGAAGGATAAGCTCTTTTATTATCTCGAGAGGGATATGATGGGCTTCGGGCCGCTGAACGTCATAATGGAAGATTATAGGATTGAGGATATATCCTGTGACGGTGTCAACGTTCCCGTATATGTTTGGCATAGAGATTATGAGAGTATGCCGACGAACATAATATTCACCGATAGAGATGTCTTAGATGACTTCATAATACAGCTGGCTCACAAATCCGGTAAACACATCTCATCAGCATTCCCAATTCTAGACGCCATGATCTATGGAAAGCATAGGCTTGCAGCGACCTTTAGGGAAGAGGTGTCGCCGAAGGGAAGCACCTTCACGATAAGGAAGTTCCGGGAAAAGCCGTTTAGCATAATCGAGCTTCTTGAGAGCAACTTGATGAGCCCTGAGATGGCAGCGTATTTCTGGATACTTTTAGAGCATAAGGCGAACATAATGATAGCTGGAGCCACTGGAAGCGGCAAGACAACCCTTCTAAACGCTTTGGCCTGCTTCATAAAACCTAGGATGAAGATAGTTACCTGCGAGGAGACGGCTGAACTGAACCTTCCGACCGAGAACTGGGTGAGATTCGTAACTCGTGAAAGCTATGGACTTGGAACCACGAAGATGGGTCAGATAAGCCTATTCGACTTGGTGAGGACGAGTCTGAGATATAGGCCAGACTACCTAATAGTTGGAGAGGTGAGAGGAGAGGAGGCATTCGTCTTATTCCAGTCAATCGCGACAGGCCATGGAGGCATTTCGACGATCCACGCCGAGAGCGTTGAGTCCGCCATCAAGAGGCTCGTCAGCCCCCCGATGAATATTCCTCCAAGCCACATCTCCCTCCTCGACGCTCTGATACTGATCGAGAGAGTCTATCTCCCAAAGCCATTCAAAGGCAGAGCATTTGGCAGGAGAGTTAGACATATTTGGGAAGTGG
The DNA here is from genome assembly GCA_021159365.1 of Nitrososphaerota archaeon. Classification (GTDB taxonomy): domain Archaea; phylum Thermoproteota; class Nitrososphaeria_A; order Caldarchaeales; family Wolframiiraptoraceae; genus AUK039. The sequence continues at coordinate 6,145 of JAGGRY010000031.1, read as the reverse complement.
CGGATTATGGAAGATACATCACGATAGCTGAATGGGATCCTTTAAGCGACACATTTAGAACAGATTTTCCAGCGAGCATAATACTCGATAGAATAGCGTTAAGGATCGGGAAATCTAAGGAAGATGTTCTTGAAGAACTTTGGAGGAGAAAGGCAGTATTAGAGTGGATGATAAGAAATAATATAACTGAGTTAAAGGACGTCGCGAACATAATATACTCATACTACACAGATCCAGAGAAGTTCCTTAAAGAACATGAGATAGAAGTCGTCGCTGCAGCTCCATCCGTCGGATTTAAGGGAGAAGTTCTAGCATCTTGGTCTCCAACTCAAAAGCCTCCCTCAATCTCTAGCATCTTGGTCTCCAACTCAAAAGCCTCCCTCAATCCCTGTTAAGAAGCCTGTTGAGGAAACCGAAGTTAAGGGAGTAGAGGATGCAATAAACTACGTGATAGAGCTTTTATCGATGAGTGATGGTTCGATCCCATATTGGCAGATATTTGCTAAGGCATCTATTCCAAAGGATCTCATTGTGAAGGCCTTGTTGACGTTAAGAAGTGAAGGTAAGATAGAGATCTCAGAGGGGCTCATAAAGCTTAAGGAGAGTTGAGAGATTCCCAGATAGAATACCCCAAAATAATTCGCTTATATTGAGGATCCTGTTCAACGAGGAAGCCTTAAACTCACGTGATGATCGTGAGGTGCGAGGGATGAAGAAGCATATAATATTCTTCCTAGCGGAAGATGACTTGTCCTATAGTATAGCAGCAATCCTCGACGGATTAATCGAGGAATTGGACGGCAAAGTGAAGTTCAGCTCTCAAAAATATCTTGGAGCAATTCTCACTGAGCTTAAGATAATGTTAAGGCCAAACTTTGCGAGAAAAAGCGATACCTTGAAGGTGATAGTATACTCGATATCAGAATTATATAAGGAGAGGTATAAACCTGTGTTCAATATACCCATCTTTCCAGCGGTCAGCCTAGGGGGACACGACTACTTTGGCGAAGAAGCTGTGGACATAGCCTCAGAACTATACTCTATACTGAGTAGTAGAGATCGTTTAAACTCCGAACAAGTAGTTCATCGTCTGTTGCGTCGAGCTCGTAAGATAGGGAGCTTTAACAAAGTCAGGATTGAGCGCTCTGAAGACTCCAAAATACTCGGGGGGAATCCGGCGGTTGCAAGCTTCTGTAAGCGCGTGTTTGAGGAATTAATGAGAAAGCTGGATAAGCTTAGACGTGAGAAGAAAATAGACGATATGAAATATAGGAAAATCAGGGAGATCTATATCAAGCTTTTAGGAGTCAAGTTTCTAGAGATCGGCTGAGATCTCCTTAAGCAAACGTGCCCCTTGTAGAAGTCATCGGATTTGGAAACGCATATATGAGGCTCGGATAGCTTATAGAATGGGAGAGTTGCCGTCGATCGATATGAATCAGGTCGATGGGATCTTGAAGAGGCTTTCTGAGACGAACCAAGATATTGTAGGAGCGGCAATAGTGAGTAATGAGGGGTTTATGTTGGCGGGAAAGATCCCGAAAAACATTGATGAAGATCTAGTTTCAGCGGTATTCACGGCGCTTAGGAGCATCGCTCAAAGAGCGTCTCAACAAATAGAGCTCGGAAACGTAACTCAACTGATAATGCTCTCCGAAAATGGTGGAGCACTAATACATCCTTGCAAGAGATCATCCTTAATATTATTGATGAAGCCTAATGCAAACCTCGGACTGATATTGATAGATGTGATGAATGTCATGAGGGAAATTAAGGACGTTTTAGAATGAGCTACTTTTTAAATGCGAACAATATTATGAAGATCACTGTTACCGCCATCCAAAGCGATGCGGCAATCACCCCAAGAATATGAGCTGTGAGGATATCATATATTACCAATATGGATGCCGATAGATAGAATATCAGGAACCTCAGCAATATTGATGATAGGTCACGTCCCCTCGTAAGGAACGTCAATATTCTAAGAGTTATAGGTCCTATGCCAAGGACGCGCACGATCTCCTTAAACTGCTGCTCGCTCTCCACACTAAATTCAAAATACTCTTCTCCATTCTCTTCATAGAATCTTCCCCAATCAGATAAGATCTTGATGAGTTCATCTCTTTTCATTCTTGATAGTTTCATAAGCTTCTTAAGCGGGAGTTTATTGCCGGGTCTACTTCCAACAATCAATAGTAATCTGATGACCTTAAATGGAGGTTCACTGGAAGGTTTAAGAGTTTTTATCAAGTTGCATAATCCCCGCCCCCTTTCCGTTAAGCTATATATTCCTATGCCTCTTCTGACGACAAGTCCCCTCTTTCTAAGCCTAGTCATTAAATCGAGAGTCTGCTTATAGCTTAATCCAAGGATCTCGGATAACTCTTTCACATAAATCACTCCACCGCTTGAACATGCATAATCCATGGCGCCTACTTGCATCTCACTTGAGACATCGATATACTTTGCCAGCTCTGCTAGAAGCTGCTTTAGGCTTAAGCCCATGACTCCCCGCTAAACCATCTCGATGAAATTATAAGCATTTAATTTATCTCTCCATGATAGCTAGGACCTCTTCCTTCATTCCCCGGCTGACCATCAGTCCCCTAAGACATCCTGGATCTGGAGCGAGGTAATCTCCATGATATGAATAGGCTCTAGCTCTACATCCCCCACAAACATATCGATATGGGCATTCTCCACATGGAGGTTTAATCAGATCCTTGTTTCTGAGCTTGAGCATGACTTCACTATTCTCCCAAATATCCTTAAACGTCTGCTTTCTCAAGTCACCCACTGTTATTGGCATGAAGACGCATGGAGTGACCTTTCCATCGGGCTGAATAGCTGCATAGATCCTTCCAGCTCCACATCCACCAATGAATTCCGCCAAACTTCTGAGAGTTTGACTTCTCGGAATCGAGAAGTGAGTTGGTAGAACATCTTCTCCTTGGCTCATCTGCCATGAAACCCTCGCGAGCTGAGGAGCTGTTGAGACGACTTGAACGCTTGATCTACGAGACTCTTGGTAGATCCATCTAAGGGCCTCTTCCCTTTCTTCTGGGGTTAAATCGAGGGCAACGTTCTCTTTCCCCCTTCCAGTTGGTATGAAGTTGAAGAAGATTACTCTAGTTACTCCTAGCTCCTCTGCAAGCCTAACCATGTCGCCTATCTGATCCTTATTGAGCTTGGTCAAAGTCATGGCTATCCCGGTAGATGCGCCTCCATGTTTTACCACATTTTTAATTCCCTTGACCGCGAGTTCCCAAGCACCCTTAACCCCTCTAAACTCGTCGTGAACCTTCGGATCCGTCGAATCCAAACTCACCTCGACGTAATTCAACCCAGCTTTCAACGCCTTATCCGTGAAAGATTCACTTGCAAAGGCCAACCCATTAGTCGCGACGGCGGTATAGATTCCTCTTCTTGACGCCTCCTTAACTATTGGTATAAAGTCTGGATGAATCGTTGGTTCGCCGCCGCTAAATGCTATCGAGGGTATCTCCATCTCATCGAGCTGATTCAAGACATTCAACTTTTCCTCGAATGTTAGCTCATTTGGAAGCGGCTTAGGCCCAGCGTTTTGGTAGCAATGTCTACACCTTAGATTACATGCGTTTGTGAAGTTCCAGACTATGAGGAAGGGTGCGCAAAGTTTCTGTGGAACTGTGACGCCGTATGTTAAAAGACTTCGCAGAATTAATTCGATCCCCCTTCTAACGCTTGGATCCCTTATCCCCGCCTCAAACTCCTCCTCACTTAGATGGAGTAATTTTATCATGGCGCCCACGAAGAGCTTAAAGAAGTAATAGTCCATCATGCATGAAAGGGATGCATGCTCCTTCTTCGAATTATTCACGAGCATGTCGAGGATGTAGCCGAGCCTCGACCTGTATCCCTCAGGCCCCTTCTCGACGAGCCTCTTCAAGAATGCTCGGCTAACCCTATTACCTAACGCTATTCGAGCGAGTTTAATGACATCCGTCTCTAGTGGCATATTCTTCCGCTATTTGATCGATCCGATCCGTATAAATCTTTTTATACAAAATACACTCAGCAAAGGAAGAAATCTGGTGTTCATGAATGCATGTTCTAGAGATCTCTCAAGGAATAAGATTTATGTGTCAATGCTCGGAGTGAGCGACGACAACTGAAAATGGTTTTATTGCCGGTGGAGTGGATGATTTTTGTGGAGTTTCAAGCTCGACTTTATGAGAAGCTTGAAGACGATATTGTGAGATGTCTCATCTGTGAGAGGAGGTGCGTTCTCAAGCCGGATCAGATCGGCATTTGTAAGAATTATCTGAATTCATCTGGGAAGCTCATTCACTTGGGATATGGTGTTTTGAGCGCGATTGAGAGTAGGCCGATAGAGATCAAGCCATTGTTCCATTATTGGCCGAATAGCACAGCCTTAACATTCTCCGGCTATGGATGCAACTTTTACTGCCCCTGGTGCCAAAACCATCATCTGAGCTTCTCAAGTCTTCCAGAAGATTCGAAGAGAATCCCGCCGGAAAGCCTTGTTGAACATGCGCTCAAGATCGGCGACGAGGGACTATGTGCGAGCTTTAATGAGCCGGCAACCCTATACGATTATCTATTGGATTTATTCGAGCTCGGCAAGCGGAGCAACTTATACGGGGTATTGGTCACGAATGGATACTTCACCGAGAAAGCTCTGGAGAAGCTGGTGGAAGCTGGAGCAGATGGATATAGCATAGATATTAAGGGTTGTCCATCCGCGCGGTCGGCTTTAACTTCGATAGATCATGAGAAGATCTTCAGGAACGCGAGACATCTAATCGACCTCGGAGCGCATGTCGAGATGGTCTACCTAATGGTGACGGGATATAACGATTCAGATGATTGCGTTAGGTGGATATTGGAGAAGCACCTCGACTATTTGGGACCTGATACTCCAATCCATGTAAATAGATATTATCCAGCCCATAATTGGAAGAAGCCTTCGACTCCGCTGCGAAAGCTCTTGATGGCGAGGGATGAGGCTAGGAAGCTTGGGATAAATTACGTCTATGTCGGTAATGTCGGGTTAACAGATCTTGAGACGACAAGGTGTCCTAAATGCGGTAAAATACTGATCGAACGGCATGGATATAGGGTCACATACTATAAGCTTGATGGAGATAAATGTCCTAGATGTGGCCAAGAGATACCGATTAGGGGAAGATATGTGTCTGAAAAATCTCTGCCAATAATCTAAGTCGTTTAACATTAAATCGTAAATAAGGCTTTTATAGCTGAAAGGCGAAGATCATGCAGTAATCAGGCATGCGCGGGTATTCTAAGCCTGCTCGTGGAAAATGTGGAATAAGCCCTGTGCTCAGCGCGGCGGTAATCTCAGCGATAATATTGGCCGCAGGCATGGCGGTATACTCCATCTTTATAACCGCTTCATCTACATGGGCCTTAGAATATCATCGTGAGATCGATAGAAGCGTAGCAAAATATCAATTAGCTCTATCAGTAGATTACGTGAAGCCCCTTCCAGATGGAAACGTGAAGATTTGGGTGCGTAATTATGGAGAAACAGCAGCGGTGATCTTAGACGCTTACGCCCATCTGCCTGAGACGGCTCCCAGCTCAGGCCATAAAATCACCATGAATATCACAATCCCTGTTGGCAGCGTCAGAGATGTGATCGTTCCCTGTTATGGCTGCGGAGATGAGCTGAATGGAAAAGATCTCATAATAAGGATCTTCGCCCTTCCAGAAAGGCTATACAATCCGGCGAAACCGGAAACCTATGCCCAATTCGGGCAGTATTTCGTCCTCAAGATCAGGGTCTTAGAGGCTTAGAGAGATAGGGGAGACCTTTTTATATGCGCAGTTAATCAACTTTATATGAGTTAATGCGTCGATCGTCTAAGGCTGGGATAAGTGAGGTTGTGTCTACGGCGATACTTCTCGCCATAACAGTCTCCCTCGGATTAATCATTTGGGCTCTCTCTACAAGTTGGTCATTCGCCTCCTCTCTAGAATATACTCAGGAGACCGATGAGGCGGTCGCTCAGCTCCAATCCATGATAAATGTCGAGCTATCATATATGGAGCCGGGTAAATGCATACTCTACATAAGGAATATTGGGAAGACCGATGTTGAGATAAATAAAATCGATCTCCG
>JAGGRY010000050.1 GCA_021159365.1 Nitrososphaerota archaeon | reverse complement strand
TCAACGCATACGGCGGAGGAATAGGAATACTCCTAATGACCGGAATCCTATACCAGTACTATGAGCTATTGGTGAGAGAGAGATTGACCGAGATGTATCCTGGATTGGCCAAGCTGTTAGGAGAGGAGTAGAGATGTTTGATCCATTGTTCGAGATACTTGGGATAGCCTTGGCTGTGAGTCTTCTAACAAATTATCTGAGAAGGAGGCTTATAGGGCCGGAGGAGATGGCGAAGATGAAGGAGGCTCAGGAGTTTCAGAAGAAGCTTCTACAAGCTCAAAAGAAGGGCGATAGGAAGCTGATCCAAAAGTTGAAGAAGAAGCAGGAATATTATCAGAAGATAAACGCTGAGATCGGGAAGAAGAACATGATCTTAATGTTCATGAGCCTTGGAATATTCTACGCGGTGTTCATGGCCCTAACACCCCTCTATGGAAGCGTCGGGATAGTGGCGTCCCTGCCCTCAGATCTCATAATACCGTTCATCTCTCAGGGGAACAAGTTAACCTTCATAGGCTGGTATATTCTAGCATTATTAGCAACTGGGATGCCCATGGGAAAGATATTTGAGGTCAAATCTGAGGAGGTTGAGAGGTATGCCAAGAAGGGCGTTGAGGACGAGGAGTAGGAAGAGGAAATATGTCCGAACCCCTGGCGGAAGGGTCGTCATACACTATGAGGATGAGAAGAGGAACTTTCATAGATGCGCCAGATGTGGAGCCATAATTCATGGAATACCGAGGGAGAAGGATTATAAGCTCTCACATAGCGAGAGAACGGTTGAGAGATATTATGGCGGAATGCTTTGTCAAAACTGCCTCGAAGAGCTGATTAGGATGAAAGTGGCATCTGAATGGAGTTCGAGTTCATCTTAACCTGAAGAATTCCTTAACCGCTTGGAGGACGATTCTATAGACTGCGGACTCATCGAGATCACTTGTGTCAAGGATTAGGTGGAATGGCTCGAAATCTCTTCCAACTTCAACTCCGTAAAGCCTTCTATAGAGTTCTATGCTTTCCGAGTCTCTTTTTTCCAGAAGCTTTCTCGCCTCTTCCACACTTATACCGCTTCTCTTGGCCATCCGCTCAGCTCTAACTTCAGTCCTAGCTTTAAGCCAGATATTGAATCCATCTCGATAGAGCCATGGTAGAACCCAGCTATCGATGATCACGTTTCCAGCCTTCGCGAGCTCTATGAGCTTTCGGTCGACGAGTTTATCGAACTCCGGATTCCTCAACCTCTCTTCGAGAAATCTCATCCCTTCCTCAGTCTCCCACCATTCTCTCCCCCCGGACCTATAACCCATCTCAACCGCCAACATCTTCAACCCCTCTCCACCCGAAACATATCTTAGGTTAAGGGATTCTGCGAGCCGTTTCGCTAGAGTGCTTTTTCCCGTTGCCGCCAATCCACTTATGCAGACAACGATCTTCTCAGCCACTTTGCACACCTCCTAGACTATAACAATCTTATGGTACGAGGAGCTGGGGTTCAGGATTGAATTCTTCGATTGCGCGTAACTTCTTAAGGGTCTCTAGAACTCTTTCCCTAACCTCGCTTGGCTTCTCAAATTCTCTCACAACTTTCCCATCAAGTATTAGAGGTTTTAGAAGAGGCTTAACAGGCTTACCGCAGACTGGACATCTTTCAAGCCTTACATCAAATTTCGTGATCGTGTCGTGGAGATTCTCACACCTATAGACCTGCTTCCTACCTGGAAGTTTTCCTCTCTTCGAGAAGCTTTCGCCATCAACCTCAACTATATCCATCGCGAGATCAATGGATTTCGGGAAAGCTATCGAGGTCCCTACCCCGAATCCATCCGCGATATCCACGAGTCTCCTAACATCTTCCTCATCGAGTCCTCCGCTTACAAAGATCTTGACGTGCTTGTAACCCGCTGAGTCCAGCGCCCATCTAACTTCCAAGACTATCTTCCTCATATCACCTCTCCTAGAACTTGGAGTATCAAGCCTCACGCCATAAAGTCTCTCTCCAAGGGCTCTCGCGGCGGCCAGGCTCTCAAATCTCTCATCGGACAATGTATCGCATAGCGCTATTCTTGGAACATCTCTAGAGATGATCTCATCGAATGCCTTCCAAGCCTTAACTTGATCACCCATGGTCAATATCAGGGCGTGCGGCATGGTTCCCGTGGGCTTGACTCCTGCAAGCTCTGCTCCAAGAACTCCTGAGATCCCATCACATCCACCGATGAACGCGTATCTATCGGCCATGGGCGCTATGGCTGGGTGAACCGCTCTGACTCCGAAGAAGAGGACAGGCTTCCCCCATCCAGCGAGCTTAACTCTAGCTGCCTTAGTCGCTATGCTGGTCGCATGTCTTAGGATTCCAAGCAATCCCGCTTCATGGACTCCGAAGTCCACGTATCTTCCCTCAATCGCTAAGACGGGTTCAAACATCCTGAAGAGTTCTCCCTCATCCATTGAGTAAACGTTTACCGGTTTACCTTTAAGCAGGTTTGCAACCTCTTCTACGCCCGCTAAGATCGCCCAATCATATCCAGCTGGAAGACCATAATTATGAACTTCCGCATAGACTCTATGATGGGATTCTCCAGACTTTTCCAAAACCTCTCTTGTCCTCATGAAATATACGTCTGTGATCTTTCCTTCAAGAATCTCTTCCTCACTTGCGATGTAAAACTTTCTATTGCTGCCCACGTCTATCACCCGAATTTCATCATATCAGATCTAGTCAGCTTAGCCTTATAGATGAAGCTCATCTGCCTAAGCGATAAAGCATAGTCGAATTCATTCAACGCGAGAATACAGTCTACTGGAATGATCAGCCTATATCCTCTCATGGCAGCGCTTCCAGCCGTATGTAGCACGCAGATGTTCGCCAAAACCCCCGTTAGGATCAAGTTCTCTAAACCTCTATATCTCAAGATATGTTCTAGTGGAGTTCCGTAAAAGGCGTCGTAGCTCGGCTTCTTCACAACGAATTCGCCTTCCTTGGGTTTAAGCTCTTCAACTATCTCCGCACCCCAGCTATCCGCTAATGCATGCTCTCCCCAAACCTCGAACTCTGGATCATCGTCATGATGCCAATCTTGAGTATAGATTATGGTTGCGCCGGCCTCACGGGCTTTATCCAAAATAGATTTGATGGGCTTTATCAGCTTCTCAGACCTCGGAACATGTAGTTTACCCTTCTCCTCGATGAAATCATTCTGCATATCGATAACCATAACCGCGGTTTTACGCGGATCAACCGATACTTTAACGACTGTTAACTTCTCTGGAAGCTTAAGCATTTTAGGTAGGCTTATCTCCGATATTTTCTCCACCCTCCATGAGTTTCACGAATCCATAATATTAGCTTATCCCGATAGTAGGGGCTTAGCCAACTTCGCAGCTAATCTAGGATGTCTCAGCAATTTCTTAGCAACTCTCAGTATCTCAAGCCCGTTCGCCAAGTCGATGATATCCCTTTCCTCCAAGATCTCCGCCAATAAATTGAGGTCTTCATCGCTCAGGTTCTCTAAAGCTCTAAGAACCTTCAAACTTCTCTTAATCCTGGTAAGCCACGGGCTATATTTCTCAACGAACTCCATCAATCTTTCCTTTGATGCATCTCCCTCTAAGGACGCTTTCCCAGAGACCTCGCCTGCGACCAAGCCGGAAGATATCGAGGAATGTATTCCTCCACCTGTTAATGGGATCACCATTCCAGCGGCATCTCCTATCAAGATAACATTATCTTGGATGAACTCTTTTATCACTCCGCCAACAGGAACCGGGGCACCCCTATAATCTATTACTTGAGCACGTCCAAGTTCGTCCTTAAACATCTTGATGAATTTATCGAGGTATGGTTTTATCGGAGCCCCTCTAACACCTATCCCAACCTCAGCGACTTTCTCGTTCCATGGAAAGATCCAAGCATATCCCTTGGGCGCTATCTCGTTTCCAAGGTAAAATCTGACCGCGTGGGGATCCTTGATTCTGCATCCAGCCATTACGCACTGGATCGTTGGAATGGGTTCAGACTTCTCCTTAATTCCAAGGCATCTAGCAACAGTCGAATTATATCCATCGGCCCCGATCACGACCGACGTCTCATACACGCCTCTATTCGTCTCAACCTTCATCAACTTATCCACACGTCTAACTGATAAGACTCGTTCACCAACATGGATCTCGGCGCCTCTCTCAGCCGCTTGACAAGCTATCTCCTGCAGAAGCATGGTCTTATTTATGAGATATCCGGTCCCATGAAGTTTTATGGATCTCATGTTCGGAGCATAGACAATTGCATACGCCTCATTGTGAATCAGGTTCGGGCTCGGTTCAACCTCAGCGGTCTTCAAGGTCTCTCTACTCACAGCCATGCCACAAGGTTTCATCGCCATAACCCTCCAATTCATCTCAAGCAGGAGAGTCTTCGCGCCAACCCCAGCAGCGGACTTGGCGGCCGAGACACCAGCAGGCCCAGCCCCAACAACTATAACATCAAATCTCTTCTCAGTCATTCACAGCGATTATCCTCAGCCCTATAATAAATTTTCTCCAATCATGTACCGTTTGATTGAGGAGTCGAGGGATTATGGTTAGTTTTGGATTTAGAGGTGATCGTCTTAACATACTCGTAGACGTTGTGAAGGTCGAAAATCCAGCGGCGGAGGTTTTGAAGGATTATGGATTATTTGGAGAGTGTAGGTTAAACATTCGAGTTCCTTTCATTTCCCGAAAATCTTAATTTATATCTAAGTTAAGCGAATTGCAGGTGGACTGTATGCGAAGGAAGATCATCACTCTTATCTTGATCACCTTATTCCTCTTAATCCCATGTTGCTACGCCATCTATGAGAATAATCCAATAGATCATAGGGAATCAGTTTTCCCCTCAAAGAATTTTAGGCTATTAGATCCGATCGCGGAGCTATTATCAGGTCCTGTCTGGCTCCATATAAGAGGTTTCAAGATCTACGAGAGAAGTCCTGAAATGTCAAGCTTAACGCCATCTCAAGGAGGCTTGCCGATCAAGATACCGTATAGGAATCCTTCACCGAAGTTTAGCAGAAACCTCTTAATCTCAAGAGATGTTGGTCAAATACCATATCAAGCGGAGACGGGGATCGCCGTTAACCCGAAGAATCCGGACAATATAGTCATTGGGATGAACGATTATGGTTTCTATTCACCCTCGGCATATGTAAGCATGGACGGCGGAGTTACTTGGGATGGACCGCATCCAATGTCGCCGCTTCAAAGAGATGATTATGGATCGGATGTCTCATTAGCGTTTGATAGGAATGGATCGGTTTACTTCGCATATATGTCTATTGGATGGAAATGGGTTAAGGCCATGAACGTGATCTTCGGAGATGAAAAGGCGAGCATAGTGATCTCAAAATCCGAGGATGGCGGGCGCTCATGGAGCCCACCTATCACTGTCTCAACCGGAGACATCTATGTGCTGGAAGACAAGATAGTTGTGAAGTTCCTCGATAGGCCTAGAATCACAGTTGGCCCGGATCCATATGATTTAGATAAAGATAGGATCTATGTGACCTATACTGAGTTCGTCCTCAGATATCCCTTAGCTCCCCAATATCCATATGTCATGGCCCCCATGATTAGCACAACGATAAAGCTGGTCTACTCGGTTGATGGAGGAAGGACTTGGAGCACCCCCAAATCCGTCAGCCCAACATTCTCATATTGGACTGGAGAGGAAGGAAGAATCGTTCAAGGATCAAATCCCAAGGTCGCGGGAGATGGAAAACTTTACGTCGCATACTATGATTCGCTCGATGATGGACCCTGGAATGGATTATTTTCCCCCACAATAGTTTGGTCAAATGATGGAGGTGAATCTTTCTCAACTCCAATCCACGTGGATTATCTCCTAGAGATGGATTACGAGCTTCCCCCAACATTCTTTAGAGCATGGGTCTCCATGATGCCTCAAATAGCTATCGGACCAAATGGAGAGATCTATCTAACGGTTGCGGCGAAACCTAAGAAATTTGGAGCAGATGATTCAGACATATTTTTCTATAAGTCGCCTGATGGTGGAGAGACTTGGAGCGATCCGAAGAGATTAAATGACGATGAGACCACGAGAGATCAATTCATGCCGATGATAGCGGTCAGCCCAAATGGAACGATAAATGTAGCATGGGCTGATAGAAGGCTGGATCCAAAGGACGTCGAGTATCACATCTACTATGCTAGATCAAGTGATGGAGGAGAGAGTTGGTCTCCGAACATAAGGGTAACCGATGCTCCTTCAAATCCAAACCATGGCCTACCATACTATATTGGAGATTATTTCAGTATGGCTGCAGTCGACGACGATGTATATGTGGCTTGGACAGATACCCGGCTCGGGAGAATCGGCTCTCCGAATATGAAGATAAGTTTCGCTAGGTTAAAACAGGTCCCACCACCGTCGATCTCGATCTCCCCATTATCTGGAATAGCCGGTCAAGAGATCACCCTGATAGGAGAGAACTTCATTCCAGACGGAGAAGTCTTCATAATGATTGGAGACTCATATGCCTCGACGATTAGGACGGATGATGATGGGAGATTTAAGGCCGAGATATTCATGCCCATGCTAAGGGAAGGAAAATATCGAATAACGGCGATAGATATTTCGGGAAATAATGCAAGCCAATTATTCTATGCCGAATTCGGAGTCGACACCATGAAGAAGGAATTCAAGGAATCAAGAAAGAATTATGAGGACATTCTAGGAGAGCTCCGTAAGCTTAAGGATGAAACCGAGAGCATCTTGAGAGCTGCGAATATGAGTTTCCATCAAGAGTTGCAGCAAAAGATCATGAAATTGCAACAAGAGTTGAGAGACCTAGCCCAGCTAACTTACATCTTAACAATCCTACTAGTTGCATCAATCTCTTCCACGATCATACTCTTGATTAAGTTGAGGAAATCGAAAAGACAATCATCGGAATGATCAATTATCGATCACCATCTGCTCAGAACGTCGAGAATGGATAGATTATTATATGGATGACTCCGCTCTCTAAGCGAGATTCGCGATGAAGAAATTACTTCCAGTTTACGCGATCCTGGCCGTGGCGATTGCGACAGCATTCTTAGCAGGATACTATGTTAAAGGATATTATGCGTCAATCGAGATGGATAATTACGTTAGGAACTTAGACGCGTTGAGGAAGGAGAATATAGAATTAAGAGAGAAGCTCTCAAAGGCTAATGAAGAGTTAACAAGTTTGAGGTCGGAGAATATGGAGCTCAAGGGAAAGCTCGAATCACTTGAATCAGAAATTTCATCATTGATGGCCGAGGTTAATGAGAAAAGTCGTGAAGTCGAGAAGCTTAAAATCATGATCGATGAAAGTAATAAATCTCTATCGACGCTTCAAAATGAAGCCAAAAAACTAAAGGACTCATTAACGATCTTAAGGGATGACAAGAAGCTTCTGATCATCATAAACTCCAAGATACCAGATGATAGGAAAGGGGCTGAGCAATTCTGGAGAGATGCGAGAGAACTTGTGGAACGAGTAGATCCGAGTCTCGTGCAAATAGTCGATAGGATACTCTATTACATCGACGATTACTTTGATTGGTATGAATCTCTCTCCGAGAATGCAACGAAGCAAGAGGTTTGTGAATGGATATTTTCATATTATGAGAGTTGGGGAGCACAGCAATATGACTCTCTAGTCTCAAAGTTTAAGAGCGAGGTCTATGATCTGATAATTTCCCACATAAATGAGATCTTGGTCGAGATGAAGGAAATTCCTTGAAGAAGCCAACATGCCCGCGAAAGCGTAAAACATCTTATCACCATTAAGCCCTTTCTATCGTTCTTCGATAACTTCATTCCTGATGACTCCTATTCTTTCAATCCAAACCTCTATGACGTCTCCAGCCTTGAGAAATTTCGGCTCGGGTTTTATCGCGTATCCAACTCCAGCAGGGGTTCCAGTTGCAATAATATCGCCTGGCTCTAAGGTCATGTTCATGCTGAGCTGAGAAATTATCGAGGATACTCCGTGAATCATTTTTGACGTGCTGGATTTCTGTCTGACCTCCTTATTCACTCTCGTCACGATCTTTAAGTCATTTGGATCTCCAACCTCATCCGCTGAGACCAAATACGGTCCTATCGGGGCGAAGCTATCGAAGCCCTTGCCTCTCGTCCATTGCCCATCTCTGAATTGGATATCTCTTGCTGAGACATCGTTTAAGATCATGTATCCGAAGACATAGCTCAACGCGTCTTCCTCGCCAACATCTTTGCATCTCCTACCGATGACAACTGCTAATTCGCCTTCATAGTCGAGTTGCTGAACGATTTTCGGCTTAATTATTGGATCAAATGGCCCCGTTAAGGCTGTGTTGGGTTTGAGGATTATCGGGAGACCGTTAGGCGGCTCAACTCCCAGCTCTTCAGCCAAATCGACATAATTTAATCCAAGACATATGATCTTTCCAGGATTTGGGATCGGTGGATCTAAATGAATCGAGTAGATAGATATTCTCTCCACATCGACTCCGGCTATTGCGGCCTCTATCAGTCCTTTAAGCTCATCATCGGGTAATAACATCCTGACATCACTTGGTATGCTTAAGCCTATTACTCCCTCGACGAATGATCTTGGAACGAATTCCGTCTTTGAAACCATGAATCCATAATCTCTTTCTTCATCAACGCTATAGCTGATGATCCTCATCTAAGGAATCTCTGTTAAAAACCCAAATATAAGTTCAAAACCTCGTGAAGAAGTTAACTTAAGACTTCTCCATGATGATTATACTCTCCCTCGCCTCGCCGATCTTGATCACCCTCCTAGTTGTCGCAACCCTTTTGTTGACCGCGACGATCCTTTCAACCTTAAACCCAATTCTCTCAGCGAGATCCGCGATAAGAATATCCGAGTCAACGACTCTATCCGGAAAGACCCCGCCAGCAACAACCATCGCTACCTTACCACCGACTCGTAAAACCCTAAACATCTCCTCTAAGCATAATTTGAGGTCATGAAAATACGCCTTGGCAATCTCTGGAAGATTCAATTCGGGAAATGGGTCAGAGACGTTTTTAGGATTCAATCCGATAAACGATCTAATTGGATCAACATGAACGTCTCCAAAGAATAGCTCATACTCGATACCATACACCTTAGTATATTCGATCTTGTTTAAGTATGGTGGAGAGGTTATTATCGCATCAAATGATTCGTCTTCGAGGAACTCAAGCCTCCTCGCATCTCCTAGATAGACCTCAATCTTGCATGGCCTAAACGTTATCCTCTTAAGATCTTTAATCATGTTCTTCACAATTCTTCTAAAGAATTTTCTGAAAGGTGGAACAGGCTTCTTCACAACCTTCAACACGGCTCCATCCTTATACGCAAATGAGACTTTCATGGCCGCGTTCATTAATGCGAGGGTGAAGAAGTTTCTAATGTTAGGGTCGTCGATTCTCCTAATCTCCTCTCTAAAGAAGATTATGTCTTCAAGGGAAGGTTTAAGGAAGAATTTCTTAACGAATCCGCTTACATCTGAGAGATCATGTTTCCTGAACGGGCGTGATAGAAGCCAATCCCTAACCTTAACCAGCTCATCTAAATCATAATCTGCCGTCTTGACTTGAGAAACGAAGACTGCTAGGGGAGCCGCGTCGACGCCAACAGCATCTACTCCACATTCCTTCGCGGCGAGCAGGGTTGTTCCTGATCCAACGAATGGATCTAAAATTCTCCATCTATCATTAACTCCGAACTCGTCGAAGGTCATTAAGACGAAGTCTCTTGAGAATCCTTCCTTAAAGAAAAAACCAGCGATAGACTGGATACTGCTTATTTGGGACAAATGTGACGAGTTTTCCCAGATCCCATCTTTCTTCAATCATCACCATGCTCTACTATCTTGTTCACCATACCTCTTAATATCCATCACCATCCCTAAGATAACGTTGGCGGCTTCACAAGCCACTAAGGCTCGGTTTTATGCTCGACAATCCTTAGAATAACGGCGGTCTCCGTATGCTTGACTCCCCGAATTCTCCTAATCTTATCGATACATTCATTTAGACTTGAGACCCCTCCGGCAGAGATCATCACCATCGCGTCAAATCTACCCGTGAGCTCGTACACGGACTCAACCTCTGGAATCTTGGATATACTTTCAATCACTTCCTCCGCGAGGTCTCCCCGATCGAGGGTTAGAAATGTCACAGCGTTTATCACGTAATCCTTGCTAAGCTCTATCGTGAACCTCTTAATAACACCCCTCTCGACCAAAAGCTTAACCCTTCTCCTAACAGCTCCTTCTGAAAGCCCTATTCGCTTACCAATCTCTATGAAAGACATCCTAGAGTTCTGCTTCAAGAGATCGATTATTCTCAAATCTACGTCATCAAGCGCCCTCCAGTAAGCTTCCATGGCCAAAACAGGTCGATTAATCCCATAAAAACATAGCGTCCACGATCAGGGTCTTAGAAGATTATGCCCGATATTTCATCCAGATCCAAAACATATGTTTTCATCAATAGATTAAGTGACTCACTATAGATCTCAGTAAATTATATACGGATAATATTTATCCTGCATATATCAATCTCACCGCGGAATTGGATTTAACCAGCATGGCCATCGTCATAGGGTATCTCTTGTCCTTCTTAATGGCTGTAGCACTGGGAGGAAATGATGCAGCCACTCCTTGCGACACTTCAGTCGGCGCAAGGGTTATATCTGTTAGGAAAGCGATACTGCTTTTCGCAGCCTTCACCAGCGTCGGCGCATTAACTCAAGGATATATGGTGATGAAGACTATTGGAAGGGGAATAGTTCCTGCAATAGATCTCCTAGGAGTCATAATAACGATCGCGGTTGCCTTCAGCTGGATAATGTTCTGCAATTATTTTGGGCTTGAAATATCTGTGACCCATTCCGTAATAGGATCCGTCCTCGGATACGGCTTTGCATCATATGGCTTGAATGGAATCAATTGGGAGCTTGTGGAGAAAGTTCTCCTGAGCTGGATCTCATCACCTTTCCTCGCATTGATCTTGTCATACCTATTCTATAAGTTGATAATTCACGTAATTAAAGGTAATAATTCCATAGCATCAAGAATCATGCCTGCCCTGCTGATAACTTCGCTATGTTATTCCGCATATGCATTCGGGACAAACGATATAGCTAATGCAACGGGAGTTTATGTGACGGTCAGCGAGATAATCTTCGGGGGAGCCCCAGAATCCAACATAATGTTCATCTTAGCGATAATCGGATGCGTTGGAGTAGCTGTCGGAGGATTGGTTTTAGGAGCTAGGGTGATCGGAACAGTTGCTTTCAGAATAACTAGACTTGACCCAATCTCGGGCTTCGCCGCGGAGCTCTCAAATGCCCTCGTAGTCCATATGTTCACGACGATACCATACCTTCTATTCGGGTATGGAATACCGATCTCCACATCCCTGGCCGGCGTAGGATCTGTGATAGGCGTCGGTCTCGCCATGTATAGATCTGCTGGAATAAATAAGAAAACGATAACGAAATTATTCACGGCGTGGGTCGCCTCGATAACTGTGACGGCGTTAGCGAGCTACATCCTCTACTCAATAATGTTTCCGATAACGGGGCCAATACTCAAACCAAAACCTTAATTACACCTTATGACACGTCTCACCTAGGTGGTTCAGCTGTTTAAAGGGCATCCTATGATCTGGATAGGGAGAAAGAAGGAGCGTGACGTCTTAAAACTTTCAAAAAGACATTTTGACAAGATATTTGAACTCACAAAATCATTTAAAGAGTATGTAGCTTCATATGTTAATTGTAAAGTAGATGAAGCCTCACGACTGTATGAGGACTCGATATTTCAGCTGGAGCGACAGGCTGATGATCAAAAGGAGAAAATTCTCTTGGAAGTCTCAAAGGGCCCCTTCCATCCAATCGACAGAGAAGATGTAATTCGATTAGTCTTAACGATGGATGACATAGCTTCAAATCTAAAATCGGCTGCTAGAAAATTGCTTTACACGAATCCATGCGAGATTCCTGATGATATTAGGAATGATCTCCTTAAGCTTACAGATCTTTCAGTCGAAATGGTGATAAAGCTCGGAGAAGCTCTAGACGCTTTGATAAGTGGGTCGAAGAAGGTATTGAAGCTCGCCGACACAGTTGAGCGCAAGGAAGAGGAGATAGACGAATTTAGACACGATTTAATAGCCAAGATCCTAAGCTGGGGAGATTCTACTAAAAACTTCAGCAATGTGATTATGTTGAAAGAGGCTATCGAGAACATCGAGAACGCATCGGATAAAGGCGAAGACGTGGCAGACCTTATCAGATCAATAGCGATAACAGGCTCTTTATAGTCAAGCTTACTCCAAAGCATGTCAGAATAAATTGAATAAGAAAGTTTACGCGGCGGGAGGGATTTGAACCCTCGAGGCCCCGTGGGCCACAGGCTCTCCAGGCCTGCCCCTTACCAGGCTAGGGTACCGCCGCTTCGCACATTGACTTCATGAGAGTTTTTGAGTTCCCTCAATTAAAGATTATCTGAACATCATGACTATCGCATCCATATCTGGTTAAGATTTAAGAATTTGGTCATAAACGTTAT
>JAGGRY010000028.1 GCA_021159365.1 Nitrososphaerota archaeon | reverse complement strand
AAGGACCTGCCCCCATGGCAGAGGCACGCGACATGCTCATGGCTAGGGGCTACAGTAGACGGGATGCAGACCTCTTTATCAAGCTCAGGGTGCCTAACCAGAAGTGGGTTTAGACGGGTTTCAAAAATGCCTCTGACATTTTAATAAGAAGCAGACAACCCCTATTTCGGGTAAATTTTGTGTCTGATAATAGACCATTATGTAAACTTCAGATAAAAGATTGAGCTAGATTGAGTTAGATTAAGCCGATATCCAGCGATGCGCAAGGCGTTTAAGAAGTTAAAAGGATTTGCAAATGCCTAAAAAAACACCAAAAAACTTAATTATCAAGCGTTTTCCCCACATGTTGCCAGCGGAGTCATCCCTGTGGAGGGGATTCCTGGATCGATACGGTTCTGGCTGGGAGAAGTATCAATATGATGTCCATGTGGGGGAGGGTATTGATGTAGGCCCCGAGTACGATGTGATGACGCAGGGGTTGGCTAGGGCTTTGACGCAGAAGCGGATTGATGCTCTGGCCTGGCGTCAGGGTGTGCCGTGGATTTTTGAAGTCAAGGTACAGGCCGCTCTATCTGCTTTAGGCCAGCTTATGGGGTACAAGGTGTTATATCAGAGGACGTATCGGTGGGAGGGGGATGTTAAGCTGGCGATAGTGACGGATATGGTTATGCCGGATGATGAGTACGTTTTCAGGGCATACGGGATCAAGCTTTTTCTTGTAGAGCCTGCCTTTTGATGCTTGCCTTTAGTGTTTGAAGGCGCTAGCTGGTTTTAATTGACCAACTCCGGGTATAAAGAGGTCTCCGTTAGGTAGGAAACCGGCCCGCTCGCTTCGCTCGCGGCCGGTTTTTGTATGGTAACTAGCTCTTGAAGGGCTATTAGACGACAGTTTTGTCGTGTCGGTGAGAGAAAGGAGTCGGATAAATTTTTTGCCTATTGCATGTACGAATTGCCAGAAGCGGGGCTTAAATCTGTAGATATTCGCTAATGATGTTATTGTGCCGTCTGAGTGGCGTTTTTTGCGCTGGATGATGTCAATCATTCCCGAATCGCGTAAGGATGCAAGGTGTCTCTGTATAGTGCGTAAGGATACCCCGCCCTTAATGTGCTCGCTGACGGCTTTTTGAAGTGTCTCTTGCTTTGCTTTGACGTAGCGCTTATTATTAGACTTAGCGAACGAAGAAAGGGTTGACATTAACACGATTAGTGAGTATCTCTTAGGAAGTATCATATGGGTATGCCTCCTAAAAAATTTGATTTTTTAGTTATTGTGTCCGGCCTCCCGCGGTCTGGCACGTCGCTCATGATGCAAATGCTTGACGCGGGGGGCGTGCCCACCTTAAAGGACATGTCCCGTCCGCCTGATCAATTTAACCCCAAAGGTTATTATGAGTCAACACACTTTAAAGGTCTCCGGGTGCGTGAGATTAACCCTGAGCGTTTTTATGGCTATGCCGTCAAGGTTGTCTCGCCATCACTTCCCTATCTGCCCACCGGCTATAACTACAAAGTTATCTACATGATGCGTGACATCATGGCCACATTGCGTTCCCAAGATCGTATGCATGGGGTTGAGTTTGCTAACGCATATGAGGCCTCCCTTGCGCATCGCTCTGTCATCTGGCAAGAACTACGTGAAAATGCTTGGTCTTATGTTGAAAAGACGCCAGGTTTTGACGGCATGCGGATTTGGTACGAAGAAGTCATTGAGGACCCGCGGCTTTGGTCTGAGTGTATAGCTACTTTTCTCAATCTGAATCTGGACGTGCACAAAATGGCTCAGGCTGTGGAGCCCAGGCTCAAGCACTTCTGATATCCCTCCCCAAAAAATTTTTAACATGTTAATTTTTTTTCTTGACTTTTTCAGGAAAATGTATTAACTTGTTAATAACATCACAAAAAGGAGAGGGCAAACCATGAAAGTAGTAATCAGCAGAATAGAGAGAGAAAGGGAGGAAGCCATGTTGGCAGAGATGCCAATATGGGTGCATAATGCCCTGGTCTTGTTGGGATGGAAGTTTCATTGGGATTAAAGATAGGGGAATAAAGACACACAAATCTAGCCCCCCGAATTCCGGGGGGCTTTTCTTTTGCTCTTCGGCTAAAACCTCAGATCGAATAGCTTCGCCCAGGCCTGCTTGCGTTCCGTGGAGAGGCGCAGGCCATAATCTAAGAGCCTTTGCCCCATCAAGCGACCGATGTTTCTTAAGACCCGCCTCGTGTTTGGCTTGCAGTCCCAGTGATAAAGGGCAAATTCCAGTGCGCCCATGATCGCGAGCATGCAGGTGCGGTCTATTTGGATTTTTTCCATCTGTTGATACCACTCACTGTCATTGAATTGTGGGAATAAAACGACTGGCATTTATACCCCCTCTTCTTTTTTGTGGTCGAATTTATATAACCACCTAGAGATTTCATCATAACTCTCCTCAACGTCGAAATAATCGTGATCTGAGAACCAAATCCTGGTCCCGTCCTGCCATGGAAAAAGGACGATTATATGGTCGGTATTGACCAGCGAAATTGGCCCAGATTTTCTATGAACCTCAATAAACATAGCTTATCTTCCCCCCTGCTCATCAGATGAATATCAGCTACAAAGTAACCACATCACCACAAATAAAAGTCCCCAGGCCATAAGGCCCAGTACAAACAATCCTAGGCCTACCTTAAGGACCTGGCTCCAGAACTCATCAAACCATTCCTTAGGGGTCATGTCACACCCTCTCTAGCTTCTCTTGTATCGGGCAGTCCACAATGAGAAATTCAGCAAACGGACAGTCGTCCTCGAAAGAACAATTCTCACAAGGGCACTCTACAATATCAGGAAGGTCTGAATACATTACCATCACCATCTGCAAGGCAAATACTTGTTGTTTATCAGATGACATAATTATACCCTCCCCGCCAGCGGCCCCAGGACCTTCTCCACCATGTCACGGGTGAGGGCTGCGCCGACATACTTGGCCCACTGGGCTATAAGTTCCTTTTTGCGCCTCGCCGGGATCGGCAGGGTGCGCAAAAAGATAATGACATCTTCCTCTCTCTCTTTAGCCAATAGCGCTGCAGGAAATATCTCTACTCCTGCCATTAGTCTAAGCTCCTTACTTCTGTAGATATCTTCAGGTAGTAGTCCCAGGCCTTCTCCTGGATAGCCTTGATGTTCTGCCTGAGTTCCGTGGCCTTCCAGGCGATCTCTGAGAGCACGTTATAAAGCTCATCGCAGAGGTCCCCGAGACGTTTGATGGCGTCATCAGGTTTTGGCGATGGGCTTGATCCAGAGCTTCCAGTAGGAGAAGGGCCCTCCTGGGCTTGGCTTTCTGATTCCGGTGACTTCTTTTCCTTCGATGACAAAGTTTCCGATGATTGCTCTCTTAACTCCTTTGAGTCTTCGTTTGACATACTTATCAACCTCCTCATACTCTTTTTTGTACTCTTTTAATTGTTCTCTGCGCTCCAATGCTTCTTGGAGCTCTGGATCTACAAGTATCTCTGCGCTTTCCGCCAGCTTTGCGTCAGGCTGGCAGAGAGTGAAGTAAGGACAATCAAAGCAGATCTTCTCGTCAAACGGGATCCTGTCCGGTATTTGACCCGTTTTAACAGCTTTATTAACTCGTTCTAGTTTTTTCAGAATTTCCTCGGTGTAGTCTAAGTAATCGTAAAGCCGACACCAAATGACCTTTGGCACATAGGTTGATTTGCTCTTGATGTAAAACATGCCGTACTCTTCGCCGCTCATCATTTGATAGAGCAGTAACTGCGCGGGATATCTGCGGACCCAGGGCGCGTTACTGTTTAGCATGTCGTCTATACTGTTCAGATTTGTCCACTCCCTGTGGTTGAGGCCTTTGACCTCGAGGGGTACCAGATTGCCGTCAATCTGAATCCGCGCATCAATCCTGCCGGTAAGCTCTACCTCAGGCCACTGGAACGCTCTTTGCTGTTCGACAACGTTGAAACCCGCGTCCTGCAGCTCGCGTATTGCTTGACGCTCAATGTCGTTGCCGCCTTCAAAGATAAACTGCATCGTTACGTCATGTGGATCCTTTTTGTCCCATGCAGTACGTTGATAGTACAAGTACCGCTCACACTCATGTCCTGCCTCAGAGGCATGGTTTGAGTGTACAGGGTACACCTTAATGTCTTTTTCCTTTCTGCGTATTACGGCCTCAGCAATGTCAGGTAAGTTCATTTACTTTTTCCTCCCATTGCTCTTGTTCTATTTCCCCTGGTAATTCCGCAATGTACTTAAGCAACTTGTTAAGCGGGCTTAAGGGTAACTCCTCAGGTAACGTTTCAAGTATAGATTGTTCGGTCGAGTGTATGACCTTCCTCGATGCCATGCGCGCGAGCATGGCTTTTTGTTCTTCCGAGGCATACTCGGAGGCCTCCGCCGCTGTGTTCTTAACCGCTGGTTTTTTCTGCGCTTTTTGTTTTTTAAGTTCAACCTTTTGCGCTTTGGCTTCCGTGATGCCGTACTTATTGAGTACTTCCCAGGAAAGACCACGCAGACCAAGCAGCCGCGTGATGCCGTTTCTTTCCATATCCGAGTAAGCATCTTTGATAATGTTTCCAAGGTTAATCTCTCCTATATGACGTTTCCTCCCCTTGTCCATGTACCAAAAGGGCTTGCGCGACCAGGCTATACCTATAGCATCAACCCACAAGCCCGTGGGCTCATGGCCCACTTTGCCGGTACATATGATGTAGTAGTGTGGACCTTCCTCGTCTTTGAGGTCCACTTTTTCCCACTTCCAATCTTTCACGCTGAGGCCCAGGGCGCGGCCTACGCGCTCCGCCCCGGGTGCAGTAAGCCAGGCCTTTCCACCGAAACTTACCCAGTCACTAGGGGAAGTATTTGCAAGTGCAATCTCCATGACGCGCTGGGTCACCATGGAGTGTTGCTCAAACTTCGGAAGGACCTCGGCAGGAAGCTCACCTTCCTGGCTAATCAGTGCTTTCTCGTTCTCCATGCTCTTCCTCCTTGGGCATTGCTTCTAGTTGTTCTTTGGTGCGTAATTGTATTGTGCCATCCGGCATCTCTACCGCATAAGCTTCTATCTCTTTCAGTTTTGGGATTTTAAATTTAAGTTTAGCTGTCTTTTCCTCTGTCATTTACTCTGCCCCTTTGACGATATAGGTCCTGTCTGCGGCCAGGACCTTGACGGGTTTGCCGGTAATCCGGTCTTTCACGATTTGGCCGGGTTTAAACTGATAAGCAAGAATTTCTTCGCGACATGGATGTAGTTCTTGCCCTGGCTTCCTTGTGCTCTCTAAGTCTTCTTTAATCGGTACTATGGTGTCCAGTGCTCGGAATGGATTGTATACCACAGTCGAGGACCCTCCTTTTCATGAGATATTCATACTCTAATGCGTCAATTAATGCTCTGATGTCTGCCAAGTTCTCTGTTGTCGCTTTCATCCTTTGGCAGACAGTACAGACCTGGTGAAATAGATGATTTCTCAGGCTTAGTGTCCAATTCGGATATCTTTCTTTATCTGGATGGTGCTCTGGCATCTGAAACTCCTTGTCTGATGCGGCTTTTCAGCGCGGCTTTCATATTTAGCCGAGAATCAACGATTTTGACCTACCCTATACCTAAGTATACCCCTTTTTAAGGATAAGGCTCCTCCTCAGGCTCTGGCTCTGGCTCTAAGTCCTGTATCTTTCCCTCCCGCTCCATCTTCATGGCCTTGTACAGGTCAGGTATGATGTTTCTCAAATCGGTGTAGCACTCTCCGCAAAACTTCATGATCATTAAATGGTCTAGCTGGAAATCTTTCTTACAGCAAGCACACCGGCCCTTTGGAACCGGGACCTCTTCCGGCTTTACCTCAATGGGTGGCGCCTCTGGTGGTGGCTCTGGTGCTCTTTCTGCGGCTTTCTCCCTGGCGACCCAACCGCGGACTGTGTCGATTGTTGCGCCCCCGTCAATTGCGTATTGGAGATAGTATTTGCGTTTTGCGTCGTCAGTTATCTGTCCTAGTGCACGCCCCACGTGTTCTGAAATTTTGCGATCTTCCATAGCTTCAATGATATCTTCGGGGAGACGGGTAAGGCTTAATATTTGCGATATCCGCCCCTGGCTCTTGCCCATGAGGCGCGCAAGCTCTTCTTGCGTATAACCGTATTCGTCTATTAGATGATGCAGTGTCCGCGACAACTCTATAGGTGTGAGCTCTTCAGAAAATAGATTAGCATGTAGCTTTTTAAGGTCACGTTCCTTTTCAGGGCTGTCGATGACAAGGCAGGGAATGGTTGGTAGTTCGGCCATCTTCGCGGCTAAATATCGCCTGTGGCCATCTTCAATCTCATAACGCCCGTTGCGCTCAAACACGCGAATCGGCTTGAGGATTCCGACTTGTTTAATGCTATTGGCCAGTTCCTCAAGCCCCTCCCGGAGTATGGTATCCCTTACATCATACTCGGGTTCATCGATTAAGTCGATGTTGATTTCCTTCAGTTCCATCCTGCGGAAACCTCACTTTCTGGATGATGATTTTACCGTCCTGCACGGACAGTAATACGTAATCGCCGTCAATCCAACCCAAGTGGTCTATAAACCGCTTGGGTATCGTAAACGCAACCGAGTTGCCAATAGTTAGAAGCTTGCGAATGACCATAACATCAACCTTACGATTAAATTGTTTTAATTATTTAATAGGTAATACCTGGGTATGTCAACCCAAAAAATACCGATAGCTCTTATCGGAAAGTCCTATTGACAATTACAAAAATCGTGTCATATATTGTTATTACATAACCCGATGTATACCATCGGGAAATCCGATAACAAAAAGGAGGGTGGAATATGGCAAGGATTAGGAGCGCATCGGAAATTGCGGAAAAGTACGCCCGTGTTACGCCTGGCCGATCTGCGGATTATGCCGCTGGTGTGCAGAATCCTAAGGCTGATTGGAAGGCTGCAACACTCGCAGCAGAGGACGCGTGGGCCCAGGGTGTACAGCAAGCCGCAAGTGAGGGAAGGTTTGGCAAAGGGGTAAACAAGGCAGGGACCGAGAAATGGCAGAGGAAGGCCATTGAGCTTGGCGCCTCGCGTTGGGGACCTGGTGTTAGTGCAGCAAAGGATGATTACGAGGCTGGATTTGCTCCTTACGTTGACGTGATCCGGTCAACAACTCTGCCTCCGCGCGGCCCTAAGGGAGATCCCCGGAATATCGAACGGGTGGCCAAGCTTGCTATGGCTTTGCATGCCAAGAAAGTATCCGGCTAATGAAAGGGGGGAGGTGGAATGAAAGAGAGGCTTGTGTATCTGGCAAATTCGGAGTCTGTTTCAGATTCCGGGACATTTATAAAGAACATCGACGTCGTGGATCCTATCACTTGTATTGACTTGTTTTTCGCGGCCACCACAGGAGCGACAAGCTGTGTGGATCATGAGATCCATGACGATGTGTCCAAGATTGAGGTCATTGACGGTGGTGACGTGCTTCATTCGGTCACCATGATTGAAGAGCAAGCGCTCAACTGTTTTGAAAAAGGACGCTTCCCCTGGTTTGATTTTGATGAGGGTGCGTCAAAAGCCGTCAAGGAAGGCTGTCACATTATGTTTGGCAGGGGCAACCGTGATCAGGAAATCAACTTCAGGCCCACTAATTTCAAGAATCCGCAACTACGCATCACTTACAGCTTAACAATCAGTGCAACTGCAGGGTTTGCCACTGGTACAGGGGCGATTACAGCAATTGCTCATGTCCTTGAGGATGTTCAAGCTGCACACAAAGGCTTTTTGCTCACCAAAGAGCACTATAGCTATACTACAACTGCAAGCGCTCACGAATATATCGACATGCCTGTTGACTTGCCCTACAGGCTGATAATGATCAAGGCCTTGAAGTCTACCTACGGTTGGGAAGAGCTGATTGCCAATGTTAAGCTCCATGCGGACCGTGAGAAATTCGTTAAGTTTGATATCTCCGGTACCGATCTCTTTGCTCTCAACTTCGATCAGTTCGATCCGCTGGTACAGCTCAAAACACTGCTTACCGCTGATCAGGGTACTGCCTTGATGGACCTGTACTATCCCAAAGAGGTAACAGTGCACGCTAATGAAGCCAAGACAATTGGCATTGCTGAGGCTGTGGACGCTGACAAGGTGACTGTGGGCGTTCTTAAGGGTACCTCGGGAACTACAAAGGTAACCGCTGCAGGCACAAAGGCCCTGAGGGTGACTTACGAGGGGTATCAACCTCACGGCTGTGTGGTGATCCCGATGGGTGATCTGCATGATCCTGACGAGTGGTGGAAGGTCTCCGAGTACGGGACTATCACCTTAGATATACTTGCAAGCTCAACGGGATCCGCTGCCGCTGCAGTGGTAATACAGCAACTGAGGCCGTAGGGTGGTCTTGCCAAAGGGAATTTGTACACGCTGCGCGCGGTGTTGCACGGGTGCATCCCTGGTGGTGCAGGGCAAGATTACCCTTCCGGACCCGTCCGCGGAAAGGTGGTTAAAATACCACGGACTGCACATCATACCTGTCCCCCAGGGATGGAAAATCATCGTCAACACTACGTGCGAAATGCTGACAGATGAGGGTTTGTGCCGCATCTATGAGCACAGGCCTAAGATCTGCCGCGATTATTACTGCCCAGCGGCAAGACAAAGGGCAAAACTTGTAAAAGGGGAGGTTAGACATGGCAAAGAAGGTAATGCAGATCAAGGACGGCAAGAGGGTGTGGGTGGATCCAAAGGAGAAAAAGTCTAAGACAAGCAAACAGCAAGATGAGCAAAAGGAGGCTAAGTAATGAATAACGAGTACTGGGAATTTACACCGTTCGGCCACAAGCCCAAGTTCGAGATCAAGTGCAAGATGTGTGGAACGCCCATGAGGTTGAGGTACTCGCAGGTCTTCAGGCCAACGGATGTCTTTGAGGCCCTGGAGGATCCGGCGCGAAAGATGGGATTGACAGCGCAGGAAAGGGTTGAAATCCTGACGAAGCACGGATGGGCTGAGGATCGCGCCTACAAGTGCCCTAAGTGTCAGTGGTGGACAATCTTCGGTATACCTCTGTCCTGGGAAGAGCTACAAGAGCTTAGAAAAGTCAGGAAACGCGCTGTCTATGTGCCAGTGGAAGAGTGGGCAGAGGATCATCCAATCAGACAAAAACTAAAAACGCTCGGCTATTGGTAGAGGTTATAAAATGATACCTACTGTTATTGATGATATACGTAAAATTGGCTGGCGATGGTGTACTACAGATCAATTAGTATCGCCCACTCCCGCATATCTGCTATCTGTAATGCTTACGTCAAGCGGTGGTGGGGCTGCACATGTGACAATACGCAATGGGCACAATGCAAGCGCTGAAGCTGTATTAAAAATAAGCGCGCTTGCTAATTATACGTCACCTGTGTCACCAGTCTATCCGATCTATCTAGACAAGGGCTTATACGTTGATTTGGGCAACAACGTGGAAGGTGTATTAGTGATCTATTATCAAGAACACAGCAAGCAATAGGGCTAATGAATTATGCATTTAACATCGTGACACCGGCGCAGACGCCAGAGTCTAATAAGCAGAAAACTATAATGCCGCTGTTCCGCGGCTTGATTACAAAGGTTGAAATACAGTTTCCGCCAGGGCCCGCAGGCTTGCTGCACGTGCACATTAACCGCGCAGCTCATCAAGTGTGGCCCGCAAATGCTGATTCCCACTACGTGGGTGATGATCAAATAATCGTAATACCTGCTAAATATGAGCTCGATCAGCCACCATATCAATTCGAGGCCTATACCTGGAACGATGATGACACATTTGAGCACCTTGTAATCATTAGATTTGACATTGAGCTAACAATACCTGAGCAACTGTTAACGCCGGAGTACCTGGCCAAACAAGCTGAGTTGAGGGCTGAGATATGAGCACAGGTTATCAAGACTGGAGACGGTTAACATATGTACAAGAGCAGTCAGCGGCTTTGTACTTTGCTGATATTTTTAGGTCATTGTCTGAGAATCCGGTAATTACCGATATGCGCTTGGTTGATACAGGGAAAACCTGGTATTGCTGGAACAAGGTGACAGTACAAGAACCTGGTAGAATCTTTGTGTTTGGCAATATTACGGTGTTAGGAGACTAGCTTATGGCTAAGACTTTGGATTTACAGCCAAGCAAAATTGTAATGACTGATGAGGATACATTAGCTGCCTATACTATATATGCACACAGCGAAAGGATAGACATTGAAGCAGAAATAAGGCCAAATCTTATACATGCTCCTACCGGTGGTGATTTACAAATACTTTCTGAGCCTGGCCACAGATTGTCTCTGATGACTGATGCGCTGGCTGAAGTGTTGGGGTTTGATAATGATGATGGGATTATATCAATACCGTTACAAGCAGGTTGTCGTGTGTATAGATCATCTACTACTCAAACAATAGCTAATAATACAGAAACAAAAGTTGCATATAATGCTAAAATTTATGACGTACAGAACGAGTATGATGCATTTACCAATTATCGTTATACAGCTAAAAAGTCCGGCTATTATCTAGCTATAGCGCAAATTAAATGGGTTAACTTTAGTCAATATGCTACTAGCACGATACATTTAATAAAAAGTGGCTCACGCGTTAGTCGTAGTGTTGTAGTAAGTAGTAAGACTAAATCATTTAGTGTAAGCATTGCTGACATTATATTTTTAGACGAGAATGACTATTTAGAAGTTAC
The DNA here is from genome assembly GCA_021159365.1 of Nitrososphaerota archaeon. GTDB lineage: Archaea > Thermoproteota > Nitrososphaeria_A > Caldarchaeales > Wolframiiraptoraceae > AUK039. The sequence goes on along the minus strand of JAGGRY010000028.1, from coordinate 2,890 downwards.
GTGTTACCAAGATACAGGTAGTGACCGTGAAATAGTTGCAATTAGTTCTGATACGTTTTTTACAGTAAAAAAATTAGCTTGAGGTGATTGTTTATGATAAGCATCACGTTAACATTAGATGATAATGAATATAAAGCATTGACTTATGATATTGTAGACGTCCAGGAATGGGTTGAAAATGCCTTGCATAACAAAGCAAGGCAAGTGATTGACCGGCTTGTTGCTGAGCATACTTCTTATAATCCTGCTAAGATTAAGTATGAGGACAAGCTTAAGCTTGTTGCTACTTTGAAGCTGAAAACTGCTAAAAAAAGGCAAGAGGAGTTGGAACAAATGGGGTAGATTGGATTGGTATGTTGGTGCAGAGCATACCGTCGTTATTGGTTCTTGTCGGGGGCCTACTGCGCATCGAAAAACGCTTGACGCGCGTGGAAACAATATTAGATATCATTTGTAAAAACAATAACTTAAAAGGAGGCAAATAATCATGTACGCAGCACTTTATCGTCTACTTTGCATGGCGTATGCTCAAATACTTAGAGAGCTTGTTCAGAAAGCAATAGAGGATCCTAACAGTGACTGGGATGACACAGTTATAACAATTTTGGACAAGCTCTTTGATTACAAAGAGGAGTAATACTATGCTAGTTAAGTTTGGTGTCGGAGGCCTGGACCTTTCTAGTCTTCATGTGGCGATGTGGTACGCAGTCAAGGTGGTAAACGAGGTATGGCAGGGCGAGGAGCCCGTCATTACCTCGACGTGGGAGGGCACACATGTGCCCTGGTCCATGCACTACCGCAAGCGCGCGCTGGACTTCAGGGTTCCCAAGCGCCCGATAAAAGAGGTTATAAGCGAATTAAAAGAGAAGTTAGGAAAAGACTATGATGTTCTCTATGAGGGTGATCATATACATATAGAATATGATCCAAAGAGGTAAAAAGCCATGGCTATGAAAAGACGCATACTTTCACGCAGGGAAACCGTAAAGCTGGATCCCAGGGGTGAGCTTGAGCGATGGGTTGTATTCGAGTATATGCTCGATGATTACGGCCCGTTTGTGTTCGAAGCTCCCAAGAAAACGTTCACTTATGACCAACTAAGAGCAGATATGGAGAAAGAGGAGCGAGGCCTTGAGTCAATCATATCAACCTAAGATCGAGCCTGTAACCGGTGCGGAGATCCTGGATGATCGCGACCCGTTTGGCAGTCTTACCGAGCTGCAATGGTCCCGCCTGTTCCTGGACTTCTACGAGACAGTGTCGCGGCTGCTTGGCCGCATCGGCCTTGAAATGTTTTACAGACGCATGACCCTTGAAGAGGCAGACCTCTCAAGCTCACCTAGTGTTGAAGAAATACAGTCTGCAGTCATACTCGATCAGTACGCCGGCGAGATTGGCCGCTCTGTCCTAAGCTCAATGTACAGAAAGTACCCGTCCCCTTTCCCGCCTTCCTACTAGCGCCCACGGAGGTGATCCGATGGGTTTCTTAAGCTCTGTCTGGAAAACAGTCACCAAACCCTTCAAGAAGGCCTGGAGTTATGTCACAAATATAGGCAAAAAGACCTATAATGTCGCAACAGATATCTGGAAAGCTATTCGCGACATATGGGACGAGCTCAGCAAGCACTGGGGCTGGATTACCAAGATCTGGGATAAAGTTAATGTCTTTCTTCCTGGCTGGATTAGAACCATTGGCGATCAAGTTTTACATGTCGCGAACGAGGTAAAGACAACGGCAGATAAGATCATCACATGGATAGATGACATCTACAACAAAACAATAGGCAAGATCGACAAAGTTTATAACACACTCTTTGGCAAAATTGAGAAAGTTTGGCGAGACTTTGAAGACACTAGGGATAAAATACTAAGGCTGATAGGCATCTTTAATAAAGACCTGTCAAGAAAGATCTACGAGGCTACTGAAAGAGTAGAAGCAGATACAATCGGCTGGATCAGAAATCTGCGCGATGAGCTGGAACACCGGATTGATAAAGTATATGAAGCACTTAGAGCTAAAATCAATGATCTCTATTGGGCCCTAAAAGACATCATAGACCAAACAAGGGAGGTGGTTTTTCGCGTCAAGGACGTAATCGACATATCATTTGAAAAGCCCAGGCTGCTTAGCAGGGATACCGTCAAACTCACTGCAGACACCTACGGCCTGGACTGGTGGCATTCAATCTCAGATCAAGTGGTGGGATCCCCGGGGCGCCAGGAAGTCACAGAAATCAAAGAAGGTAAGCTTATGAAAAAGATAGACGAATACGTTGACATGCTCGATGCCGACAAAGAGGGACCCTGGCGCGACGTCACAGGCTATATAGACAAAACAGTTTACGCCATGGACCACGGAGGGGATCCGGAAAGTTTTAAGCTCGACGCATCGCTATTGACTGAAAACGAGCTAGCAGAGTATAGAGAAATACCACGATATCCCGATGATCCGGGAGCGTATCTAACCGCATGAGGTAAAATCATGGTAGGCAAAACAGTAGCAGGGTTTTTTACAAATTTGGCTAAAAACTGGATACTTAAGCCACTAGCAACCGTGTTTTCAGTAATATTTATGTATAGCTTTCATGCACTGGTCAAGGCTAGCCCAGGCCGCGCATTCCAGCTCATGAAAAAAATCAGCTCCACATACTACACTCCACCGAGGGAATGGGCAGGCTTCATCTCAAGCTACATGGAACAGATGACTGGGGGCAAGATTGATTTAGACGAAATTATCGAGGCTGGCGCAGGTGGCTCAGGCCGGCGCGCAATGGAGCTGCTAGGAGAAAAATTCCTTCAGCCCATGCTCGCCATGATCATGCCAGAAACTCCAATCTAACACTATGATGGCTCTAACCCTGCACAGCACACCTCTTGTTTTATAATCCTC
>JAGGRY010000048.1 GCA_021159365.1 Nitrososphaerota archaeon | reverse complement strand
TCCAGCCGGCTGCGGCAAGTGCTGCGAAGATTATCACGAGGATTATCAGGATTGCTGACGCTTTCGTCACTCCAGAACATGATTTAGACTTCACTTTCTCACACATCACTTTGGTGGTTCTTGCTTGATTTAAGATTTGAGATTAATGATTAAAAGCGGTTATACAGATTTTGAAGTCTTCTCAAAGAATCCTTATATACGTCTTAACGAAAGTTAGAGTTTGCCGCGATGTTGGTTAAAAGAGTTCTATCGGATAATTCTAAATGTGTTGGATGCGAGATCTGTATGATAACATGCTCTCTCGTAAATTTCGGTGACATAAATCCGGCGAAATCTAGGATAAAGGTCTCGAGAATGGATCACGGATTCAAGATAACTGTTTGTAATAATTGCGGTCTCTGCGAGAGATATTGTCCTCAGGGAGCGATAAGCGTAGTTAACAAAACGATCCTAATAGATGAGGAACTATGCAATCGATGTGGAATCTGCATCGAGAAATGTCCAACTCATGCGATCTGGTGGTCTCCAGACGTGAAGACCCCGAATAAATGTATTGCATGCGGGGCATGCGTCGAAAATTGTCCGACTAAGGCGCTGAGAATAATCGAGTCTGAGATCGAGGTAACGGCTGAGGCGGAGGTGAAGGCTTAGAAGATGTATGGCTGGATGGGAAGAATACTGAGGGTAAACCTCTCAGAGGAGAAGATCTCAGTTGAGCCTCTAAAAGAAGAGCTTGCAAAGAAATTCCTCGGGGGAAATGGCCTCGCGGCCAAGATACTCTGGGATGAAGTTGGAAGAGAAGTGGATCCACTCTCACCCGAAAACAAGCTCATCTTCGCCTCAGGCCCTCTCAGCGGAACCCTTTGGCCAACTAGCGGCAGACTACATGTCGCGGCGAAAGGACCATTATCGAATGCTTGGGGTGAGGGTAATTCTGGCGGAGGTTTCGCTCCATACATGAAGTTCGCTGGATTCGATGCGATAATAGTTGAGGGATGCGCGAAGAAGCCCGTTTATCTCCATGTTTACGACGGTGAGGCCGAGCTTAGAGATGCATCGCATTTATGGGGTAAGGATGTCTGGGAGACGGATACGTTATTGAGAGAGGAGTTAGGCCGAGACATCCACACCGCAATAATAGGCCCAGCCGGAGAGAACCTAGTGAGGATAGCGTCGATAATGGTCGACAGAAGTAACGCTGTCAGCAGAAGTGGATTAGGATGTGTCATGGGATCGAAGAAGCTTAAAGCGGTGGCCGTATACGGATCCAGGTCGATAAGATTACATAACAAGTATAAGTTCTATGAGCTAGCTGTTGCCGCGCATAGAAAGATGTTGAATCATCAATTTGCAGGAGATGTGATAGGCTATGGAACGACGATTCTGGTGGATTTGATGAATAAGATAGCCAGATATCCCACTAGGAACTTTCAGAGCGGATACTTCGAAAAATATGAGAGGCTGAGCGCAAAAGTATTGAAGGAAAAGTATCGGACTGGAGAGGTGGCGTGCTTCGGATGCCCTTACCGCTGTAAGAAGTCGCACATAATTAGGTCTGGGAAATATGCTTGTGATGGAGGTCACGGTCTAGAATATGAGACATTAGATGCTTATGGAGGGAGAATTGGAAATGATGATGTCGAGGCGATAATCTACGCCAATCAGCTCACGAATAGGCTCGGAATGGACACGGATAACGTGGGGGGAGTCATAGGGTTCATGACGGAGCTATTCGAGAAGGGAATAATAGATGAGAAGTTCACGGGTGGAATAAGATTCAGGTGGGGCGATCCAGAGCTTCTAGTGAAGATGATAAAGATGATAGCGTATAAAGAAGGGATTGGAAAATTATTGGCCGAGGGAACCCATCGAGTTGCTCAGAAAATCGGGGGCGAGGCTCTAAAATATGACATGACCGTTAAAGGGGTGGATATACCGGCTCAAGATGGAAGAGCTCAAAAATCCATGGGCTTGAGTCATGCCGTCGCAAATAGGGGGGCGGATCACTTAACGTCGGCGGAGTTTCTCAGCGAAGTTGGATGGCCAGATGCTATAATTGAGAGATTCGATGACATCGCCAAAAAGATCTATGGAAGATCCATTATGCCCGAGGGAGCGGATAGGCTTGACCCAAAGTTTAAGCCATTAATGGTCGTTGAATCGGAGAATTTCGCAGCACTCGCAGACTCGCTCGTGGTTTGCAAGTTCTCAACCCATTGGCCGCCCGTAATCTATTATCCAGATATAGCGAAAGCGTTAACTTATGTGACTGGAATAAGGTTCAGTGAAGAGGATCTCAGGAAGATAGGTGAGAGAATATACATCCTTGAGAGATGCTATAATCTCCGAGAAGGATATTCGAGCAAGGACGATAGACTGCCAGAGAGATTCCTGAAGGAACCTGCTCCAGCAGGGCCATGTAAGGGACATGTAGTCGAACTCGATGAGATGCTAAAAGAATACTATAGGCTGAGAGGATATGATGAAAGGGGATATCCAAGCTATGAGAAACTAAGAAGCCTCGATCTCCTAGAAGTCGCAAAAGAGCTCAACATAACATGATAGGAATGAAGGAGAGTTCAGTAACGCCCTGGCCGGGATTTGAACCCGGGTCACGGGCTCGACAGGCCCGTATACTAAGCCGGACTATACTACCAGGGCCTGGATATATTTGTGAGAAGCATTTTATCAACTTTTCTGGGCTAGTATTTGATATTCTTCTCCCTTATGTATCTATAGACCTTCTTGGCGGTCTTGTTCATGTTAAATGCCTTCATGTGGATTAGGGTTTCCGCATAAGCTTTCTCCCTTATCACCTTCTTCGCTTCATCGCTTATCTTGTCGAAGTCTTGGAAGAAGTGCTTCAGAGCATACTTCGAGTTTTTGACGAAGGTCTCGGCTTCGGGGACTCCCTCCTTTCCATATCTGTCGATGACCCATTTACGGATTCTTTGATAGAGTTCGGGTTCATAGATCCTAAGTATGTCATAGACCATGAGCATGTAGAAGGTTGCGACATTCCCTTTCTGGATCATACCCTTCGGGAACTTTTCAGCGATCAAATAGAGGGGTGTTCCGCTTATGCCGTGCTGAGCGACTCTAGTCTTATATCCGTGATCCCATAGCGCTTGAACGATCTCAATGGTTCTCTTAATGTTTATTCCTAGCTGTGGAATTATGTTGCCCTCAGCGTCGACGGATACGCCGTGCTTCGATCCGTTGTTGATCGCCAACCAGTGTATGTCTATTCCATTCTTCTTCATAGTTTCCACGTAGTGTAAAGCCTCTGAGACCTCTGTGAGCTCGCTTTTACCCACCTCTCCTACCTCTCCTTCGCGTCCATAATTTCTGTGGCCTATCTTCTCGTCAAGGAATCTGAAGAGCTCGATCCCTGTCTCGATAATTCTCTTCAATTGCTCTGGAACCGTGTCTTTTGTTACGTCGAAGAGGTAGGAGGAGTCTATGGCGAAGCTCGTGAATCCTGCTTCGATTCTTGCGGCGAGCTCTCTCTTGACGTTCTCGATCTCCTCGTCGGTTCCCTTCTTCACGACGACGTGATCAGCGTGCAGGACATATCCATACCAGCCGACCCTCTCCGCGGCCTTCTTCACGCGCTCGGCAAAGGCTTTCGGCGTTAACCCGGTATATCCTCCTTGAAGATTCATCTCGGAGAGAGCTAGCTCTAGGATCACGATATTCTCGGTGTCTTTAGCTGCCTTCAAGACTCCCTCAATAACTTCTGTAGTGACCCTTGGATTGACCGCGAGGATTATTTCCTCAGGCGGCTCCAATGCCTCGAATAACACGTTGCCTGGAAGCGGATTTCTAGGTTGCTCAAAGAATTCGATATGCGGTTCTTTCATCCGTTTTCACCTCCTTCGATATGTGAGAAGAAGCTGGTCAATTCAAGGAGATTTTCAGGAACTTTCCTCACGCCATTAACCACCTCATCCAACTTTACGGCCACGACATCCCTCCCTTTAAGGACTGCGGCGTATCCGATTTTTCCATCCTTAATTAAGTCTACTGCGAGGATTCCAAGCCTTATTCCGAGGATCTTGTCGAAGGCGTTCGGCGATCCACCTCTCTGAACATGGCCCAAGATCACAGCCCTTGTCTCTTTTCCAGTTCTCTTTTTGATCTCATCGGCTAGAATCATCGCTATTCCGCCGAGCCTCACATGACCATACTCATCTCTTTCCTTGCTAATGGTTATAAAATCACCCATGTCCGATGGCTTAACACCTTCAGCGACCGCAACAATGGTGTATCTCTCTCCAGCTTTCTCACGTCTTCTGATGATATCACATACTTCCTCTATGTCGAGAGATTTTTCAGGGATGAGTATCACATGCGCTCCTCCGGCGAGGCCTGCCATGAGCGTTAGCCAGCCCGCATGCCTGCCCATAATCTCGACGACTATAACTCTTCTATGAGATTTTGCGGTTGTATGCAATCTTTTAATCGCTTCAGCGGCTATCTCCACAGCTGTCCAGAAGCCTACAGAATAATCTGTTCCCAATAGGTCGTTGTCGATGGTCTTCGGGATCCCAATTATCGGCACTCCGCGCTTACTGAGCTTCAAAGCTGCTCCAAGCGTGTCGTCTCCACCTATGACTATCAATACATCGATCCCGAACCTTCTAATGTTTTCAAGAACCTTGGCCACGGTCTCCTCGGATTGAAATGGATTCCTTCTACTCGTTCCCAGAATAGTTCCACCGACGTCGTAGATATCCTTGACATCGCTAAGCCTTAATGGAATTACCTTCCCATCTATCAAGCCCTTGTAGCCATCCAAGACTCCGAGGGTTTCATAACCTAGCTCATAAGCCCGGGTGACGATCGCTTGGATTATTGCGTTTAAACCTGGACAATCTCCACCACCCGTCATAATAGCTATCTTCATTTTTCTCAGGATGGAAAGGCTTATAATCTCAATATTAAGGTTACAAAGTCCATTGATCGACGTAAATTTAAATCAGAATCAACATCTCAGGAAACAAGTTATAAAGCGACATTTAATCGGATATTTTGCATATATCTCAATATAGACTTGGATAAGATGGTCTCCGACAAAAGCATGACATCATCTAACTAATGGCCGCGATTTCCTTACATGCTTCTCTAAAATCTCAAGGACTCTCTACCCGGAGACTCTCGCCCCATTTATTGAGATAAGCAATTTCCTCTAATGGCAATCTGTCTTGAGATTGTATGGATTCCGCCGATTTTCCTATTGGGAGAATTACTTGAAGTCTGTATTGTTTTGGAATCTCGAGTAGATGATTTGCCCAATCGGTTTTTGATGGGGTATAGGTTAGAGTTGAGTAACCCAGCTCTTGGATCGCGAGAAGCATAAACCCTATCGCCAGCCAAGTGCTCTCAATCCAATATGGCTCACCGATTCTACCGAAGACAAGAATGAGGATGGGCGCCTCGGTTAAGAACGGCTTCTTCCAAGTTATTCCTCTGGCATGCATCCATCTCTTCAACGACGGCTCCGCCCGTTGATGAAATTCTTTCTCAATTTCCTCACATATCCTTCGTATATGCCGCTTAATCTCATGATCTTGGATCACGAGGAATCTCCAAGGCTGCCTATTGGCGCCGGAAGGAGCGCGCCTCGCGACTTCCAAGATATATGCGATGTCGTTTAGTGAGACATCATTTGGCCTAAATCTCCTAACGCTGCGTCTGGAGATCGTTAAATCCAAGACCCGCATAAGAATCGATAAACAAGATTCTAACTCAAAAATAGCGATTACGCCTCGAAAAATGGCGTTTATTTAAATACAGGGGCTAAGCCCTGTCTACAGGCAATCTTTCAACCCCTAATATGCGTAATTGTTAAGTCTCTCCAACTAGGTCTCCCTCGTTTGAGGGTGGAGATGGGCGAGATAGTAGATCTAATCTTAGAGGCGAAATACGTCCTCACGATGAGTCGTGGTAAAAATATGATAATTGATGGAGCTGTGGCTGTGAACGGCGATAGGATAATTGATGTTGGGAGAAGAGATGAGATTAGGAAGAGATTTAGTGGCGAAGAAGTTCTCAGCTACGATAAGGCGGCGATCCTACCAGGATTCATAGATGCTCATGCACATAACTCTCAAACACTTCTCCGAGGAGTGATAACCGATCATGAGATAAATATTCCTCCGATTTGGCTCAGATACTTGATACCTTATGAATCTCTGCTTAAACCCGAGGATGTGAAGCTGATCTCAACTCTAACTCAATTGAATATGATCGAGAATGGGGTGACGACGTTTCTCGAAGCTGGAAGCCCTCATCCTGAGAAAGTCGCAGAAGCCGTTGAAGAGACAGGGGTAAGAGGAATAATCACACCTTCAACCATGGATATGGGAAATGTTCCAGAATCGATGAAGATGTCGACGGATGAAGCGATTAAGAGAACAGTGAGCTTAATCGAGAATTGGAATGGTCGAGCGGATGGAAGGATAAGGATCTGGTTCTCATTAAGAGAACTGATTCTCTGCACCCAAGAACTTTACTTCAAGTTTAAGGAGCTGTCGGAGAGATATGGGGTCGGAGTAACAACACATATTTCTGAGGCTCACGCCGAGATAGAGTTCTCATTAGAGAGATTTGGAAAGAGACCTATTGAAAGACTGCATGAAATAGGATTCCTCGGAGAGAACATAGTCTTGGCCCATGCAGCATTCCTAACCTCAAAAGAAGTGAAGTTGATAGCGGAGAGCCGGGCGAACGTAGTCTATTGTCCATCAATAGATCACATGCTGATGGCTCCGCCTAGAGTTCCAGAGATGCTGAGTCTCGGGATAAATGTTGCTTTGGGATCTGATGGAGGATTTAAGACGGGCATAGACATTCTAAGCGAGATGAGATTGGCGTCAATAATCCTCAAACAATATTATGGCTTCCCATTCCATGATAGAATGGGGATCCCAGCGGAGAAGTTTTTGGAGATGGCGACGAGTAATGGAGCGAGAGCACTTCTATGGGACACGGAGATAGGATCCATCGAGAGGGGAAAGAAGGCAGATATCATAGTCATTGATTTAAGCAAGCCCCATACCACGCCGATAAACGACCCCATAACAACGATAATCTACGCCGCAAACTCCGGAGACATAAAGACCACGATCATCGATGGAAAGATCCTGATGAAGGACAAAAAGTTTATCCACAAAGATTTAGAAAAGATCTTGGAGAGATCCATAGAGAGGGCCTCAGAGATAATCGAGCAGATCAAGGAATCGCTAAATCAAAACGTATATTAGCTCACCGTTCCTAACTTTGGGGATCGGATCTATCAACATCCCTATGAGGTCTATTGAGTATAGCATTGCTTTAAATAAAAAAGGAAATTTTTGATCAATGCTGGAATTTTCTATTAAATAACATCTATGACGTGAAATTTCCATTACCTTACTAGTTTAATTGCTTTTAATGGGCAGAACTCTTTGCATAAACCGCAACCATCACATTTGCTCTCGTCAATCTCCGCCTTACCTTCAACAATCCTAATCGCATCATATTCGCATAAATTAGCGCAGATGCCACAACCACTGCATGAAGATTTGTCTACTACTGCATGCATGGGAGGTTTTTTCGCTAGTTCTTCAACAGTGGTCAAGTACTGTAGAGCTACTCCTCTAAAATCTGTTATTTTTTCATATCCTTTCCTTTCCATGAAAGGGCGTCGGGGGGATTTCTTGCTTCGCTGAATACTAGGAAAATTCTTATGTCTCTCCACATTACTGCCGTGCAGATTTGCACAGTCGTCGCCCCTGCCATGATGAATTCCACAACATCTCTCCAAGTAGAAATGCCGCCTAATCCCGAGATAGGTATTTTAACGGCTTTAGCAATTTGAGCTATACATCTCAATGCTATCGGTTTTATGGCTGGACCTGAATAGCCGCCAAAAGCAGGCAATATAGGTTTCCCAGTCTCTATATCAATTCCATAGAGTGCTTGTACAGAATTTATTGCAGATATGGCATCGGCACCCGCCTTTTCAGCTGACATAGCTATCTCATCAACGTTTGCAAAGTTTGGAGACAGCTTTACCATTACTGGCAAATCTACAACTTCCTTTACCGCTTTAACTTGCTCGGCTGTTAACTTCGGATCTCTTCCAATATGCATTCCAACCTTTCCAGCAGGCATGGGACATGAAATATTTAGTTCAAACATGGATACATATCCCGTATCTGCAATAATTGACGCTACTTTTTGGGTCTCAGAGGGATCTGGATGGGCAACAACACTCGCTATGATGGGTGCTCCACCTTCAGCAGCTATTTTTAGCTCTTTTTCTACCCATTGCTTTAAGGGAAAGGTTGTGAAAAGCTCTAGGTTGATCATGCCAACAGGCTTATTGTTTATTCTTATTACTCCCATTCTTCCTACACGGGGATGCTGTAACCACTTTGCGGGAGGACCAAGGGATTTTGGAATCACTGCGCCTGCTCCTGCTAGTGCAGCCCTTTTCAAGTGTTCTCCGTTCCAACCTGGACCGCCTGATGCCAAAATTATAGGATTTGAAAGTTTAAGACCGCAGAAAGTCACGCTTATATCAACCATGCTAAATGCCTCCTTAAGCTAAATGAACGGCACTAATGGCCGTCTCTTATATTTAACCTTATTGTGAGCACTGGATTAACTCCAGAGAAAGTCCTTTATTCTGAATAAGACATTAAAAATGCAAAAAGGGGGGAATGGCCATCGGTATCGATTTAATTATTGAAAATGGCACAGTGGTATTTAATGGAAACATCTTGAAAACGGACATTGCCATAGAAAACGGAAAGATCATTAAAATAGGCAATAGAAATCATTTTCCAGCTGCAGAGCGAGTAATTAACGCTGAAGGAAAACTTGTGTTTCCGGGAGCTATTGATACCCATACTCATTTTGAACAGCCATTTATGGGAGAAGTGCCGCCTGAAACATGGGACCAAGGAACGATAGCTGCAGCATTTGGCGGAAATACTATGCATATAGATTTTGTAGTTCAAGAACATGGAAAGTCTCTCTTAGACGCCATAAAAGCAAAAGTATCTTATGTGGATGCTCTATCAGCAATAGATTTTAGTTTTCATGCTTGTTTTACAGATTTTTCGGATATGGATATGATTAGAGCTGAAGTGAGGAAAATTATTGAATACGGTATTCCATCTTTTAAGGAATATATGACGTATAGAAAGGAGGGATACTTTGTTAACGATGGAGAGCTTTATCAACTTTTGCGGGAAGTTCAAAAATTTGGGGGTATAGTGGGAGTCCACGCAGAGAACACTTTCATAGCAGAATCTCTTATAGAAGAATTCTTGAAAGAAGGGAAAAAATCAGCCAAATATCATCCGTTAGCTAAACCGAACTTCGTTGAAGCCGAAGCAATTCAGAGGGCAATATCCATTGCAAACTTTGCAGGGGCAAGATTGTATGTAGTTCATCTTTCCACTAAGGAAGGACTACATTTAATAAAAGAAGCAAAATGTAGAGGAGAACCCATTTTTGCAGAAACATGCCCACATTACCTTACACTAACAGATGATGTCTACTCGCGACCAGATGGAATAAATTATATAATGAGCCCTCCATTAAGAAAGAAAGATGATATCGAAGCACTTTGGAAGGGACTTTCAGATGGAACAATATCAGTTACTGGGACGGACCACATAGCATACACTTCAGAACAAAAGAGAAGACATTCTGAAACTTTTGCCAACGTACCCAATGGAGTACCAGGAGTAGAGTTACGTTTACCAATCATGTACTCGGAAGGAGTTAGAAAGGGAAGAATAAGCCTAACTAGGATGGTAGATATTTGTAGTACAAATGCTGCAAAGCTCTTTGGATTATACCCAAAAAAGGGGGCAATTCTTCCGGGATCTGATGCAGATATAGTGATCTTTGATCCAAAAATTGAAAAGACCATTACTGTGGAGACCCTCCACATGGGGACGGATTATACAATATATGAAGGAATGAAAGTCACTGGCTGGCCAGTAATCACTATACTAAGAGGGAAAGTAATTGTTGAAAATGAAAGTTATCTTGGAAAAAAGGGAGATGGAAGCTTTATCAAAGGGAGAATTGTAGATGAAATAATTGATACAGTGTAATTGTAAAGTTGTAACCGTAAGGGGGCGGAAAAGTTTAAAAACGGCCGCGGCTATGTGAGTCCTACATGAACACAGGCGAAATTAAGGATTTCATTACAACCCAAGAATGGTCTAGAGATGAACTTGAGGAGATCCTGAAACTTGCCGAGGATTTAAAGGAGAAACAGCAGAAGAAGATTCCACATAGACTTCTTGAGGGAAAGACGCTCTATATGCTCTTTTATAATTCTTCACTTAGAACTAGGAATAGCTTCGAAACTGGTATTTTCCAATTGGGTGGGCAGGGCATTTACCTCTCTCCAACAGCGGTTTATAGACCAGCGATGGCTGATGAAGAAATCCCCTACGTAACAGAACGAATTTCTGATGTTGCAAGAGTGTTAAGTAGATATGGTCACGCTATTTCAATAAGGATATATGGAGATGTTGTTAACTGGATTTATGGTAGAGGCAACCGAATTGTCCGGGAATTTGCAAAATGGGCTGATATTCCAGTAATAAACATGGAGGATGATATGTTTCACCCCTGCCAAGCTATGGCGGATGTACTTACAATAAGAGAAAAGCTGGGAACACTCGAAGGAAAAAAAGTTGCTGTAAGCTGGGCCTACTCTGGTGGAATAAAGCCTGTAGCGGTTCCTCAAAGTTGCGTTTTAAACTTCACAAGATTTGGGGCAGATGTTGTTTTGGCGCATCCTAAGGGCTTGGAGCTTGATCCAAATATTATCGAATTAGCCAAGAAAAATGCCTCCGAAAGTGGAGGAAGCTTCGAGATAAGTTATAGCATGGACGAGGCCTTCGAAGGAGCAGATGTAATCTACCCAAAATCGTGGGGATCTCTCGAATTTATGCCTCCGAAAGTTCCCAAGGTAGACAAGACCGGAATGCTGGAACTAATGAATAAGCATAAGGACTGGATCACTACTGCTGAAAAACTCGATTTATGTGCAAAAAATGTAATATATATGCACTGTTTGCCAGCCGATAGAGGTATGGAAGTAACAGATGAAGTTATTGATGGACCTCACTCTGTAGTCTTTGACGAGGCAGAGAATAGACTACATGTTCAAAAGGCGATAATGGTATATTTAATGAAAGATTTGTAACTTTTACTTTCTACTTTTAAATACGGCTACTCCTACCTATAATTAATCTCGATAACCCTAGCCAGTAGAGAATTCGACAATTAGATATTTCATAACCAAGAGGAGGTCGTAAGAATATCAAACGACCAAAAATTCCAGAAAATTTCTAGAAAAAAGAAAATTAGAATGGTTGTCTAAAGTTTTTCCCAGCGTATTTTGCTCTACTACCAAGTTCTTCTTCTATTCTGAACAACTGATTATATTGAGCAGTCCTTTCGCTTCTGGTTACGCCAGTTTTTATTTGTCCTGCGTTTATTGCGACTGATAAGTCTGCTAACCATGTATCTTCAGTTTGTCCTGATCTTTCAGACACTTGGACGCCGTAGCCATTCCTGAAAGCTAGTTCAGCTGCATCTAAAGCTTCACTAAGAGTTCCTACCTGGTTGACCTTTAACAAAAGAGCGTTTGCAGCTTTCATTTCAATTCCTTTTCTCAGCCGCCTAATGTTTGTAACAAACAGATCGTCTCCAACTATTTGAATATTCAAAGTTTTAGTTAGTTCCGCAAAGCCTTCGAAATCTTCTTCTTCCAACGGGTCTTCAATGGATTTTATAGGATAGGTCGAAACTAGATCTTCATAAAAATCAATAAGTTCTTCCCGTGTGATTTCTTTTCCCATTAAAGTGTATTTTCCCGTATGTCTGTTGTATAGGTGGGTAGCGGCACAATCTAGGCTGAGTACGAACTCGTTTTTATATCCAAGCTCCTCTATTGCCTTTAATTCTAACTCTAAAGCTTCCCTAGGATCATTCATTCTAGGAGGAGTATATCCGCCCTCCACTCCTACATTCAAAGAATGTTTGCCATATTTCTCTACCAAAATTTTTCCCAATTCATGGTAGACTTCTAAACCCATCCTTATTGCGTCTGAAAAGCTCCTAGCGCCCACGGGCATTACTTGGTGTTCTTGGAAGTCGAGATTTGTGGCAGCGAGTTTTCCGCCCTCTATAAGATCTAAAACTGGAACTGGTAAAATATGCGCATTTATCCCGCCTATGTATCGATAAAGGGGCACTCTTAGGGCGTTAGCCGCTGTTTTCGCTACAGCGAGGGAAACTCCAGCAATTGCATTAGCTCCTAGTTTCGACTTGTTTTCGGTTCCATCAAGCTTAATCATCAATTCATCAATTTCCCTTTGCTTCGTAACATCTTTACCCCTCAGCGCAGGGGCTATGATTTCATTTACATTCTTTACAGCCTTGAGAACTCCCTTTCCATGATATCTTTTTCCTCCATCCCTTAGTTCAAATGCTTCATGTGTTCCCGTAGATCGTCCGCTTGGGACACTTGCTCTGCCTAAAACGCCTGCTTTAGTTAGAACTTCAACCTCAACCGTCGGGTTTCCTCGGCAGTCGAGCACTTCTCTGGCTTTAATCTCCTTTATTTCAAATCGTTCCATCCTTAACCCAACCTTCTATTAATTTACAACTCCGTTTCAAACCGAAATATATGAACCTTTCGAGTTTATAATATGAAAAGGATTCATCCCGTAACAACTACAATATCCAAGTCCATCACATTCGTCCCTGTTGGCCCGGTGATAATGGCGTCTTGAAGTTTCATCAACACTTCATAACAGTTATGCTTCTTTAAACTCTCAAAGATGTCTATGCCTTTTTCTTCAGCTCTCTTTAGCGTGTAACCATCCACTATGCCTCCGGCTATCTCTGTTGGGCCGTCAGTTCCATCAGTATCTATAGATGCAATAACCACTTTTTTACTTCCAGCGATCCGTAAGGAAGCGCCCAAAACAAGTTCTTGACTCGGTCCACCTTTGCCATATGATCCAGTAAGTGTAACTGTTGTTTCTCCACCCAATATCAAGACACAAGGCGGCTTAACAGGGCGACCTTTCTCTTCTATCTCCTTCGCGATACTCGCCAAAACAACGCCTACTTCCCTACTTTCTCCTTCCAATTTAGTAGATAAAATTAGCGATTTAAATCCTAATTCTTCAGCTCTTTCTTTAGCCGCTTCACACATAATTTCATTATCAGCTAATACTATATTATGAATCTTCAAATCTTTAAAGTCGTGAGGCTTTGGAGTTTCCAAGCTACGATCCACCATGCCTCTTTCAAGATGTTCCCTCACCGAACCCGGAACATTCTCCCATAAGTCGTACTTTTTAAGAACGTTTACTGCATCCTTAAAAGTGGTTGTATCCGGAACAGTTGGACCCCATGGTCGACCTGCAATCTCATCTATTACTATTAGGTTAATCACTTCGGCTGGGTGAATGTATTTGGCAAGTCTCCCACCTTTTATTGCCGAAATATGTTTTCTAACAGTATTAATCTCATCTATTGTGGCGCCGCAAGTTAAAAGAAGTTCTGTTACTTTCTTTTTGTCTTCCAAGCTTATATTTCCAGCAGGTAACGGCATTAACGCTGAAGCCCCACCTGTTATAACACAAAAAACAAGATCTCCCTCCTTTGCTTCCTTAGCTATCTGCATTATTTTCCTTGCTCCTTCCAGCCCTGCCTCGTCGGGTATGGGATGACCCGCTTCTATGACTTCTATATGCTTCAACCTACGATTTTCGCCCCTCTTCACTATTACTATTCCCTTTTTGATGCGATTTCCTATGATTTCGTCTAGAGCTTGGGCAATAGAGAAAGACGCCTTACCTGCGCCAATGACGTAAATTTCCCTTATACTTGACAAATCGTATATCAAGTTTCCAACAATTAGTTTGTCATTCTCAATACGGACTTTTCTCTTTGTAGCCTCATACGCATCTACAGCCTTAATAGCGTAGTCAATTATGTCCAGTGCAATTTTCCTACCTTCTTTGTTTCCATGAAGGAGTAATTCGACCTTATTCTTGATTATAGCAGACATCTCTTTTTATAAAGGATGGTTAAACAGTAGTATTTTAAAATATCCAATTAGGCTTTGAAGAGCCTACGTATAGCATCCTTCATAAGCTTTTTAACATCCTCGAAAATCGCACTATAGAGAGGTGAAATTATGGGCGGGATAAAGTATAAGCCAATAGGGATCATTCATTCACCATTCAAAGAGCCGAAAGGAAACACCTTTACAGCCCACAGCCGCTGAGGAAATTGATGGAACAGTTGAAGTATTCCCAGAATACGCCGGAGGTTTGAAAGGTCTTGAAGTTCATTATTTTAATATGCCATTTCCATCCCTTTGTTGATCTGATAAACAGACTATCTGCACCGTGAACTCTTGGAAGGTAAAGACCAGATGATCTATGCCGGAGACCCTCAGGGAGATCAAAACCTATATTAGCGCAGCAAAAAAGCATTAGATGAAAAAGAGCACCAAATGGGCCCGTAGCTCAGCCAGGATAGAGCACCGGGCTTTTAACCCGGGGGTCGCGGGTTCAAAGCCCGCCGGGCCCGCA
>JAGGRY010000023.1 GCA_021159365.1 Nitrososphaerota archaeon | reverse complement strand
GTTAACTTCACCGGCAGGAACCCCATCATCTCACCGCCCCGAATGTCAGCGCCGTAGCGATGTGTTTCTGCAAGAAGTATATAACTATTATGACTGGTAGGTTGGCGACCACGGAGAGAGCAGCTATTTCGCTCCAGTTAACCCATATCTGAGACATGTAATGTAGTAAGCCGCCTGTCAATGGCATAGCTGCTGGTGATGTTGTCAGTAGGGAGGCGAAGAGCATCTCATTCCAGGTGAATATGAAGACGAAGAGAGAACATACCGCTATAGCTGGCCTTAATAGAGGTAAGAGAATCTTCCTCAACATTTGCCAGAAAGTGTATCCATCTATGTATGCCGCTTCTTCAATATCTCCTGGAATCGCATCTATGAAGCCTTTAAGTACCCATATTACGAACGGCAAATTTCCTATACTGTTGATGATTATTAATCCGTAGATGGTGTCGAAAAGGTTAAGGTAGGTGTAAAGAACCCAGTAAGGTATTAGGAAGGCTGCTGGCGGGGCCATCCTATTTGTTAGGAACCAGAAGAGGAAGTGGTTGTCAGCTTTGAACTTTAATCGTGAGAAGGCGTATGCGGCGAGAATACCTGGTGGAAGACAAAGAGCTATCTCCGCTATCGAAAGGATGAAAGAATTTCTTAGATATGCCCCATAAACATCCTCAAAAAGAGGTCTATAATAGTTCATCCAGTTTAATTGATGAGGTATGAAGACTACTCCTCCAATTACCTCCAGCCTTGTCTTGAAGGAGGTAACTATCAGCCAGTATAATGGGAAGAGGGTGAATATCAACATCAAGCCCACAAGGATTATAGACGCAGTTTTCTCCCAGTTGACCATTTTTCCTGCTCACCTCCTTGTCATAACTTTTAAAGTTATAAAGGTTAGTATGATGACAATGTATAGGAAGAAGAGCGCGATCGCAGCGCAATATCCCATTTTCAATTCGCTTAAAGCTGTTTTAACGATATAGATGCTTAGATAGTTTGTAGCTTTTCCAGGACCTTCAGCCGTTAGAACCCATACTTCATCGAATATCCTGAGAGCATCCATCATTCTTATCAGGAATGCGATCATTATGCCGTACTTCATTCCTGGAAGCGTAATGTACCTGAAGATGTCCCAAGAGGAAGCGCCGTCAACCATAGCTGAATCATAGGGTTCGGGCGGAATAGAGGCTCTTGCAGCAACTAAAACCAAAACCACGAAAGGTGTCCAGTGCCATACATCCATTAAAACCGTGGTGAAGAAGGCTTGAAGTGGAGAAGCTCCGATATCGTAATTGAAGTTGAAGATTTCTTTCAGAACATGTGGTATTGGCCCGATATCTGGTCTGACCATTAATAGCCAAATCGATCCAACAACTAAGGGCGGAATGAGCATGGGAGTAGTGAGGATCGTGCGGGTTATTCTGTTTATGCGCGTATCTTTGTAAAGTGCTAATGCAAGCGCTAACCCTAATGGAATTTCAATAACCATACATATAGCCACGAAAGCAAACCCCTTAGCTAGGGAATCCCAGAAGATAGTGTCAAACATTAAGTGAAAGAAGTTGTCATAACCTATGAAGATAGGAGGAACACCTAACGTATACCTTTGGGTAGCTAGATAAGCGGCGTAAAATACTGGCAAGAAGGCATTAAATCCAACGATTATGAAGGCAGGCAGGAAGAGTAGCCAGGGATTAATAACTCGTCGAGTCATTCCCGCTCACCTAATTTTGGCATTAAAAAAAGGTGTAGGAGGTATAAAAATTTAACCAGGTTTAAGTCATTCACCACTTAACTGGATAGCCCAGTTCTTTGAGCTTCGCGTCGATCTCCTTTGCCAACTCCTTGGCGCATTCTTCTGGCGTCAGCTCTCCTGAGACTGCCTTAGCTAGCACTGTGTAGAAGACGTATAGTAGCGGCGCGTAGTCTCCGATTTCTAGTGGCGTGCCTATGAAGTACCTCTGGGCAATCGGGTCTCTAAGTAATGTGAATACTCCTCCGAACTTGGCGTCCAATGGATCTAGCTCAGGGCTCATCAGTACGGATGTCCTTACCGTTGTGTTAATGGATTTCGCTCTATCTAGCTCATTCAGGGGCGAGATTACGAACTGAGACCATAGGAATCCCAGCTCCGGATCTGGTGAACACCATGGAATACAGTATCCGCTGATGTCGGCGTACCCAATAGGCTTAAACGGCGTCCAATACTCTCTGTCAACTGGCGGGATAGCAACCTTGAACTTTCCAGCGATCTTGGAGACCTCTGGATTAGCGAAGGTCGATAGGAACTGCGTGTAGGTAACCGTCTGGGCCACTCTTCCAGCAGACATCTGCTCAGCACACTCTACATAAATCCAGCCCTTGATTCCTGGTGGAGCAAACTTCAAGAGCTTTAGGAACCATTCGATGCCTTTAACGGCAGCTGGACTATCTAAGGCGCCGCCATACTCTGTCCTCGCACTCCAAGTCTCGGTATTGATTCCCCATCCCGGCAGTAGCTTTCTGTTATATGGGCTTAACCCCTCACCTCCAACTCCACAAGACGTGAGCCACGTCTCGAAGAAGTCGAAGCCCAAAGCCTCATGCGCCTTAGCTCCACAGGCATTGATCCATCCATATAGGTCTGGCGGCCTTGTGAAGAATTCAGCAACGTCATGGACTTGATCCCAGTATCTTGGCGGCTCTAAGTCATACCCATACTTGCTCTTGAAGGCCTTCTTCTCATCTGGATTCTCGAGGAGGTCAGATCTATAAACATAGGTCTTCGGATAATATTCTGCTGGAATCGTTAGGATATGTCCTCTTGAGTCAACACAGTAATCTAGGCAGAAAATATCGTTTGGATCAAATCCAGGCTCAATTAGTTCAGGCCTCTCTTCCATCATTTTGGTGATATCGATAACCCATCCCTTCCTGATCCATGTACCGACCATGTCTTGATCATCGTATGTCACCGTATAGATTCCAGTACCTTTCTCCATATCCATTATCTCTTTCTCCATGACTAGCTCGTTAGAGGTTAATTCCCAGTCGATCTTAATTCCGGTCAGCTTCTCCCACTTCGGTCCGACAACATCCCTTAGGTAGTAGTTTGGTTCCCATGCCTGAGCTAGAATTTTTATTCTTTTGCCCCTCCAAGGCTCGGTAACCTTCCTCCACCACTCCCGAAGCTTCTCAGCCATAGGTGGAGTAGGTGGGACGGTTGTAACGGTCTTAGTGACAGTTGTAGCTGCCCCTGGAGCAGTAACGGTAGTTGATTTCGTTACGGTGCTGGTAATGATCTTCTCCAAAGCTTTCTCAGGCTTTGAGTACCATCCAGCAGCCGCGCCAACGGCGATGCCGACTATTGCAGCAGCTATAGTTTGGAGCCATGTTCTCCTATTCACTTTCCCCGCTCCGGACATTACGTTTATCTATGAGCAATTAGGATATTTAAAGCTTTATGACGAATTATGATTTTTTGGCAGCAAGTTTTATATTGGACTGTTGTTCGAATACTTAATGCTATGGATTATCCATTATTTTTAGGCACGGATATAGGAACCTTTGGAACTAAAACTATCTTAGTGGATGCTTCTGGAAAAATTCTCGCCGAATCCTTCGTCGAAACGGATGTCATAATTCCAAAGCCCGGATGGGCTGAGCAATGGCCAGAAGTATGGCTGAACGCGTATGTTAAAAGTGTAAAGGAGGTGTTGAAAAAATCTGGGGCTAATCCAAAGGATATCAAAGGTATATCGGTTAGTGGGCTCTACACGGGTTCAGGTGTCCCAGTTGATAAGGATTTCAAGCCTTTGAGACCTGCGATCATATGGATGGATAGAAGAGCTGTCCAGGAAGCAGAGTGGATTAAAAACGAAATTGGAGAGGAAGAGATCTTCAAGAAAACTGGGAACATAATAGATCCATTCTTTGGAATAACGAAGATCTTATGGATTAAGAGGAATGAACCTAAGATCTGGGATAAAATACATCAGCTAGTGACATCCTACGGATTCGTAACTCATTACCTTACAGGAGTCAACTGTATCGACCACTCAAGCGCCGGTGTTATCGGCGGGATATACGATATCCATAAGAGGCAATGGTCTGATGAATTTATGCAGGAGCTGGGTGTTCCAAGAGAATTCTTTCCAGAGAGGATAAATTGGTCAAAGGACATTGTAGGAGAAGTCAGAGCAGAGTGTGCTGAAAGGATAGGGCTGGCAAAGGGAACTCCCGTGGTAGCGGGTGGAATCGACGCACCAATGTCATCTTTAAGCGTCACAGCGCTAAACGATGGAGATTTAGCCTCCATGATAGGGACGTCTATGTGCAATGGCTTCATCCAAGATGAGCCTAGGCTCTCAAGAAGGCTCGTAAACTTGCCTCATGTAGCATATGATGAGAAGAAGTTGTACTGCTTCGCTGGTATAATAACTGCTGGAGCAGTCGTTAGATGGTTTAGAGATAATATCGCCCTTCAGGAGAAGAGCGTCGGAGAAAGAGCTGGAATCTCAGCATACGTCTTATTAGATAAGATGGCTGAAAAGATCCCGCCGGGAGCTGATGGGGTGATCTTCACGCCGCACATGACGGTAGGAGAGAGAGCCCCATATTGGAACCCATATCTTAGAAGCTGCATCTTCGGACTAACGCTTTACCA
The DNA here is from genome assembly GCA_021159365.1 of Nitrososphaerota archaeon. Lineage (GTDB taxonomy): Archaea > Thermoproteota > Nitrososphaeria_A > Caldarchaeales > Wolframiiraptoraceae > AUK039. The sequence goes on along the minus strand of JAGGRY010000023.1, from coordinate 11,135 downwards.
TACGCAAGCACATCTCTTTAGAGCTTTCCTCGAAGGAGTCGCCTTCGCGATTAAGGATAGCATTGAAGCTGCTAGAGAAGCTGGGATCCCACTGAAGAGAGCTATTTTAGTGGATGGCGGAGCGAAATCTCCTCTATGGAGGCAGATAATCGCGGACGTTACCGGAGTAGAGTTCACCTATATCGAAGGAGCTCCAGGAGCGCCCTTAGGGGATGCTTTAATAGCAGGAGTAGGGGCGGGGTACCTGAAATATGAAGCGATCTTTGACTGGGTGAAGGCGGCTCAGAAGGTTGAGCCAATTAAAGAGAACGTGGAGAAGTATAATGCGCTATACGAGGTGTATGTCAAGGTTAGAGAGGGTCTCCAAGAATGTTATAGACTGCTCACGGAGAAAAATGCAAACTCAAGGTAACTAAATGATGAAGTGATTAATGATCTAATCCTTAGCCGAATAATCTTAATAAAATCTATTTCTTTAAGGCAATCTCTACAGCTTTCACGTCAGATCATAGCTAGCATATCTGAAGGAGGTATTAACGCCATCTGTAGCCAAAATCCCGATCAAAATCTTTCCCTTAACCTTGAGTTCTTGAAGCGGTATAGAGATAAATGGCTGTTTGAGGTCTATCGCAACGGGAATCCACGTTCCTCCGTCATCCAAGCTAAGATTAACTCCATAGAATAGCTGGTCTCCGTCTGGATCAAATGCTTTCCAATTAATGATGAGGTGAGTCAAATTGTTTTTGACGACAATTTTCTGAATTGTTGGCGAATAATTAGAAATATTTCTGAAGATAGCCTTATCATTCCACGAATCGAGGATGAGAATCCTTTTAGCGGCTGGATTGAAGGGTATCCTCAAGCAGAAGGGCGAGAAATCCCTCACCCTTCTAAATCCTACAAATATGCGGTATCTCTCGATGATTCTTCCTTCATCATCCTCGTATAAAATATCTAGTGGTCTTGTATCCAAGGGGATGATAGGAGATGAAGCATTTCTTAAGAGAACTCGATCGTAAACTCCGCCTTTGAAGAGATAAAATGGCTCTAGGAATATGCTGCCATTCCTAAAGAGATATCCACACACGCCGAGAATTTCTTTATTTGAGAATCTCCTCGCATGCACCTCCAACTTCTTAACCAACTTCCTATAATCCAGCTTACATATCCATCTATCCTTCGTTGCAGTACCCATGAAGCACTCAGAATCCTTGATGTCTAGAAGTTTGTTTACCCAAAAACCATAAGCTGGTCTCCCCTCAGGAATGAATATGCTGGGGCCGATCCCATATTCACCTAAATGGTATTCATCTGATAGATCGAAGGTATGCCCCAGCTCATGTGCCAATACGCAAGGGTAAGTGTGCTCAATTATGAATGCCATGGTCGTTGAGTATTTGAGGGTATTCCCCGCCCATCTCTGATTGAAGCGTCCAGGCCAATCATGGGGGACTATCGCGATGGTCCTATCCCAGTAAGTTTTCAAAACTTCGTTTTTCCAAGCGATCCAGCTCAACTTGGTCACATAGTTTCTTAAGTAATCCCTCACCATAATTCCAACGGTACTTTCATTAAGCTGCAATTCAGCTAATTTATATCGAACTCCTCTCCATGAAATTTCATTGATGGTAATAGTTGGAATGAACATATTAGATTCCAAAGATCCCTCCGGAACAGGATATGTGGCCGCCAAGAAATCAAGAAATAATGCCAATTCTTTATGGCTCATCGATGGTATCGGATCTCCTGGAAATCGAAGCTTAATGAAGTAAATCCTGATCCCGGCTGTCCGGACTACACGCAATTTAAAGAAGCACTTGTTCCTAGAGGAAGTATCTAAGGTCTTTAATTCGATTATAGCTTCACCCTCGGTTCTAAACTTAAATGGAGTTCTTGGAATAGGAGCCCTCAAAGAAACGTTTAGAACTCCTGGAAGTATTCTCCATCCCTCTATCCTGGCAGGAGGTACTAAGTAATTTTGACTTACATAAATCGTCTCATTGTTTGTCGAGAAGGCCAATCTAACGATCTTTGGAGAAAGATAATAGTTTTTGATGGTAGCTCTCAGCTCCTTTCTTGAAGGATAAGGCCATCCAAAGATGAGGGTGTTTTTATTCGCGATGAAATCTAAGCTCGTTGTCAGCAGGATGTCGCCATTTTCCAGCCGATCGATCTTGACATCTTCTCCATAAAATGGATCCGAGGGCCAGACTACTTGAACCGGCTGAAATGTGCTGTTGACATATAGATATCCAACCTCGCCTATAAGCGCAATGCTTAGAATGAGAAGCGCTGCTATGAGATTAGTGATAATGATCAAAGTGGTTGATCTATCCAACCTAACTTAAAACGGTTGCATTAAAATATAAGCCTTAACGCACCCTCTACAAGTTGCAGCTATATAGAGAATACGGAAGCTATGTTACTAGATTGTTCAAAAATCTGGCGGTAAGAAGAGATTCCGAGATCTGAGCCTTTAGGTCATGAGGTTCTCGTTAAGGCTTCTAGGTAGTGGAGGAAGGGGGTAAAGGCGATTGTAAAGCTCACGGCTTGATCTATCTAGATTTATTCCTTTAATGCCATCTCCGCGGTTCTCCTTAACTCCTCTACAGCCTTCCTGTAATCACTTGACCTGAAGATGAACTTTCCCACTACTAAGACGTTTGCTCCGCTTTCAACGAACTTCGAAGCCGTTAGAGTATTAACTCCGCCGTCGATGGCAATATCTACTTTTTCTCCACAGATCTTTCTAAGTTTTTTCAGCTTCTTACAAGCTTCCTCGAACCTGATTCTTCCCCCAAAATTGGCGTTGACTGCTGTTAAGACAATTTCATCGACTCGATCCTTCCTCCTCTCCACATGGGTTAGGTCGCTCGAGATAGTTACTCCAAGCCCCACCTTAACTCCCTCTGAGACCAGGTAATCTATGATGGCATCCGGCTTTTCAAGGATCTCTGGGAGAATAATGATTCTATCTGCTCCTAATTTCACGCACTTCTTTACAAATTCCAAGTCTGTATCTATGGATAAGTGTAGGTCTATCGGGATCTTCGTTCTCCGTTTAACGAAGTCAAGTAGAAGTAGACCCATATTCAATGCCGTTAACTCACTATATAGGTAGGCTCCTAGAATAAAGGGATAAACATCTATATGCAACATATCTGCTCCACTTTCGTTTATCATCTCCAATTCTTCATCCAATTTATCAAACCGAGCTGTAATGATTGATGGCACTATCTTTATCCTCATCTTGCTATCCATTAACGTCGTTATAGTCATGGTCTTATAAGTTTTAAGATATTGCGCACAAGTTTAATCAAGCTACTCTAGCTGGCGTATTCACTCCATTGCAAGCTAAGATACTGATTTCAAGATCTCCTAAAGAAGATCAAGTGATAGAACCTTTTCGTAGAATCAATTACGACAGACAATCACTCCGACTTACCACCTAGCATCATATTCATATTGAAAAGAACAACCCATTTATCCTAGTTATATCTTGATTAGATCCTTTAAGTCTATTTGCAACGAAATGTGCTGCTCATTTCATTGCTCCATAGATCTTGTCTAACCCTAAATTCTCATATAATGATCTTTACTTAAAGAGAACACCCCTTGTAGACACTTCCCTTGGCTGGAGTTGACTTAATTCGTCTTGTAGCTCCAGCGGCGTATGGATACTTCGTTCTCAATCCTGTTCATGTTGCAGCTTTTTTACTTCGTTTAAGATAAGTTCAGCCGTCCATTTAGCGGCATTGGCTACTACTGAAGGGCACCCTTTCGGAGTATGAGCGCCAGCTCTCTCAAACTCCTTATGTTGCTTAGGATCCCAGAGATCATACCATTTTCCTAAGATCTTGGTTTGAATGTCTTTGCAAAGGGCGCTGCCGTATTCTTGAACGAATCTTTCACAAAGCTCCTTAGCTAGCCTAAAGGCGACGTATCTTTTTCTGGTTGGATCTCCTGATACGTAGTCAGAGTAGCTCCTGCCAAAGAAGAGACCGATAGCCATTACCCCTCCGCATAAAGCGCCGCAAGTCAATCCTTTAAAGCCTATTCCAGCGGCAAAGCCTGTAGCCATCCTCATGTAGTCTCGAGGCAGATCGAAGGCTTCAAGCAATGCTAGGAAAGCGGCTTCACAACATCCATGGTATACTTCTTCATAATGTGCAGCTTTCTTGGCGATTTCTTCGATTAATTCCTGAGCTTCCTCATCGCTTAACCTTGTAAGTTTCTTCCTCACATCCATAAACTTCCACACCTCTTTGACGCTGAGACTCTAGCACTTGAATTAAAAAGCTTTGCCGAAGATCCTATGAAGTGCTCAGCTAACCTTTCTCAAATTTATTCCTTTCATAAGTTTGCAGAAAAATTGATGCACGCGTGACTTCAAACATGTGAAAGTGGCGGATTCAATAAATATTTGGAAAAATCTTGAGACATGAGGATCTATATGGGACGCTTAGTGAGTTGATTAATGTTGAAAGTTTTGTAAGAGAATATAATCGCGAGATCATAGATTTCGGAGTGCTTAAGGGATTATTAGAACAAGCATGTGGATATCTGTTGTAGAGAATGGTGAACGATAACAATCATAATTCTCGTAAAATGATCGTATTAATGGAATTTTAAAAATTCTTGAAGAACATTTAGCTCGATCTTAGAGAGCTTCTAATCCAATCGATCAAATAGATCTTGGGATTCCAATTCAGCAGCTTCTTAGCCAAGGATATGTCCGCTAGGCTGAACTTTATCTCCCATCTTCTCTCAGATTCATAGATAATCTTAACTCCAGTCTCCTTAACCACGGCTTCAGCTAACTCTCGCACCCTAGTGGGCTTACCAGAAGCTATATTGAGAATTCTTCCAGACGCTTTCCCGCTTAAAGCCGCCTTAATTAAAGCATCTACTACATCTCCGACGTAGATGAAGTCTCTAACAGCTTCACCATCTCCATAGATGATCAAAGGCTTCCCTTCTCTGGCTCTCTCTAAGAATATTTTGACGACGCCGCCTTGCGCTCTCTCGCCAAAGACGTTAAACAATCTGAGAACGACTATATCAATTCCATATTCCTCATAATACCTCATGCAGAGCTTCTCGCATTCAAGCTTCGTTACTCCATAGAAGCTTATTGGATTAGGCTTAAGATCTTCTCTAGCGACATTATTCAATTCTCCATAAACCGCGGCGCTGCTCGTGAAGACCAATTTAGCGCCAACATCCTTCGCGATCTTCAAGACATTCTCGGTTCCCACGACATTCACATTCCAATATTCATCCTTCTTGACTTCGGATTCAACTACATCTGTCAAGGCGGCTAAATGAAAGATAACATCAACATCACCCGCATATCTCTTCATGGCCTCAGGATCTCTAATGTCGATCCTCCTAAGCTCAGCCTCTGAGGGCAAGGTCCTCAAGGTCTCTAGAGATGCGCGCTCAAAGTTGTCGAATACAATCACATCCCAATCACGCTCAACCAGCTTCTCAACGAGATGGCCACCGATGAAACCCGCTCCGCCGGTAACCAGCGCTCTCATTAAAAACTAGGTGAAAAACTCAAGCTTTAAGCAAACCGCTGTAAAGACTTAAAACCACGAATAATAAAGCTTATATGTAGCAACCCGGATAAAATAGATCGGTGCGTGAAGGCGCTTCAGCTCAAGCTGAGCGCCGGATGCCGCGAGGAGCGCACGCTCACGATGACCGCGCGCAAAGGCTGAACCCACAAACCACGGCGAACGATAAATCCCAAGCCTGAGGACGCCGGCCGGTGGATGCCTCGGCTCGGGCGCCGAGGAAGGACGTGGCAAGCTGCGAAAAGCCCCGGGTAGCCGCAGGCAGGCGTTGATCCGGGGATCTCCGAATGGGATCTCCTAGGGGTCGAGGCTTCGGCCTCGGCCTCTGATCCCGGGCTTTGGCCTGGGATCGGGAACCCCCCGAACGGAAACATCCAAGTAGGGGGAGGAGAAGAAACCAATATGGGATTCCCTGAGTACCGGCGAGGGAAAGGGGAGGAGCCCAAACCGAATCCATGAGGGATAACCTCATGGAGATGTGGGGTGATGGGCCTGGGGTTCCACCCCAGCCCGCTGACCCGAAGTGCCCTGGAATGGGCCGCCAAAGAGGGTGACAGCCCCGTAGGGGAAGGCGGGAGGGGTGATGCCCAGAGCCCTGAGTACCATACCTTGGATATGGTGTGGGAAGTTGGGGGCCATCGGCCTCCAAGGCTAAATACGTCCCGAGACCGATAGCGCACCAGTAGCGTGAGCGAAAGGTGCAAAGTACCCCGGGAGGGGGGTGAAAAGCGCCTGAAACCGGCCGGTAACAGACGAGCGCGGCCCTCAAGGATAATCCCCCCGAAGATCCCTCACCATGGGGATCGAGGGGGGATACCGGGGTCGCGCGCTCCGTCTTGAAACACGGGCCGGGGAGTGCACGGTCGTGGCGAGCTTAAGGGCTCACCAAGGCCCGTAGGCGTAGGGAAACCGACTTGCCCGCAGGGGAGTTTCATGCTCCCCGAGGGGCGGGGTCTGAAAGGGCCTGAAGTCACGGCCGTGCGGCTAGAAACCGGGCGATCTAGCCCTGGGCAGGGTGAAGCCGGGGGAAACCCCGGTCGAGGCCCGTAAGGGGTCCTGACGTGCAAGGGCGGTTCTCCCGAAACCATTATCTTCTTCATATGGACATGAATAGGTGTATGGATAAGGTCTTGTTGGGATGCTTCTCGCTGATGATCTTAACCGATGGCGGGATTGCTCGAGACGAGGTATACTTTGTGACGACGGATAAGGCGCTTTCAAAACTCTTCACCGAGATTTCAAAGGCTTTATGGCGGAAGACTCCGATAAAAACCCGCTATAGAAGAGGCAAATATTCTTGGATGAAATTGAGGATAAAAGATTCAAAGATTGCTAAGATGATTGCGAAGTTAACGAGGAATAAAAGCTACATTCCAAGATTCGTTATGAATGAGTGGGATCCTAAGATTCTCGCCGAATACTTAAAGATAATTGCAAGCACCGATGGGGGCGTTGCATTCTATCAAAGCAAAAGAAATGATGGCTATGTCAGAACCGAGCGCCACGTGATAATTGGATGTAAAGATGAGCTAATTAAGAAACAGATAAGGGAATTGTTCTCAAGACTTGACATAAACACGAGAATTGTTAAAGAGGGCTTAAGAATCTCTGGAAGGAGCAACCTCAAGAAATTTAGAGACAAGATAGGGTTCGTGCCGGGATGTCTTGTCACGGCTAAAAGCCCTAAATGGAAAGGTTACACGAAGAATCAAGTCCTCGATATCATGATAACAAGTTATTCGGGATCGACCGCCCCACGAGATTCGGTCCCCTGACCTGGGGCTAGGGGCTAAAAACCAATCTAGCCCGGTGATAGCTAGTTCCCCCCGAAGTGTCTCGCAGGACAGCCCCGGGCGAGGCCGCCCACGGGGTAGAGCACCGATAGGGGGGTAAGGGGGCGAAAGCCCCCGCCTCCCTTTCGAACTCCGAATCCGTGGGCGCCGTAGACCCCGGGAGTGGGGGATAGGGGGTAAGCTCCTATCCCGAGAGGGGAACAACCCAGACCTGGGGTTAAGGCCCCTAAGTGCCCGCTAAGTGGACAAACCAAAGGGCGTCTCCAGCCTAAGACAGCGGGGAGGTAAGCTTAGAAGCAGCTACCCTCTAAGGAACGCGTAACAGCGCACCCGCCGAGGCTGGGGGCCCCGAAAATTGACGGGCCTAAGCGGGCCGCCGAAACCCCGGGTCACCTGGCGAAGGCCAGGTGGCGGTAGGGGGGCGTAGCGGCTGGGCAGAAGCCGGGCCGTGAGGTCCGGTGGACCGGCCGCTAATGTAGATCCCGGTGGTAGTAACAGCGTAGAGGGGTGAGAATCCCCTCCGCCGCAGGGGCAAGGGTCTCCCGGCAATGCGTCGTCAGCCGGGAGTAAGCCGGTCCTAAGGCCGACCTTAACCGGGTAGGCCGAAAGGGAAACCGGTTAAGATTCCGGTGCCACGGGGGTAGGATTGCGGCGACGCAAGCCCGCTCCCTGACGCTTCGGGGTAGGCCGAGCCGGGCCGTAGCCCGGTCCAACCGCATAAGCCTGGGGAGGGCCGTAATGGCGAGAACCAGGTGAAGGCGGGATGGGGCCTCCGTATGGAGGCTTCGGCTGATCCCTGGAGCCGGTGAAAAGGGGAGCGGGAACGAGCCCCCGTGACCGTGCCAAGAACCGACACACCGGCAGCCCCTAGGCAAACTCTATCTCTGGGCATGACCTCCTTTTCTTAGGAAGATGAACGTTATCGAAGTCGCCGAGATCGTTGGAAGACATATAGCCGATGGATACTTAGTCAAAAATCCTAATAGAAATGGGTACAGAATAGTTCTCACAGAGGCCCTGCCGATACTTCGAGATCAGCTGAAGCTCATCAGAAGAAACTTTGACGTAAAAAGTTCTCGAATAAGGCCCAGAAATAACGTCTATGATCTTATCGTCTACTCTAAGAGCCTCTATCGATTTCTCAGAGAGACTGTCGGAATACCTCAGAGCAAGCGTTCTTCTAAAACTCTGATAACGGAATGGATGAAGATGCTTAACGCTGAAGCAAGGAAATCAATGATAAGGGGTGTAATAGACTGTGATGGAACATTATACTATGACAAGATAAACCAGCTCTGGATAATTGAGCTGAACATAATCCATCGTGATGTCATAACTTTTGTGGGAGAGGTCTTATCTCGTAACTCAATACGATTCATCACATTCAAACGTGTTAAAAAGCCGCCTAGAAAAACCTCCTACGCCCTAAAAATTCTGGGAAGAAGAAACATCACCCATTACCTAAAAGTAATAGGCTCAAAGAAGTTTAAGCCTAGGTTTGCTGCCGGGTCGAGAGGTGCCCCTGGGTGAGAAGCCTCAGGCGTATGGGGGTACTCCGGGCGAGGGAACTCGGCAAATTAGCCCCGTACCCTCGGTAGAAGGGGTGCCTGCGGCCTTGGCCGAAAGGCTGGGGCTGCAGGTCGCAGTGACAAGGGGGTCCCGACTGTTTAATAAACGGGTGTGGCCACGTAACCTCTGCCGGAGGAGGGATTTGATGGATCCATACCTCGCTGGATTCCTTTTAGGAGATGGATGTCTACACAAGTTTGGAAACGGCGCCTATGCTGTATGGATTGATCAATCGTTGAAGAACATCGGTTTCCTTAAAAGACTAAGAGAGTCGTTGAGAAGCTATGGAAGTCCTCATGAATATGATTATGTTGATAGAAGACATAAGATACAAAAGCGGCGAATACTTGTCTACTCAAAGAAGCTCTTTGAAGAGTTCAAGGAACTTTAAGGAAGATCCGACAACCTTCATAAAAGAACTTGATGAAAACGAATTCATGGAATTTCTTTCAGGTCTATTGGACTCTGATGGAACCGTGACTGATAGGATAGTCTTCTATTCAGCTTCAAAATTACTGCTTGAGAAAATCTCAGAAAGATTGGAGACATTTTCAGTAAGATCTCATATTTACAGATTCGGAAATATATTTGGACTTCAAATCCATGATAAACGCTCCTTAACAACCTTGAGCAATAAGCTCTCCTCCGGCAAGTTACGTGCTCCTACCCGGTTAAGAAACATAGGGAGCCGCAAGACCGAAAGGTTTTGAACGGCTCCTCAATCCTGGCCAGCAGGGGTACCTGAACCCCGGGTTCAACCGGGTTAAGGGCCCCTAAACGCCGGGAGTAACTCTGACTCTCTTAAGGTAGCCAAATGCCTTGTCGGGTAAGTTCCGACGTGCATGAATGGATCAACGAGGGCCCCGCTGTCCCCGCCCGGAACCCCGTGAACCCACATAACCTGGATGAACAGTCCAGGAACCCCCGGCGGGGAGAGAAGACCCTGTGGAGCTTTACTGCAGCCTGTCGCTGCGGTGTGGCCGAGGGTGCAGAGCGTAGCCGGGAGCCGTCGATCCCAGCCTCTCCGGAGGCTGGGGGAGGCGCCCCTGTAACACCGGCCACCTTCGGCTGCGCCGCTTACCGGGGCCTGTGCCCTGGGACAACGGCAGGTGGGCAGTTTGGCTGGGGCGGCACCCCCTCGAAAAGGTATCGAGGGGGCCCTAAGGTCGGCTCAGGCGGGACAGAAACCCGCCGTAGAGTGCAAGGGCAAAAGCCGGCCTGACTGGATCCTCCACAGTAAGGGATCCAGGGGCGAAAGCCGGGCCTAGCGATCTTCCGTGTCCCCATTGGTGGGGGCCGGAAGTGACAGAAAAGTTACCCCGGGGGTAACAGGCTCGTCGCGGGCGAGAGTCCCCATCGACCCCGCGGCTTGGTACCTCGATGTCGGCTCTTCCCATCCTGGCCGTGCAGCAGCGGCCAAGGGTGCGCCTGTTCGGCGATCAAAGGGGAACGTGAGCTGGGTTTAGACCGTCGTGAGACAGGTCGGATTCTACCTGCCGGGGGCGCTGGCCGCCTGAGGGGAAGGTGCTCCTAGTACGAGAGGAACGGAGCGCCGGGGCCAACGGGGTACCGGTCCTCCTACAGGGGGACGCCGGGCACCCGCGCCCCAGCGGATAAGGGCTGAAAGCATCTAAGCCCGAAGCCGCTCCCGAGATCAGGCGGCCAATCGAGGGCTATGTGGCCCGGCGACGGGCCTCGGCCCTCGACGAGGGCTCCCGTAGAAGACGGGTTTGATGGGGTGGGGGTGTAAGGGCGGAGGCCTTTGCGCCGGACGCCTTCAGCCCGCCACTCCCAATCGCCCGAGGGGCTTGGGATTGTTCGCCGTGGGTGGATGGTTCAGCCTTTGCGCGCGTTTTTCATCTCAGAATCTTAGAGATCGATTCCAGCATGGAGAATCGTAGATTAATCCGATTTTTGCGGGAGTCGAGAAGGTTGATATAAGAAGTGCGACGGATATGATTTGGGGCGAGCGGCGGGGCGGGTCACGGGGAACTCCCGAGGAAGTTCCTCCCCCAAGTGGGAGACGCGTGGCGCCGCGAGGCGTCGGGGGAGACCCCGGGCAACGCCGCAGAAACGAGACCACCCGCATCCAGATGAAGATGAGATGGTTGTAAGCCGTCGATGAGGATGCGGGTTTGGGTGAAACGGGCGTCCCACGCGGGGAAAGGGTGGGAGGCGATGTGCATGCCTC
>JAGGRY010000005.1 GCA_021159365.1 Nitrososphaerota archaeon | reverse complement strand
GCCCTAGACTCAACGTATATGGATGGATACAAGATAGTTGAGGATGAATTGGAACACTTTCTGGAAGGAAGAACAAACAAGGAGCTATACCTAGAAGCCCTGAAGGTCATAGCGACGAGAGCGCGCTGGAGCGAGATAAAACGCAGTCTAGAAATAAGACTGGGGAGACCCGTAAACGATGCAACGATAAAGAATATGCTGGACAATCTCCAAAAAGCCATACTGATCAAGAAAGAGAACAAACATTACTCCGTACAAGATCCACTCCTAAGAAGATATCTGCTTCAGACTCGCTCATAAAACCTCAGAGTCTGCCAAGAATTTTTCCCATCTCACTAGTCAATTTTCTCAGATTCGTGAAAATATTGTTTAGAGAATTTTCATGTCCAATAGACATGGCCAAGGCTGTAGGAACATCTAACTCGATTAAGTAATAAGAGCCAAAAGTTATGATAAAAAGGATAATTATGGCCCCAGGCCTTATCTTTTCTTAAATCATTTTAGCGCTTTAATAGGCTATTCCTTTTCTGACCGCCTTCTGCTTCTGAGTATATGCCCCGTGATTCTTGAGAAGCCAATATTGCAAGCTTATAGAAACATGTTGAAAAACTATTGCTAATTTCCGCTAGTAAGATTTATATATCGCCGAATATTTGACCCTTGATATTCGGGGTCAAAAGCCCGCCGGGCCCGCAGTTTTTGAATAGCATTTTCTGATGGGTTTTCATTGATTTGGAGTTATTCTTGATTTTGCTAGTGTGTAGGCTTTTTCCGCGGCTTCTTCTGGGTCTTGTGTAAAGTATGTTTTCGTCAGTTTTCTGTGGTCGAGGTATCCATCTATGGCTAGGTCTTTTAGTTTATCGGTTGGATAGCCCGTTTCTTCTATCACGATTAGAGGGATTTTGTAGAGATATGCGAGGAAGGCTTCGATCATGGTTCCCGCTCCTCCTCCTAGGATGACGAAGGAGTGGCAGCTTCTCACCAACATTATGCTTCTGGCTTGGGAGGTTACTCCAGTTTTGACGCTGATCGTGTTATATGGATTATATCTTGGATGACTTGGGGATCTTCCTTCATCTTCTAAGGGAATTATTCCTATGGTCTCTCCACCTCTCTCGACGAACGCCTTGCTCACGATCCTCATTAATCCTCCATCTCCTCCTGTGAGAAGTCTAACTTCGTCCCGATATTCCGCGAGCTTGGCCCCAAATCTTTCAGCCTTCATAACAGCCTTTGGATAAGGCTTTGGATCGCTTGATCCGGCGACCCCTATAAGTAGGATCTTCTTCATGGGTCTTGAACCTGAGTTTAGACGGATAAAGTTTTCGCATCCATGAGCATCTCAAGATCATTAAGCGATGTGAGGCAATAAAACCTTGTAACCAAATCATTCATAGATCCTCGATTCTATTCTCAATTTAGATCCATACTTTTTTCTGAGGAACTCCACGAGCTTGAGAATATACTTCTCACTCGTCGTTCCTTTCTCTATCTTGAGATAATCTCTTGAAACAAACTGCTGTAAAACATAGGTAGCGTTTGCGGGCAGTTCACTCACGATGCTCTCAACCCTTTCTGGGGTATGATAGCTTTCGATTATGGTTGTTCTAAATTCGCCTGAAATTCTCTCATGAGATAGTAGAGATATGGTCTTCTTCAATCTATCTATATCATCTTCGAGAACCTTTCTCCCTGCTATGAAAGAGTATTCCTCTGGAATTAAAGGAGCTTTAACGTCCACGGCAACATAATCGACGAGTCCAAGTTGAATGAGTCCTCTCAATTCCTCTGGGAAAAAACCGTTAGTGTCTATCTTTACACTTACTCCAAGCTTTTTGACATTTTTCAGAAAACGGCGTATATCCTTCTGAGCCAGTGGCTCGCCCCCAGTGATTACGACGCCGTCTAAAAATTCTCTATTTTCAGAGATGTAGGAGATTATGCTTTCTGCGGGGATCCTGCCTTTTTTGAAGGGAACTAAGTGTGCATTATGGCAGTAAACGCATCTCAGATTGCAGCCCTGAACGAAAACAACGCAGCTGAGCTTTCCCGGAAAGTCTATCGCGCTAAGTTTAACGAAACCCGCTATTTCCAAGATGCGATCGCCTCGATAGAGGCATCAAAAGTTTTTCTTTGCTTGAACTCCTCCTGCTTTCCAGCGTTCCAGTTCTCTATTGGGCGAATATATCCAACTATTCTTGAATAAACCTCGCATCTCGCATTGCATCTTGGACATACCTCGTGTTTTCCTCTCAGGTATCCATGCTGAGGGCAGATACTGAATGTAGGGGTGACCGTTATGTAGGGTAATCTCGTTTTTTGAAGAACCTTTCTTACTAAAATTTTAATGCTCTCCGCATTTGCGCTCTCCCCCAAAAATATGTGAAAAACGGTTCCACCCGTATATTTTGTTTGCAATCTTTCTTGGTGCTTTAAAGCAAAGAGTAGATCATCTGTATAGTGCACGGGGAGTTGGGTTGAATTCGTATAGTATGGCTCCGCTCCCCTCGACTTCACCTCAGCATCGTTGGCGAAAATCATGTCTGGAAACTTTTTTCTATCTATTTTGGCGAGCCTGTAGCATGTGCTTTCCGCGGGCGTCGCCTCTAGATTGTAGAAGTTCCCCGTCTCTTCTTGGAACTCTAGGATGAGCTTAAGCATGAAGTCTAAAACTTTCTCCGCAAATCTCAAACCTTCTTTGCTTCCTATATCATTTCCGAATAGATTTAAGCAACATTCATTCATTCCTACCAGTCCAATGGTTGAGAAGTGATTCTTCCAATATTCTCCAAATCTCAATTTTACGTTTCTCAAGTAGAATTTCGAATATGGATAAAGCCCTGCATCGGTCAAACGTTCAATAAATTTCCTCTTTATCTCTAGGGAGTTTTTCGCAAGCTCCATGAGTTCTGCTAGTCTTTCAAAGAACTCCGTTTCATCCTTTGAGAGGTAGCCGAGTCTAGGCATGTTCAGGGTTACAACCCCTATAGATCCCGTGAGCGGATTTGCTCCGAAGAGGCCGCCGCCCCGCTTCTTAAGCTCCCTCGTATCCAATCTAAGTCTACAGCACATCGAGCGCACGTCTTCGGGGCGCATGTCGCTGTTTATGAAGTTCGCGAAGTAGGGGATTCCATACTTGGCGGCCATCTTCCAAATCTCTTCATAGTTCTCGTTCTCCCAGTCGAAGTCCCTTGTTATATTGTAGGTTGGTATGGGGAATGTGAATACCCGCCCCCTAGCATCGCCTTCGGACATGATTTCTGCAAAGGCTCTGTTAAACACCTCTACCTCTTCTTGAAAGTCTCCATAGCAGTCCTCCTGCGGCTTTCCACCGATGATCACGGGCTCGTTTTCCAGAAATTTTGGAACTTTCAGGTCGAGGGTGATGTTTGTGAATGGTGTCTGAAATCCGACGCGAGTGGGGATGTTTATGTTGAAGAGAAATTCCTGCATGGCTTGCCTAACTTGCCTGTAGTTTAAGCCGTCATATCTTATGAATGGCGCTAGGTAGGTGTCGAAGTTGCTTAGAGCTTGGGCGCCGGCCGCCTCTCCTTGCAGAGTGTAGAAGAAATTGACTACTTGACCTAAGGCGGAGCGGAAATGTTTGGCGGGCTTGCTCTCTATCTTTCCCCTCACGCCCTTGAAGCCGTTTACCAGCAGATCGTATAGATCCCATCCAACGCAGTAAGCCCCTAAAAACCCGAGGTCGTGTATATGAAAATCCCCTTCCACGTGTGCACGCTTTACCTCAGGTGGATAGATCTTGTTCAGCCAATATTGTGAGACTATTGTGGAGGAGATGTGGAAGTTTAGACCCTGTAGGGAATATGTCATGTTTGAGTTTTCTCTCACCCTCCAATCCGTCTGGAGAATATATGAGTCCACTATGTCTATGTTGCTTATGAGTTCGGCGAATTTTCTCAGATCTTCGTGCTGCTTTCTATATAAGATGTAGGCTTTCGCCGTTTTATAATGTCCCTCTTCCACTAAAACCTTCTCAACGGCATCTTGTATCTGCTCGACATGCGGTGTCTCTGGTACCTTTCCCTCCATTATCTGCTCATCGAGGAGCTTAACCACCTTATCCGCAAGCTCACAGGCTCTCTTGTAATCTCTTCCACCAACGGCGCGTGCAGCCTTGAAGATGGCATTCGCTATCTTCGTTTTATCAAATTCCACGATTCTTCCATCTCTTTTTCTAACTTTTTTGATCATGTTGGACGCCGTATCCAATAAACGACAATAGGATCGCATTTATAAGCCTTTTGGACACGGTGTCCAATGAATGACGTTAAATGAACTTTTTATATTCCGAGGGGATGGATATGGTGTGAAGAGCGCATTAGATACGCAGAGGAAATTCTGTGAATACGACATCTTCAGAGTGTTTCTCAGGCTAGGGGAAAAGGGTAAGCTGGATAGGAAAACGTTGGCCAGAATTTGCGATATTGGGGAAGGGAGCGTGAGAACAATTCTAAAGATCTTAGAGAAGAGGAAGATCGTGGAGAAGAGGAGAAAAGGAAATGTATTGAGAGAGAAGGGTAAGGCATATTTCCAGAGAGTGGCGACGATAATGAGCCCGATAAAAAGGGTGAAGTATGACGTGTTTAAAGATAATTTACCATGTTTGGGCTGCGTTGTCAGACGCTATGAGAAGGATAAGATTGCATCTCTTTACAAGGCCAGAGACTATGCGATAAGAACTGGATGTAATTCCGCTATGGTGTTGATAAGGACGAGAGAGCATATAAGGATACCCTATGTGAGAAAGTGGGACTTCGACGAGCTTAAGGAGGAGTTTGAGACGAAGAGAGGAGATTTAATAGTGCTGGCCTCCGCTGAGAAGACGAGAATAAGTGAAAACGGCATCATCGCAATCTGCACATATCTCTCCGACGAGCTCAATAAAATCTTCGAAAGAATATGTAAACTCTAATACTTGCGGATGAACGCATATTGCCTTTTCATTTAACCTAATTATGCTTATTAGCTACATTAAGCATATCGAGCTGAAGGAAGTTGCCCACGAGAAGGAGGGGGAAACCCGTGAAGAAGAGGCGGAAGGAGGCGAAACCTCGGCCTCCGCAGCCTTCTATTCTAGAACATGAATTGGTGCCGAAGCATAGGATCTTAAGCCCCGAAGAGGCTGAAGAAGTTTTGAGGAGATATTGTGTCACCCCTCAGCAGCTTCCGAAGATACTCGCCTCAGATCCGGTCGTCAAGGAGATAGGCGCAAAGCCTGGAGATATAATCGAGATCATAAGAGATTCTGAGACCGCTGGAAAGACCATCTATTATAGGGTGGTTGTTAGGGGAGGATAAGGTAGGAGATTGGGGAAAAGGGTTAAAATTTAGGCTTACAGGTAAATGATGAAAGAATTGGGGTAATATGGGGGTGCAGGTTTTAGGCATTCAGGTTTATAAGAAGATGATAGTTGGGGTGAGAGTGGATGCTGGAGCAGGTTGAACTCACTCAGGAAGACTTATGGGAGGTTATGCGCGCGTTCATAGAGGATGAGGGATTAGTCCAGCATCACCTCCGCTCCTATAACTATTTCGTTAAAGAAGGGCTTAGGGAGCTTATAAAGTCTCTTGGAGATCTTGAGATTAGAACGAAATATGGGACCTTAACCCTAAAGATGAGGAATCCTGAGATAGGCAAGCCGATCATAGAGGAGATAGATGGAACTGTAATAGAGAATGTTACACCTATGGAGTGTAGGCTTAGAAACCTAACCTATGCGGCTCCCCTCTACGTGACCATGAGCCTATACTTGGATGGGAAGCCGATAACTGGACCTGAGAGAATCAGGGTTGGAATGATCCCCATCATGGTTAAGTCCGATATCTGCCCGCTCTCGAAGCTCAGCGATGAGGAGCTTATGGAGATAGGCGAGGATCCAAGAGATCCAGGCGGATACTTCATCATAAATGGGTCTGAAAGGGTTATCGTCGCGATCGAGGATCTGGCTCCAAATAGGATAATGGTGACCGTGAAAGACTCTGAGTCAGGTCAGCTAAGTGCGGTCGTCATCTCGGCGGCCTATGGAAGACAGGCCAGAACCGAGGTAACCTACAAGCCTGGCGGAACGATCAAGGTTTTCTTCTCAAGGATCTACAAGGGTATCCCGGCCATAATCATGCTTAGAGCCCTTGGAATGACGAATGATAGAGACATCGTGAACATGATCTCACCTCTAAAGGAGGTTCAGGAACTTCTCGAATCGTCATTCAAGGAAGCTGAGGGAATAGACACCGAGTATGAGGCCTTGAGATACATCGGTAATAGAATAGCCTTCGGGTATGCAGAAGAATATAGGATTCAGAGAGCTGAGCAGTTGATAGACAACGTATTCCTACCGCATATTGGGATGAAGAAGGTTGCGAGATATCAGAAGGCGATCTTCCTCTGCGAGATGATAGGAAAGCTCTTGGAGACGAGCCTCGGAATCAGGAAGCCAACAGACCGGGACCATTACGCGAGTAAGAGATTGAAGCTCGCAGGTCCGCTGTTGATGGAGCTTTACAGGATGGCCTTCATGAAGCTCTTAAGAGATATTAGATATCAGCTTGAACGCGCCGCCGCCTCAAGGTATCCGGTTAAGGTCTCAACTTTCGTCAGACCTGGAATAATAACCGATTTCGTTAAACATGCCTTCGCAACTGGGAATTGGCCTGGTGGAAGAGTTGGAGTAACTCAGCTCCTCAACCGAACAAATCATCTCGCCACGATAAGTCACCTTAGGAGAGTTCAATCGCCGCTGAGCAGGAGTCAGCCTCACTTCGAGGCAAGAGATCTTCATGGAACTCACTGGGGTAGGATCTGTCCAGCCGAGACCCCTGAAGGATCAAACTGTGGATTGGTTAAGAACCTAGCTCTCTCAGCGGAGATAAGCTTCCCAGCCAGAAAGAGGGAGCTCCTCGAAACTCTTTACTCGCTTGGAGTAGTTCCACTCACCGAAGTCATCATGAAGAGGAAAGCATATACGGCCAAGGTTTTCGTCGATGGATTATTGGTCGGATATCACGTTAATGGCGAGAAGCTCGCCGAAAGCTTGAGGATCCTTAGGAGAAGAGGCGAGATAAGTAACAGCATAAACCTCGCCCTCTACAAATACGATCACGTTCAAGAAGTTTGGATAAACACGGATGAGGGCAGAGTTAGGAGACCTCTCATAATAGTTGAGAATGGTAGACCTCTCTTGAAGAAGGAGCACATTAAAGCCTTGAAGAATAGAACCCTTAGATTCAGAGATTTAGTCTCGATGGGAATAATAGAGTTCTTGGATGCGGAGGAAGAAGAGAATGCATACGTCGCTCTAAGACCTGAAGACTTGACCGAGGAGCACACCCATCTGGAGATATGCCCATACGCAACCCTCGGAGCGGTGGTCTCGATAATACCATACGCGGAGCATAATCAGTCTCCTAGAAACATCTATGAGGGAGCTATGGGTAAGCAAGCCCTCGGAATCTTCGCCGTGAACTATGATCTAAGAGTGGATTCGAGGATGCATGTCTTAATCTATCCTCAGCGTCCACTCGTCACCACAAAATCCATGGAGTTACTTGGATTGAATGAGAGGCCGATAGGTCAAAACATGGTTGTCGCGGTCTTAACAGGTCAAGGATACAACATGGAGGACGCCGTCGTTCTCAATAAGTCCTCGATCGAGAGAGGGCTGGGATTATCCCTAAGCTATAGAACCTATGAAGTTGAAGCAAGAATATATGTCGGCGGCCAAAAAGACGTCGTTTGCATCCCAGAGCCAACCGTCAGAGGATATAGAGGTGAACAGAGTTATAGAGTTCTAGATGCGGATGGGCTGGCGCATATAGAGTCCGATGTCGCAGGCGGAGACGTTATAGTTGGGGTTAAGAGTCCTCCGAGATTCTTGGAAGAATATCAGAGAGCTCCGGCTAGAGAGATAGTTTGGAGAGATACATCCGAGGCCGTTAGACCATCTGAGGCTGGAGTGGTTGACAACATATTCATAACGAAAACCGATGAAGGAAACAAGCTGATCAAGGCCAGGGTTAGATCATTCTGCGTGACCGAGATTGGAGACAAATTTGCATCGAGACATGGTCAGAAGGGAGTCGTTGGAATGACCTTCCCACAAGAAGACATGCCATACACGGAGAGTGGAATAGTTCCAGACCTCATAATCAATCCACACGCATTCCCAAGTAGAATGACTATAGGCCAGCTTCTGGAGAGCATAGCTGGAAAAGTCGCTGCGCTTAAGGGAGAGTTCATAGATGGAACGCCCTTCATGGGCAAATCATTAGATGAGCTCAGGAAAGAGCTTGAGGAGCTCGGATTCAAGAGCACTGGAAAAGAGGTCATGTATGATGGATTGACTGGGAAGAAATTTGAAGCGGAGATATTCATAGGCGTAGTCTATTATCAGAGGCTTCACCACCTCGTAAGAGACAAGATACATGCGAGAGCCAGGGGACAGGTTCAGATGCTTACAAGGCAGCCGACTGAGGGAAGGAGTAGAGGTGGTGGATTGAAGTTTGGGGAGATGGAGCGTGACTGCCTAATAGCACATGGCGCGAGCTTCCTCCTTTTAGATCGATTATTGGAGCAGAGCGATAAATACACCGCGTATTTCTGTAAGAAATGCGGCTTACCTGTCTACTATGACTTAAAGCAGGAGAGGTTTATCTGCCCAATCCATGGAAAGGATGCGGAAGTGAGACCCGTAACGATGTCTTATGCATTCTACCTGCTGTTGGAAGAGATGATGAGCATGGGACTCTATCCAAAGTTACTGTTTAAGGAGGAGGTGTAGAAAAGATGTCGAGTTCCCTCGAAACTGTTGCTGGAATAAAGTTCGGCATACTATCTCCAGAGATGATTAGGAAGATGAGCGTCGCCGAGATCCAGAACCCAGACACCTATGATGAGGATGGAATGCCCATACCGACTGGAGTAATGGATCCGAGACTTGGAACCCTTGAACCTGGTCAGAGATGCAAGACCTGTGGAAACACATATCTCGGATGCCCAGGCCACTTCGGCCACATCGAATTACCGGTTCCAGTAATCCATGTAGGATTCGTCAAATACATCCATAATCTATTGAGAGCGACATGCAGAGCATGTGGCAGGCTATTATTGCCTGATGATGTGATAGAGAAATATAAGGAGAAGCTTGAAAAACTCAAACAGAGTGGAAAAGTTCCGCTAGAGTTCTATTATAAGATTTTACAGAAGGCGATAGCGGCATCCGTTTGCCCACATTGTAATGAGAAGCAGTATAAGATCGAGCTTGAGAAACCCACAACTTTCATCGAGGTAGTTAACTCTGAAAGGAGGAGGCTTACAACTCACGTGGTCAGGGCCAGGCTTGAGAGGATTAAGGATGAAGATCTAGAGCTTATCGGTATAGATCCAAGGGTTGCGAGACCTGAATGGATGGTCTTAACGGTTCTCCCTGTTCCACCGGTCTATGTTAGGCCATCGATAACTCTCGAATCGGGATTCAGATCTGAGGACGACCTAACTCATAAACTCGTCGACATCCTAAGAGTTGCTCAAAGACTTAGAGAGAACATCAACGCTGGGTCACCATCACCCGTGATCGCGGAGCTTGCAGATCTCCTCCAATACCACGTCACAACCTACCTCAATAATGAGGTTCCAGGAGTGGCTCCAGCAACTCATCGAAGCGGTAGACCGTTAAAGACGTTAGCTCAGAGGCTTAAGGGTAAGGAGGGAAGATTTAGGCTCAATCTAAGCGGTAAGAGAGTTGACTTCTCGGCGAGAACAGTGATCTCACCTGATCCAAACATCGGGATAAATGAGGTCGGAGTCCCAATAGAGATAGCGATGCAATTAACTGTTCCGGAGAAAGTTACTGAGTGGAATATCGAGAGGTTAAGACAATATGTTAGAAATGGCCCCGACAATTATCCTGGAGCAAAATATGTGATCAGACCGGATGGAAAGAGAATTAGATTGAAGTTCGCTCAAGACTTAGAGGAGGTCGCGGCAGCAATAGAGCCTGGATTTATAGTCGAGAGACACTTAATCGATGGAGATATAGTCTTGTTCAATCGTCAGCCAAGCCTCCACCGAATGTCTATAATGGCTCATAGAGTCAAGGTCTTGCCATATAAGACATTTAGACTGAATCTCTGCGTCTGTACACCATATAACGCCGACTTCGATGGAGACGAGATGAATCTCCATGTTCCTCAGAGTGAAGAAGCTCAAACTGAGGCGAGAATACTCCTAATAGTCCAGAACAATATTCTATCACCGAGATACGGTGCACCAATAATAGGTGCTATTAGAGATTTCTTGACGGCTGCATATCTCTTAACGAAGGACGACACCTATCTAACTAAGAAAGAGCTATCCTATATTTTGGCCGCAGTCGGATATGAGGGGGAGATACCTGAACCTGAGATAAAGAAGCCTGAGCCGAAGTGGAGTGGTAAGCAGGTCTTCAGCCTACTCTTGCCAAAGGGATTCAACCATAAATTCAGAGCTTCATTCTCACCCGAGATAGAGGTCGTTATCCAGGATGGTAAGCTGGTCAAGGGCGTTATAGACAAGAATGCGATAGGGGTTGAGAAGGCGAATAGCATCCTCCACCGCTTGACCACCGAATATGGAACGAACGCCGCGAGAGAGTTCATGGATAAGCTGGTGAAGGTCGTCAACATCTATCTAAACTTGAGGGGATTCAGCTTCGGAGTGGATGATCTCTATATTCCAGAAGAGGCGTATAGGGAGCTTAAGAAGATCTTCAAGAAGATGGATGATGCTTTCAACAAGCTTAAGGCAAACTATGAGAAAGGTAGGATAGAGGTTAGACCTGGTGAAACGTTGGAGCAAGCCTTCGAGACCAATATACTCCAGATCTTATCCGAGACAAGGGAGCAGGCAGGAAAGATAGCGAGGAAATACATCTCTCCGAATAGCAGCGCGGTGATAATGGCGAGAACCGGTGCAAGAGGCTCACCCCTAAACATAGATCAGATGGTTGCTGTAGTTGGTCAGCAGGCGGTTAGGAGGGAAAGGATCAAGAGAGGATTCATGGATAGAGTTCTAACCTTCTTCAAGCCAGGAGATCTCTCACCAAAGGCCCGAGGATTCGTCTATCACTCATTCCTGAAGGGATTGGATCCAATAGAGTTCTTCTTCCACATGGCTGGAGGTAGAGACGGATTAGTCGACACCGCCGTTAGAACCCAGCAGAGCGGATACATGCAGAGGAGATTGATCAACGCATTGGAGTCGCTTTACGTCGAATATGATGGAACCGTTAGAACAATGGATGAGAAGAAGATCGTTCAATTCCTATATGGTGAGGATGGAATAGATCCGGCGAAGAGCTATCATGGAAAAGCCGTGAACTTGGACATAATAATCCATAGACTTGGAATTAAAGGAAGTGCGAGAAAACCCGTATCGAGCAGCGATCTTAACGCGATCCTACAACCATATGAGAAGAAGCTTCCATTAAAGCTCATCTGGGAAGTGAAGAAGCTTGCAACGGCCAGAAAGCTCTCAAGCGAGGAGCTCAAGATGCTGATAGAAGAGGTCTATCGAGAATATATGAGGAATAGAGTTGAGCCTGGGGAGGCCGTTGGAATAGTCACAGCTCAATCAATTGGCGAACCCAGCACTCAGCTAACTCTCAGGACTTTCCACTTCGCTGGAGTCAGAGAGCAGAGTATCCTTAGAGGGCTTCCGAGGCTCATCGAGATAGTCGATGCTAGAAAGACTCCTTCAACTCCGATAATGAGGATCCCGCTTAAGCCGGATTATGCCAAGAGTAAGATCAAGGCTCAGAGAATTGCTAAGAGGCTCAAATACACGACCTTAAAAGACATAATTTCACAAGTCGGATTCAATCTGAGGAAAAACGCCGTAATCTTCGAATTCGATGAAAAGGCCATGAAGGCCGAAGGAGCAACCTTAAAGGACGTAAAGAATATGCTGAAGCTCGTGAAGCGGAAGAGCAATTTGACAGAGAAATCTTTGACCGTTTACGCCGAAGCCGAGGAAGATCTGGATAAGCTCAAGGATAAGCTCCTCTCCATGAAGGTTAAAGGAGTTAAGAGGATTAAGAGGACTCTGCTCAGATACGAGAATGGAGAGTATGTGATCTTGACTGAGGGCTCGAATCTGAAGGAGGTAATCCAGCTTCCAGAAGTAGATCACAAAAAAGTCTGGACGAACAATATCCACGAGATAGCGACAGTCTTAGGAATAGAGGCGGCTAGAGCGGCTATAATCAGAGAGCTTAAACACGTCTTAGAGGAGCAGGGACTAGACGTCGATATTAGACATCTAATGATCTTAGCTGATATGATGACTCTCAGCGGAGTTGTGAAGCAGGTTGGAAGACATGGTGTCGTTAGGCTGAAGAGCAGCCCACTCGCCAGGGCGGCATTCGAGATAAGCGTTCAAACCTTACTTGACGCCGCGGCCAGGGGAGAGATAGATTGGCTTAAGGGAAACGTTGAGAGAATACTGATAGGAAAGGAGATTAAGGTTGGAACGGGAATGGTCTCCCTAATGATGATGTATCCTGGAGTTGCAGACGGCTCGGGGAAGTCCGAGAAGTCTGAAAAGTGAAGGCTCTTATACACCCTGAATTAAACAATTCTCAAGAATGG
The DNA here is from genome assembly GCA_021159365.1 of Nitrososphaerota archaeon. Taxonomy (GTDB): domain Archaea; phylum Thermoproteota; class Nitrososphaeria_A; order Caldarchaeales; family Wolframiiraptoraceae; genus AUK039. The sequence goes on along the minus strand of JAGGRY010000005.1, from coordinate 3,941 downwards.
AGATGGCGGCCTCAATAGAGCCTAAGGAGCTTAAAAGGCATTTAGAGGTAATATCGAGGACCGGCAAGCTCATCTTAGGATTTAGACAATCATATCTCTCAGTACTCCATCGAAGATCGAAGCTCATAATACTCGCCAACAATTGTCCACCAAATATCAGGAGAGAGATAGAGGTAGCCTGCAAGATGTCCGGAGTTCCCCTTCTCAAAGTCGATATCCCAAGCAGAGAGCTTGGATACATAGCTGGGAAACCATTCTCGGCATCTGTGATCTCGGTGATAGAGCCTGGAAGCTCGAACATACTCGAATTAATCGCGCCTGAAGAAGAGATGTAAAAAACATATTAATTTGAATATTAGTAATTTTTCCGGCGGCTATACCTTGAGCGAGGGTTTCAAGTTAACCGACAAAGAAATGAAGTATATCTCCCTATTCGAGGCGGCTACTGGGGCAAGTGTAATGGACTGTGTTGAACGCGGAGATCTAATAGTGTTCATCGTGAATCCAGGTGATATGCCGAAGGTCTTGGCCAGAAAGGGATTAAAGATCCAGAGGTTCTCAAGGCTCATCAAGAAGAGGGTTAAGGTAATAGAATATTCAGATGATCCAGCCAAGTTCCTTGAAAACGCCTTGATGCCGGCAAGGCTCACCGAACCGGTTAGGATAACTGAGCGGACTGACGGCAGAAAGATAGCCGTGGTCACGGTTGACCCCAAGTATAAGGGGATCGCGATAGGAAGAGAGGGAAGAACAATAGAGCTTATACGGTATCTGGCTCGAAGACACCACAACATAGACCATGTTATAGTCCAGTAAACTGGGAATCTTCATAAGTTGGGATGTTTGGTGCTGGGATAGAGCGGTGAGAGTAAGAAATGGCTGGAAAAGAAGAGTATCCACTAGTAATGTGGTTTGAGGAGCTCAAAAAAGACGATGTTCCAATAGTTGGTGGAAAATGCGCAAACCTAGGAGAGATGCTCAGAGCCGGCATACCCGTTCCACCGGGATTCGCCGTAACCGCTTATGCCTATAAGAGATTCATAGAGGAGACGAAGATAGCCGAGAAGATATACGATATTCTGGATGAGACTATCAAGGATCCAAAGGATCCGAAGCAATATGAGGAAGCATCGAGGAAGATCAGAGTCTTAATTGAGTCGACTCCAATTCCAGAATACTTAAAGAAGGAGATAATTGAGAATTACAGGAAGCTCTGCAAAAAGACCAAGTCTAAGGAAGTGTTCGTGGCCGTAAGATCCTCGGCGACTGCTGAAGATCTTCCTGGAGCATCCTTCGCAGGCCAGCAGGAAACGTTCCTAAATGTGAAGGGCGAGGACGAGTTATTGAATTCGGTCAGGAAGTGTTGGTCAAGTCTCTTCACTCCGCGAGCAATCTTCTACAGAACTCAGAAAGGATTCAGACATGAGAAAGTTCTAATCAGCGTCGCGGTTCAGAAGATGGTTAACAGCAGATCTTCCGGCGTAATGTTTACGCTTCATCCAGTTACCGGAGATAGAAGCAAAATTGTAATCGAATCCGTTTGGGGTCTTGGAGAGGCAATAGTCTCCGGAGCCGTCACTCCAGACCACTTCGAAGTAGACAAAAACACCTTCAAGATAGTGGTTAAGAACATCGTGAAGAAGACCGTTGAATACGTCCGCGACCCGAAGACCGGCAAGACGATTCACGCAGAAGTTCCGCCGGAGAGGCAGGAAGCTCCGAGCCTAACCGATGAAGAGGTCGTTGAACTTGCAAAGATAGCTAAGAAGATCGAAGAGCATTATGGAACTCCGCAGGACATCGAGTTCGCCGTCGACCGAGATCTACCGTTCCCAAAGAACTTGTTCATAGTCCAGTCGAGGCCTGAAACCGTTTGGAGCGTGAAGGAAGTTGAGGCGAAAGCCGAGTCAAGTGGATCTACATCCGTGGCCGAGGCGAAGATCATTCTAAAAGGACTGCCGGCCAGTCCCGGAGTCTATGGTGGAAAAGCTAAGGTGGTCCTCTCGCCTGAGGAAGCCGCCAAAGAGATCCAGAAAGGAGACATTCTCATTACTAAGATGACGAATCCCGATTGGGTTCCATACATGAGGGTTGCTGGAGCGATTGTAACCGATGAAGGTGGAATGACATGTCACGCCGCAATAGTCTCGAGAGAGCTCGGAATACCCTGCATCGTCGGAGCGAGAGAGGCCACGAAGCTCATGAAGAGTGGAGAAACCTACACGGTGGACGCTAGATCTGGAGTGATCTATGAAGGCTTAGTCGAGGAGCTTATCAAGCCCGCTGAAGAAGAGAAGGTCGCAGTAGCGGCCGGAGCGGTGATGGCGCAAGCTCCAGTCGTAACCGGAACCAAGATTTACGTTAACATAAGCATTCCAGATGTAGCTGAGAAAGTAGCGAAAGAGACCCAAGCCGATGGAGTAGGATTGCTTAGAGCCGAGCATCTAATGCTCAGCGTTGGAAAGCATCCAAGGCTTTTGATCGAGGAAGGTGGAGAGCAGAAGATGATCGATGCCTTCGCCGAAGGAATAAGGAAAGTAGCTCAGGCCTTCTATCCGAAGCCCGTAGTCTACAGGTTCCTAGACTTCAAGCCCGATGAGTTCCTATCCTTGCCAGGCGGAGAGAAATACGAGAAGGAGGCTGGCCACGTAGGCCCCAACCCGCTGATCGGATACAGGGGCGCCTTCAGATACATCAAGGAGCCAGATATATTCAGGCTGGAATGCAGGGCGATAAAGAAGGTCAGGGAAGAGTATGGGCTCAAGAACGTCTGGGTGATGGTTCCCTTCGTCCGGAGAGTTGAGGAATTTGTCCAGGCGAAGAAGATAATGGAGGAGGAGGGACTTAAGCAGGGACCAGACTTCAAGGTCTGGATAATGGTCGAGGTTCCGAGCACCGTGCTCCTAATCGACAAGTTCATCGAGGCCGGAATCGATGGAGTAAGCTTTGGGACAAATGACCTAACAATGCTAATCCTTGGAATAGATAGGGATGACGCAGCGGTCCAGGAGATCTATGATGAAAGAAACTTAGCGGTCTTGAGGGCCGTGAGTCACGTGATAAGGATCTGTAGAAAGCATGGAGTGACCACGAGCATCTGCGGTCAAGCACCATCAAATTATCCAGAGGTCGTCGAGTTCTTGGTGAAGGAAGGAGCGACGAGCATCTCAGTCAATCCAGATAAGGTGGTTGAAACCAGAAACCTCGTGGCGATGATCGAGAGGAAGCTGATGCTCGATGAACTCAGAGATCTAAGGGAGAGATTGGATAGCTTGGAGAGGAATGCGGAGAAGAGGGTCTTTAAGTGGTCTCCAGAACTTGACTAAATCCCCAAAATATTTCAAAGAGATCGCTGAGCTGATAGCAAACCTATATCCCGACGCAGAGAAGATAGTCGAGATAGGAGTAGGATCAGCTCCTTGGACTCTTCTAAACCTTAGAAAGCTCCTTCCTAAAACAATATTGTTAGCCGTTGACGTGGATCAAGACTCCATCATGAAGCTTAGAGAACTTGGATTAAACGTGGAAATCGACGACATCCTTAATCCAAGGATCGAACTATACCAGAAATCCGATTTAATCTACTCAATAAGGCCTCCGATGGAGCTGATTAACCCCATGTCCAAGGTTGCGGAGAAGGTTGGGGCAGATATCTTAATCTTCCCATTATCCGAGGACTCATACCTCTATGAGTTTAAGTCTCCATGGAGTAAGGTAGATCATCCAAGTCTCCTCGCATTTATCTTGAAGCATGGTTAGATTTAAAAGGTGGATCTAAACAATCGTGACTCGGAGATGGGCAACGGAGAGTTCGCGGCGAGGAAGCTTAGGCTCAATCGGAAGAAGTTTAGATGGAGTCAGCGAAAATACCGAGTCAGGATGCTCAGACTCAAGGAGAAGGTCGATCCGCTTGAAGGCGCGCCGATGGCCAGGGGAATAGT
>JAGGRY010000016.1 GCA_021159365.1 Nitrososphaerota archaeon | reverse complement strand
TTACATGATCGATGGAATCTACCCGATTACAGATTGGAAGAAAGCATTCGAGAAGGCGATGAGCCGAGAAACTCTAAAGATAATTTTGAAAATGTGACGAGTCATCTTGCACTAGCTTTTTGCTTCAGATCTTATTTTGAAATCCCTTTTACATGATTTTGACTCCGTGAACGCATCTTGAGCCTTCATCGTATTTCACGTCAAATCCGGCCTCTCTCAACCTCTTGATAACGCCTCTCCAAATCGCTTTGCCCCTAACTATTCCAGGCTGGCCGACGTAGTGGACGAGTTTTCCACGACGCTTTAACGCCTTGTTCAATCTTCTATAGAATTCGAGGCCATAAAGTTCTCCGGCGAGCGAGAATCTGGGAGGGTCGTGGATTATTGCATCAAATTCTTCCTCAAACTCTTCGATCAAGTCCATTATATCTCCGAGTCTGAAATCTATTTTCTCGTCTTCAAGCTCTCTAGACCATGGATTTAGCCTCGCCAATTCAACCACATTCTCATCGATCTCAACCGTTACAATATTACATGCTCCCATCTTCAAAGCCATTATCGCCGTATATCCCAATCCCATACAAGTATCTAATACTCTTTTACATCTCAGGTCTCCGCATAGCTTAACTTTCATCCAGGCATCCTTATCCGGGGTTATGTCCTTAATCCTATGCATGTGGATTCCGTCTATCTCTAGGGTTGGCGGATGGCCCCAGCTTACGAAGACGAGCTTATAGAAGTGTCTGCTCGAGATCGAGAGTGAAAACAGCTTTCCGTCAACTATCATGAATATGTCTCTTTCTTTTTTAGACGCTTTCTTCAACTCTTCCCATCTTATCAGCTGATCATCTATCACGACCCCCTCCCTTCGGATCAGGCATTCATGGAGACTTCTACCGAGATCTAGGGATATCTTCACGACTTCTTCGCGATCTTTAGCTTTTAGAAGCCTATCTATTACGGGCTTACAGAGCAATGGCCTCTGAATCGGCTTAAACCTCATCGATTAATCCTAAATAGATCAGCCTCATTACCTTTTGAAGATAGTCATGGTGAGCGTGATAGTCGCGTCGAGGAAGGATGAGATCTCGATGAGGATAGCGGAGATCCTAAAAGACTGCTATGATTTCAAGGAAGTCGATGAAAACCTTTACAGAACTCGTGGAATAGAACTCAGAATAATTAGTCAAAAACATCTCTATGCGGATGGACTTGGAGAGAATTGGAACGCGGATCTACTCATAGTCGCCTCATCCCATCGATCAGAAGCCGGAGTCAAGGCCTTACTAACTCATCCGGTCGGAAACTGGGGACCTAAAGCCGAGCTCGGCGGAGCTCCCAAAACGATCTCGACGACGAGCGCTAAAGCCCTCTATACATCCATAAATGTTCTCAGAGAGGAAGCCGACAGACTTGAATTAACAAATTGGAGAGTTGGATTGGAGGTAACCCATCATGGCCCAAGAACAAATGTACCGCTGATATTCATCGAAGCCGGTGGGCCGCCTGACCAAATTCCGGAGAGAAGAGCCTTAGAAGCGGTCGCGTCGACATGCTTCAGGGTTGCTGAACGAAGGTTGAATCCAGATCTAGTTGCGGTTGGCTTTGGAGGAGGACATTATGCTCCAACCTTCACGAAGCTCTCACTTGAAAAGCGCATCGGATTCGGCCACATGTGTCCAAAATATGTTATGCCGATAGATGAGGAGATGATTAGGCAGGCGTTCGAGAAGACTATCGAGAAACCCCGACTTGCGATCTTAGATTGGAAAGGATTGAAGTCTGATCATAGGAAGATGCTGCTGGAAACCTTCGACTTGCTCGGAGTTGAGTGGATGAAGGCGAGATGATTAGAATATCGATTCAGTTTTTGAGAATATCTCTTCATCCTCTTCTAATTCGCTTTCCGAAAACTCGACAATCTTTGGGATGGTTAATTTCCTAGACTCTAGCTCGGCTCTAAGCTTGCTCAGCCATATTCCCCCGTCTTCTAGACAATTTATTATTATCAAGGCTATAGCGTATCCTCTCTTCTGATATTCTTCGATCATGTCTGCAGCGATCTCGATCCAATCTGAAATCTGATCCTCAGATATATCGATGACTGGAAGCTTCACGATTCCATATCCAGCCCTCTTGATTCCTTCATAGATCTTCAAGCTTTTAGGGATGTTTGGATAATTCTCAGGATTAATCACATAGTCTGGCGTGAAGACCACCTTATAGCTTCTAGAATCTCTAAGCGGCAAAATCTATCCCTCCAACTCAGCTTCAAGCATCTTCAACGATTCTTCGAGGTTGAAGTTCGGTAAATCCATCGCCAACCCAATAATCTTAAATCGCCTAATTTCCCTCTTTTCGATTTCTTTGAGAAGTTCCTCCATCCAAACACCCATTCCCTCGACTATCTGATATTGCTCGGCGGAGGCGTTCGGCTCTCCACCCCAATATGGGTTACTTCCAGTTAGGTTTACGCCGCATGACGGGCTCCCATCAACTCCTATCAAGACTATGGAGAAGCCGCGTCTCAAATAATATTCCATTAGATCCGTGACTCGTCTCGCGAGCCTCCTACAATGTCTTCTAAATCCAGGTGTATCATATTGGTCTTTTGTATGCCACCATCTATTGACTCCGAGATAGAGCATCTCGGGACAGGGGAGCTGCTCGACGACGCATCCATTTTCTTTGAGAAAGTCTATGAGCCATTCAATAAGACCTGGGCGGTTCGCGAATCCTAACGCCTTAGAGTTTTGGTTTAAGATGCAGTGAGCGATGAATACGGCTTTTCCACCCATGTAGTTAACTCCATTCAACGATTCTATAAGGGTTTATGATCTCTCGAGTTTAATGGAAATTTTATGGATAGATTCTCTTCCCCGTCTGCTCGTGAACCCTATAGTGTGGAAGTTTGTTAAGCTCTTTTGCGAACCTCTCACTCCTCAAGGTCTCCAAGAACCTTCTCACGGCCGGCTTATACAGTCTATCTCTTCTCACGGCGAAGTCAAATCTCTCTTCCCTTATTGGGATGAAGTCAAGGCCATATAATTTCGCGACATACCCTATTCCTACTCCAACATCCGCTCTTCCAGTCTTAACCGCCGAGGCCACGGCTGTATGGGTCTTGGCCTCATAGACATATCCTTTGATCTTCTTTTCAGGATCTCTTATCCCCATCTTCTTAAGCTCGATGTCTATCAGAGTTCTTATCCCTGACCCCTTAACCCTATTAATGAAGACGATATCTTCTCTTAAGAGATCCTCGAATCCCTTGATACTCTTCGGGTTTCCCTTCTTAACTATGAATCCAATTTCTCTAATGTATCCTCCATAGATCTCCACCTCATCTCTTAATTCAAGTTCTTCAGGTATGTGAAGATTGTATTTCATCGTCTTCTCATCTAGGAGATGGGTTCCAGTGATGTCGGCGGTTCCGAGTTTTAACGCCCTCCAACCTGAAAGCGATCCAACATTAATCACCTTCGCGTCATAGATCTCTCCAAGATTCAGAATTAAGTCTATGCCTGGGCAATGGCTTCCAATTATTGAGACACTTGGAAGTCTAAGTTCTTCAAATAAATTCACCTCGACCTCTTCACCTTCATCCATGAATAATATGTCTTCGGGTATCGCTATGAATCCATCGGACTCGGCTAGGGTTGATGCGGATCCAGATCCTCGGAGAATCGGATAAGCCATAAGCCCATTCGGCGAATCGACTATCTGAACTGGAATATACCAAGTCTTTCCACCTTTTGTCTCGATCTTCATAGGCAATCTAGCCTTGACCTTCCAATAACGAGGCTCTTCTCCAGCTCCAATCAACTTATTGAGCAGAGGTTTAATCAGGTGGATGAAGACCATCGTACATGAAAGGGGGAACCCGGGCAACCCTATTAAGAGTTTACCGTTTCCAGATAATCCAATGATCGTCGGCTTTCCAGGCTTAACCCTTAAGCCATGAACTATGATCTCTCCAAGCTCTTCGAAGATTCGGTAAATCACGTCTCCTGCTCCCGCCGACGTGCTTCCAGAAGTCATCACAATATCATACTCATTTAACGCATCCCCAATCGCTTTTAACATCACCTCATATCTGTCTGGAAGTATTCCGAGGAAGTCCGCATCCAATCCAAGATCTCTCAACATGGCCGGAATAACGTATCCATTTACATCATAGATCTTTCCAGGCTTTAATGGATTTGGCGGAGAGATTATCTCATTACCAGTTGAGAAGAATGCGACTCTAAGTCTCTTGTAGACCATGACGCAATCATATCCGACCGCGGCTAGGACCGCGATATCTCTTGAGTTCAATCTTTTACCCTTCCTCAGGACCAGGTCTCCAGCCGTGATATCCGATCCCGTTTGCGCGACATTCTCTCCGGGATGAACACCTCTATAGATCAAGACATGATCTCCAATCTTTTTCGTATACTCGACCATCACCACGGCGTCAGAACCTCTAGGCATAGGAGCTCCGGTGGCAATTTCCACGCATTCACCAGACCTCAACTCCACTCTTGGAATTTCTCCAACTTCTATCTCTCCAATCAACTTTAGCTTAACCGGATTCGCCTCATCCGCTTGATAGATATCCTCGGCCTTAACCGCGTATCCATCGACTATTGCTCTATCGAATGGAGGCGAATCAACTTTAGCATAGATATCCTCGGCCAATATTCTGCCCAGCGCATCCGATATCTTCACGACTTCCATCTCTGGTTTCCTCACATACCTAATCCGCTCCTCGACAATCTTCAACGCCTCTTCCGGTGAGAGAAGTTTATGGAATATTCTTCTCATTTCTCATCACCTCTCCATATGGGTTGAAGTAGTTCCACTTCCACAATGTCTCCTTCATCATATCCTTCAAGTTCTTCGGGGATTATCAATAATCCATTACCTCTCGTCAGCGATGACAGTATTCCTGATCCAGTTAACCTCAGGGGCTCAACCATCACCTTATCATCCGATTCAAAGACTCTGACTCTTACATATGATCTGGTGTTTGGCGGGTTAACGACTCTTCTGGTGATTATTCCCCTAATCTTAGGTCTAGGCTCGATCGTACATCTCTGCATGTGAGCTAAGATAGGTCTCACTAAGACCTCGAATCCTATCGCCGCCGCAACTGGAAATCCTGAGAGCATGAAGATAGGCTTTCCAGCTGAGACGGCTGCTCCAGTGGGCTTTCCGGGTCTCATCCTTAATCCATGAAATACTATCTCTCCCAATCTCTTAACCGCTTCTGGAACAAGGTCTTTCACACCTACACTTGTCCCACCCGTAACTATCACTCCATCGGATTCTCTCAGACCTGTTAAGATCTTTGAATGGATCTCATCCACGTCGTCTCCAGCGATTCCCAGATCTAGTGGAACGCAGCCCTCTTCGAGTAGGAGGGCCATGAGCATGGGCTTGGTCGAGTTTATTATCTTGCCGGGCTTGAGCTCTTCTCCAAATTCGATCAACTCATCTCCAGTCGAGAGGACAGATATTCTAGGTCTTCTGAGAACCTTCAGCTTCCTGATGTTTAGGGATGCGAGAGCTCCAATGTGCCATGGCTTAACCCTAACCCCCCTCTTAATCACGATCTCTCCTCGCTTGAAGTCTTCACCCCTTCTAGAAACGTTTCGATACGGGTGAACGGGCTTCAATACCTCGATTCCATTTTCGACGACCTTCACATCTTCCACCATTACCACGGCGTTGGCGTTAAGCGGCATAGGAGCTCCAGTCATGATCTCGACGGCTTCGCCTCTTTCAATTCTTGGAATAGTCGATGGAGTTGATCCTGCTAAGATCCTGCCGACAAGCTTGAGCTTTATCGGATTCATCGGCGAGGCGCTGAATACATCTTCAGCTATGATCGCGTATCCATCCACGGCGCTTCTATCGTAGGGTGGAACATCCATCAAGGCTTTAACGTCTTCAGCACATATCCTTCCAAGGGCGTCCATGAGCTCGACTTCTTCAGCTTCTTCTATTCGATGGACTACGGCTTTTCTGAATCTCTCCAAGGCTTCAGAGACCTTTATCAACGTCTTAAACCCTTTCATCCTCCCCAAGCCCAAAACCTCATTGAATTCATGTTCCGGCAAGCTTAAACTCTTTTTAACCAGATTTAATGACATTATACTCGATGGAGAGGTTTAATCTAATAGTGACCACCTTTAGAGGCCAGGAAAACGTCGCGGCAATGGAACTCGAGGATCTCTTGAAATCTATCGGAGATGAGAATCCTGAGATCTCGATAACGAAGATCGCCGGATTATTAACCGCTCGCACAAGCTTGGATCCATTCAAGGTGGTCGAGGATGTTAGGAAGATCTCAACCGAAGAGCCTTGGAGGATAAGCAGCCTGCTAAGATTCATCCCAATAGAGTATGTCGTGGAAGCTAAGCCTGAAAAGATCGCGGAAGTCGTCGAGAAGCTTTCATCGAAGATTCCGGAGGAAGCGAAGTTTAGGGTGACCGTTGAGAAGAGGCATACTAGTCTATCAAGTAGAGAATTGATCGAGGCCGCCGCCAGCAAGGTTGATCGAAAAGTCGACCTTGAAAACCCCGATTGGATAGTCTTGATCGAGGTTTTAGGAGGGGTTGCCGGAGTCTCGGTCTTGAAACCCGATCAAATATTAAGCACTAGAAAGGGTAGGGAATGACTGTAGACAAGATCAAATATGGCTATCTCTTAAGAAACTGTGATGATCGAGGAGATTGGAAGAATAGCTGTTAAGGTCGCTGGAAGAGAGGCTTCCAGAAAATGCGTCATCGTCGACGTCATAGACAAGAACTTCGTCTTGGTCACCGGCCCTCGAAGTCTAACGGGTGTTAAGAGGAGAAGGGTGAATATCGCCCATCTCGCTTTCACCCCTCATAGGATCGAGATCTCGAAGGGAGCGAGCGATGAAGAGGTCTTGAAGGCTTTGGAGAAGGCGAAGCTCATCGACTATATGAGGAAGAGGGTTGAGGTTAAGCCCACCGCTCTCCCCTCATAGACTTTTATAACGAAAGAACCTGATGACTTGTTAGATGATCTTCGAGGCCATAACTCCGCCTTGGGAGGAAGAGCATAGAGTTCTAGTTAGACTTGAGGCCGAAACTAATCCAGACTATGGCGAAAATCCGTATAAGAGGAGCGTTGAGAAACTTCTAAGATTCGGCGTAGTTAATCTGGATAAGCCCAGGGGGCCTACGAGCCACGAACTATCCGCTAAAATCAAGTCCTTATTCAAGGCTAAGAGAGCTGGCCATGGCGGAACCCTCGACCCAGCGGTTTCAGGAGTCCTGCCGATCCTGATAGATGATGCTACGAAGTGTGCGGGGGCGGTTATGCGTGGGGGTAAGGAGTATGTCTGTGTCATGAGACTTCATGGAGATGTTTCAGATGAGAAGCTTATCGAGGCCATTAAGTTATTCACAGGAGAGATCTATCAAGTTCCGCCGATTAGGTCGAGTGTTTCGAGAACCATAAGGACTAGAATAATCTATAGAACCGAGCTCATCGAGAGAGATGGGAGAGATATCCTGTTAAGAATCTCATGCTCTGGTGGAACCTACATTAGAAAATACTGTCATGATGTCGGACTCTACTTGGGATGTGGAGCGCATATGCAGGAGCTCAGGAGAGTTAGAGCTGGGCCATTCACCGAGGATGACTCCGTCACCATCTTGGATGTTTATGATGCGCTGAAGAGATTTAAGGAGGATGGAGATGAGAGTCTTCTAAGATCTGTTGTGAAACCTGTTGAGGAAGCCGTCAAACATCTTCCGAAGATCTATCTTCTCGACACAGCCGTGGATGCAATATGTCATGGAGCAGATTTAGCGGTTGCAGGAATCTCTAGGGTCGAGGACTCTGTTAAGAGGGGAGAAACCGTAGCTTTAATGACCTTGAAGGGCGAACTCGTGGCCTTGGCTAAGGCGAGGATGAATGCAGAAGAGATCCTCGAAGCATCTCATGGAATAGCTGCAACGATTGAGAGAGTTATCATGGAGAGAGGAACTTATCCTCCCATCTGGAAGGGTGGAAAGAGAAAGGTTAGGAAATAACGCAATTCACTTCAATATGATAAACTTTGGATCATGTAAGCAAATTCCACCTATCTTAATCCTGCTCTTCCTGATAACCTCGATCATATCCTTAACATATCTCTTAAACTTAGCTTCATTCGACATAACTTCATACGCCTCCCAATACTTATCTCTCAGCAATCTTCTAAACTCCGCCCCAGCGGCTCTGAAGTTTAGAAACTCGAAGAAATGGTATGCGACGAAATCCCTAGTATCGCTTATTATTTTCTCGACATCGGTTAGCTTTGGGATGATCGGAGAGATGAACGCGTAATTTTTGATCCCGCTCTCGCATAGTCTCTTTAATGCATCGATCCTTCTATCGATACTTGGCGAATATGGTTCGAAATCATTCTTGACGGATTCTTTGAAGCCATTCACGGTCAGCCCCACCTCTATATTCCTAAATCTCTTGAATAATTCCACATCTCTCAGAACTAGGTCGGATTTTGTTAGAATGGAGACTTTTATGCCCTTATTCATGTTTTCGAGAATCTTCTTGGTGAGCTCAAATTTTTCCTCGATCGGCTGATATGGATCAGAGACACTCGACATATACACTTTTCCTGCGACATATTTGCTCCTCACTAAATCTGGAATGTTCTCCCTCACAATTACCCAAGATCCCCATTTCCCATAGTCGTACCACTTACACATGAATTTCGCATAACAATATCTACAAGCATGTTGACAACCAATATATTGATTTATTACCCATCTCGCTCTAGGAATCTTCGTCGGCGAGAACGCTCTCCTGGCCCTCGCCTTGATCACCTTCACTTAAATCACTCTTCTAGATCTAGTCTTAGGGCTTTCTCGCCGAATTCTCTGAACCCAAATTTTCCATACCATTTCACCAACTCTTCCTTACATGTTAAGACCAGCTTATAGCATCCTTTTTCCCTAGCTATTTTGATGCAGCTCTCGATAAGCTTGACCCCTATCCCCTTGCCGCGATATTTCTCATCGACGACTACGTTCTCTATAAATCCATAGGGCTTGCAGCCATGTGTTAGATTATGTTTTATGACGAGTTCAGCTGTCCCAACGATCTTTCCATCGATCTCACAGATCATGAGAAATTGTTGACCGGATTTCGATAGCTTTCTCAAGACCTCCTTCGCTCTTTCCGGATCACATCTTTTCGCCCGTGGATTGAGTTGACTGAGAATGGAGATTAGCTGCGGTAAGTCTTCTTCTCTCGCGAGTCTGACATTCATCATTTCACGGTCACGGACTTGGCCAAGTTCCTAGGCTTATCTGGATCATATCCTCTGAGCACCGCGAGCTGATAGGCCAGGATCTGCGCGGGTATTATTTGGACTATTGGGTTCGCGACGCCGCATTCTGGAACCTTTATCCAGAAGTCAAAAACATCGTTATTCTTCGGCGAGATCCCTATTATGTATCCGCCTCTCGATTTTACCTCAACAGCGTTCGATATTATCTCCTTCTCAGTCTCCTCTGATACGAAGACCATGCAGGGGGTTCCATCCTCTATTAGGGCTATGGTTCCATGCTTCAATTCTCCTCCTGCAAACGCTTCAGCATGAATGTATGAGACCTCCTTTATCTTGAGAGCTGCTTCAAGCGCCGTCGCATACTGTAACCCTCTCCCAATGACGAATAGATGCTCTTCATTCTTCAATTTCTCAGCAAGCTTCTTGATCATCTCTCGACTAGTCCTAGAAGTCAGATTATACACTACATTCCAAAGATATTTAAGCCTCTTCCTACCCTCCTCATATCTTCCAGCATATGCGTAGGCTAGAAGAGTTAGTAGAGCGAGTTGAGATGTATAGGTCTTCGTTGAGAGAACGCAGATCTCAGGTCCAGCATTCAGTAAGAGAAAACTATCCGAGTATCTGGTTATTGAGGATCCTTTAACATTTGTGATCGAGATTACTTTGCTTCCCTTCTCCTTCGCAGCTCTGACAGCCTCTAATACATCCGCTGTCTCCCCGCTTTGAGATACTGCGAAGACCAATGTTTCCTTTGTTAGAAAGTGCTTGAAGTTTGGGAACTCCGAGGCCAGCATGACATTGACGTGGAGGTTAGCGATCTTTGAGAAGATATAGCTTGCAGCGAAGCAGGCGTGGTAACTTGACCCACATCCAACGAAGAATATTCCCTTCGCCTTCTTCATCTCTTCTACAATTGCCGCTACTATATCTTCATCCTGCATTATTGCCCTTTGAATGGTTTCGGCCTGTTCTAGAATCTCCTTTATCATGAAGTGCTTGAACTCGCCCTTCCTGGCCTGCTCCGCGTCCCAATCTATTACATCTATGCTTCTCTCCACCTCTCTATCTTCCTTCAGATTGTAGAACTTTATGCCATTCTTGGTTATGACCGCGAAGTCCCAATCATACATGAAGATGACCTTCTTCGTGAATTCTAGAAATGCTGGTATATCGCTTGCTACAAAATATTCTCCATCTCCAACTCCTATGACTAATGGTGAACCTCTTCTAGCCGCTATAAGTTTCTCTTCACCTTCATGCATTATGACTACGGCGAAACTTCCATCCAATCTCTTTAACGCTGCTTTACATGCCTCCTCGAAGTTCTTTCCCCTCTCCATCTCGTATTGGATGAGATTTGGGATGACCTCAGTATCGGTCTCACTATAAAATCTGAACCCATTATTCTTTAAGAACTTCCTTAACTCTTGATAATTTTCTATTATTCCGTTATGGACTACATAGATCTTTTTGTTTTGTGAGAAGTGTGGGTGGGCGTTCTCTTTTGTAACCCTTCCATGGGTTGCCCACCTCGTATGCCCTATACCCACTTCTCCCTCCATTTCTTCAAATCTTAATCTCTTTTCAAGCTCCGCTATCTTTCCAACATCTTTCCTAACCTCGACCTTTGAACTCAGAGTTGCCATTCCCGCAGAGTCATAGCCTCTGTACTCTAAGTGTTTGAGACCTTTCAGTAGGATTGAAGAGGCTTTCCTGTGCCCCATGTAACCTATGATACCGCACATTCTATCACATCCAACTCAAGATAGTTATTTAGCGTTAATCTCATGCACTTTCTTCTAGGGGTTTAAGGCTCTTATAAGGTTTTCCAAGTTCTAAATTCGTAGAAAATTTAGAATTTATGGAGAATAGAGGAAAAAATTACTCTCTAATATACGGTTTGCCGAGCGCTTTTGGAAATCTCTTAGAACCAACGATTGCGAGGGCGACGATTGTCGCGATATATGGTATCATCTTGATGAAGTAGTGTGGAACGACTTCCTTAACCCCAGGAGTTATCATGACCGTGAAGGCTAATCCTTCAGAGAATCCGAAGATGAATGATGAGACTGCTGCTAGAATTGGATCTAGTCCTGCGAAGACTACTGCGGCCAAGGCTATGAAACCTCTTCCAGCAGTTATCTCCTTAACTAATCCACCGAACCATCCCAAGGGCATAAATGCTCCTCCAATACCTGTTAAGGCTCCGCAGATGGTGCTCGCTAAAATTCTGATGTGATTGACGTTCACGCCTGCGACGTCTATGGCTTCGGGTTTTTCTCCAGCCGCTTGGATCCTAAGACCTAGAAGCGTGCGATAGAGGATTATGTCTACGACAATTACCACTATTATCGCGAAAATGGTTATGGGGCTTAACCTGAATAACCCTCCTCCAACCGGTATGTCTATGGTTCTTATGACGAGCTTTGGATCGAACATGTGGATTCCTGGGAATGCCCATAAGGCGACCATAAGGAATGGGACGAACCCTAAGCCGAAGACATTTAGACCCATTCCCGCGACTACCTGAGCTGCTTTACCATAGGTGCTTATGATCCCGAAGAATAATCCTATGAGCCCTCCCATGATCGCTCCACCGATTATCAATCCGCCTACACCGTCCCCAACTATCTCCGCCCAATATACGCCTGTCACCGCCGTGATTAGGAAGATTCCCTCAAGTCCTATGTTAACCACTCCAGCCTTCTCATCTAAGCACTCACCTACAGCGGCTAAGATTAAGGGAGTCATCGCCATGAACGTTGTCTCAAGTAAGTCTCTCGGCTCTATTCCAACCATGCTTAGAGAGAAGAGGATTCCTATTAGGGCCGCGACTCCTATTATGAACCAGCTAAGCTTTTTCGGAATCTTCATTCAGCTTCCCTCCCAACTATGAACCTCCTAATAATTCTATAGAGTTCTGGTAGGGATAGGGCTATGATTATGACTCCGTTTATCGCCCTAGTTAGATCTGGATCTACTCCGAGATACATCATGAACTTCGCTCCATATGATAGGATTCCGAGGAATATCGAGGCAAATATTATTCCCACGGGGTGATTTCTACCTATTAGAGCTGCTCCTATTCCATCGAATCCCAAATTTATGACGTTTCCAAGAGTTTTGTAAATGGTCCATGAAGGAGGTCTTCCTAAAACCTGTGTTGCCCCAGCTAATCCCGCTGCCAATCCTCCAAGGAAGAAGTTTAGGAATATTACTCTCGTCGAGTTTATTCCGATGTATCTCGCGGCTTCCGGATTGCTTCCAGTTAATCTGAGCTCATATCCTAGGGTAGTTCTCCATAAGAGGAAGTATGCGAAGAACATGAAAGCCACTGCCACGAAGATCACGGTCGTTAGGGATGCTCCTAAAACTTGGTAGCGAGCGGTTGGCAAGACGGGCATAGCTCTCTCAGCTCTTCCAGGCTCATAGTAGTGATATTCTATCAAGTATCTGACGAAGAATAATGCTATCCAGTTCAACATTATCGTCGATACTACTTCGTGAACTCCTCTCCAGGCCTTTAACGCCGAAACCGGTAGAGACCATATTGCCCCCATGAACATGGCGAAGAGCGTCGCTGCTGCTAGATGGATTCCATATGGCAGATGTATTACGCTTCCAATCATAATTGCTCCTATTGCGCCGAGATACGCTTGTCCCTCAGCTCCTACGTTAAAGTATCCGGACTTCATTCCGATGGCGAAGGTTAGTCCAGTGAGCATCAGCGGCGTGGCGTTGGCCAAGCTTTCACATATCCCATCAAGTGATCCGATAGATCCGATAAGTAATGCCGAGTATGCGGCGATTGGATCGTAGCCGAACATGGCCATCACGATTGCGCCGACGATGAAGCCCAAGATTATCGCGAGTAGAGATTCGAGTAAAGGTCGTTTAAACTTTTGAATGACGGCTGAGGCCAACTTCTCACCTCAGTTAATTTAAGTATATTTGGAATTGGTTGGATAAAAAAGATAAAGGGATGTTTTTAGCCAAGGATGTTCCTCCAATAATCTATCTTCTCCTTTGTGAAGACGCATGGAACCTCTACTTCACCATTCCTTATCTTGTCCTCAAGCTCCTTCGCGGCCTCCCAGATCCATGGCGCGACCGATTCACGCATCTTCTTAACGGTCTCCTTTATCTGATCCGGAGGCATCGGCAAGACCTTCTTTCCGGTTAGCTTCTCGGCTCTAACTCCCATCTCAACGAACTCGTCTAGGTCCTTAAGGGTGCTCGCGGAGATTCCTTCCATCAATGTTCCGAGGATCTTCGTTCCAATTCCCAAGGTCATAACTCCATCATACTCTTTGACAACATCTCTAAACTTGCCCTCAATAGTCAGCTTTGTCGCATAGTAGACTCCTCGATCAACTCTCTTAACCATGCTAACAATGACGAATCCAGGATTAATCCAGTCTTGGTCAGCGTCTACTCCAATCCAGAACGGTGGACCCATCTTCAATCCCTTGGCCTCGGCGATCTCCTTAACAGCGCGGTTTATTCCAAGTCCCAGCGGCCCAGCTATGTTGTAGACGGCGATAGCTCCCTTAGCATACATGGGCTTGGCGGCTTCATATCCCTTGGTTATGTCGCTGAAGGTTCCTGTATAGGTCCATAGGACTCTACCCTTATACCAGCATTCTCCAGGGGTCTCCGGTGGACAATACATTCCATCCTTCCAATTCGGTCCGGATCCATATCTTGAGTCTTCTCCGATTATCGGAGCCTTATGTCCAAATTTCTTCTCATACCACTTTAGCGCCCAGTCGCATCCCCACTTATATCCTATCTCGAATTTCCATAGAACCGGTATCTCTATCCCGAATACTCCTCCAATATATGGATAGTTTCCGCCCTTCTCGTTATAGTATGCTGCTAGAAGGCATCCGATTGCGCCCACCAATGCGCTTCCCTTATGTTCCTCGAAGGTTATGTCCATCAAGTTTGGCAAGGGATACTTGTCTGGATACTTGTCCTTAACTATTGATTGGGAGTAAGTGTCTATTCCAGCGAAGTTCTTATCAGGATACTTCATCGCAACCTTAACCAGTGCATCGCTTAATAGGAATCCAACTCCGACAATTAACTTTACATCAGGATCTTTCGCAGCCGTCTCGAGGTTTGGAACATAGTCCGCTTCAGTCTTGCTTATCAATTCAATCATCTCTACACCGAAATCTTTCTCAGCCTCTTCTCCACCTTTAAACGCCATATCGTTGAACGATAGGTCTCCCCTGCCTCCGATGTCTGATACAACGGCGATCTTGATCTTTCTTGGGGCAGCCGGTCCAAGGCTTGTCCACCAATATAGGAATCCGCCGACTCCTGCCACGATGATTATAATGGCGATAACGATAGCTGCTGTTTTAGTAATAGCGCTGATCTTTCGCCTCATACAATTCACAGCTATCCTATCGCCGCGCAGATATAAATTCTTTGCGATTATGCTTCGATAATACCGTTAAGCTGAGGCTTCTTTAGGTTTTATTCCAGCCATCATCATCCCAATCTCTTCAACAGTTGCCTTAGATGCGTCGAGTATTCCCATGAACTTGCCTCTGAACATTACGGCTATCCTATCGCTTAAAGACATTATCTCTTCTAAGTCTTCGGAGACTAGAAGGATGGCGGATCCCTTCTCCCTTAACCTCATAAACAGTTTATGCGTATGAGTTAATGCTCTCATATCCAATCCATAGGTTGGATGAAACGCTATCAAGAGCTTGGGCTCAACCCATAGCTCCCTCGCCAATATGAGCCTCTGAATATTTCCACCCGATAATATCCTTACTTCAGTATTCCAGATGTCGGGAGTTAGTATCTCAAACTTCTTGATGAGTTCCTTCGCATGCCTCGTCACGAAGTCATAATCTATTATGCCGTTCTTCGAGAATGGAGGCGAACAATAATCTCTCATCATTATATTCTCTCCAAATGTCATAGGCTCAGCTACGCCGATTCCCCTCCTATCTTCTGGTATGTGTCTGACGCCGAGCTTGGCCAACTCTCTCGGAGATTTATTAGTCACATCCTTGCCCATGATCATTATTTTACCGCTTTTCACCTTTCTCAATCCAGTTAACGCCTCGACGAGCTCTCTCTGCCCGTTTCCAGCGACTCCCGCTATCCCGAATATTTCTCCTTCCCTGACCGTAAACGTTACGCCTCTAACGGCCTCGACGCCCTCTCTTCCAACCACGTGAAGATCTATCACTTCTAGTACTGGTTTCTCGCTCTTTACGGGTTTTCTGATGGGCCTGAATGGCTCAACCTCTCCTATCATTAATTTTAACAATTCTTCCTTGGTCGTCTCCTTAATGGACTTCGTTCCCATGAATTTTCCAAGCCTCAAAACGGTTACTCTATCGGCCACCTTCATCACCTCCTCAATCCTATGGGTTATGAAGACCACTCCCTTGTTCTCCGCCGCCATCCCCCTTAAGACCTTGAATAGTTCATCCGCCTCATGCGGGGTTAGCATGGACGTCGGCTCATCCAAGATCAATACATCGGGTTCCCAATACAATACCTTCATGATCTCAGCTCTCTGCCTCTCTCCCGCGGATAGGTCTTCGACCTTGGCCTTCGGATTAACTTTGAGGCCATAGCGTTCTGAGAGTTCCGCGAGCTTTCTCTCAACTTCCTTAAGCGGAAAACTTAATGAACTATACTCCTTTAAGCCTAATGCGATGTTTTCGGCGACGGTTAAGGTTGGAACTAAGGTGAATTCCTGATGAACCATGGCTATTCCATGTTCTAATGCATCTCTAGGAGAGTTAAACTTGACCGGCTTACCCCTAACATAGATTTGACCAGATGTTATGACATAGAAGCCTGAGAGGATGTTTGCGAGAACCGTCTTCCCAGCTCCATTTTCTCCTAGAAGTGCGTGAACCTCTCCAGCTCTAACGTCGAAGTTTATGTGATCGAGTATTAGATGTTCCCAGACGCCTGGAAATCCCTTGACAACATTCTCCGCCTTAATCAAGATCTCTCCCTTCTCAGGTGGAGGACCTCTCATCTTCCTGAATCCTCTGAACTTCTTCTCATCGCCTTCCTTACCAAATATCTTAAATGCTCTTTCGACCCCATTCATCTGAGCTTTCCTCCATTTAACTTCATCAACTTCTCTACGGATCTAGTCTATTGAACTTGTTAATTAGGCTTATTTTTTATTGCTCAGCAACCATTCCTTGAGAAGAGTTGGATAAATCTTGTTCTTTCCTCTTCTCTCCTTAAGTTCATCCCACTCCTGAAGAATCTTTACAGCCTCAACAGCGGTCTTCGCAGCATCCTTTTCTCCAACAACTTTGAATGTATCTTTAATCCGATTCGCGAAGACTGCGCAGACGGATCCAGCTCTAAGTTTATAGATTGATGCGAGGGTGAAGAGCGCGGATGTCTCCATCTCGAAGTTTAGGATTCCCATGGCCCTTAAATCCTCTAACAAGCCCTTTGAATAACTCCATTCATATTCCCTGAAACCTGGCCTACTTTGACCTAGATAGAAGCTATCGGTCGAGGCTGTTACACCTAAATGATATCTCAGGTTTAGGGATTCAGCCGCCTCGATCAAGGCCAAGACGACCTCATAATCCGCATACGCTGGATAGGCTGATGGAGCGTATTGGAGACTTGTCCCCTCAAGCTTCATCGCCGCAACAGAAATTATCAAATCCCCTAACTCTATTTCAGGCTGGATTGCACCCGTGCTTCCAACCCTAATGAATGTGTGAGCCCCCGCTCTAGCAAGTTCTTCAACCGCTATGGCGGTCGAGGGGCATCCGATTCCAGTTGAGCATGCTGAGATGGGTTTTCCGTCGATTTTCCCGGACCAAACCCTAAACTCTCTGTGAAAGGAGACCTCCCATCTCTCATCCCAAAGTTCAGCTATTATCGGAACTCTTCCAGGATCTCCGGGCAATAGGACGTATCCGGATATATCTCCAGGCTTAACCCTGACATGATAGAATTCCTTTCCAGATTTAGGCTCCCTAGCAGACATACCTAAATAACGTTTATGACCAAATTCTTAAATCTTAACCAGATATGGATGCGATAGTCAT
>JAGGRY010000018.1 GCA_021159365.1 Nitrososphaerota archaeon | reverse complement strand
GATCCCTGCCGGTTGAGGTAATGATAAGTACGTTAATAATCCTGATCCTCGCATCTATAATTCATGCATCTGCTCAACAGCTTATCAGAAGCATGGAAGACCTACATTTCCAGGTCGTGGATCTCGAGGCTTCAACTCCTCAGGACAGCAAGAATCATAGATGAAGAGGAGTATCGATTCTATGATAGGCTAAGGCGGCTCAGAAACTATTATGAGCATCAGGCCAAGGAAGAATTTCCTCCGAGAAACAAAGTAGAGCCGATTCTCATCGAGCTTAAAAGACGGTTTAACGAGGTCAAAGCGATGTTCAAGCCTGAGAGAAGGAGACCTAGAGAGCCCAGCTACATCACTTAGTCGAAGAACGCCTTTGAAAGTTTTCTCCTTAATGCTCAGATCTAGTTAGACTCAGATGATCCTAATCACATCTTCTCCAAGACTTTTCCCAAGATCTTTGCCTTACCTCCACGAGGCTCGGCCAAGATCGCTCCACAGACCTGGCACTTAACTAAGGTCTTCGCATGATTAAAGATTATCTGCTTATTCCCGCACTCATTACACTGGACTAATAGGAAGCTCGACCTAGGCTTTGGAATCAGCTTACTCCAATCGATCTCGGACATCTTCCTCGACTTATGAGTCTAGGCACGCTATAACTATTTCATGGAATTCTATAAATAGTGGATTGAACAGTGAGGAGTCGATCAAGATTGAAGATTCCGGCGACGATCAGAACGTATTGTCCAAGATGTCGCAAGCATACTGAGCATAAGGTGACATTGTATAAGAAGGGGAAGGATAGAGCTTTGGCGATAGGCGCTAGAAGACATGAGCGGGAACTACATGGATATGGAGGTCAAAAATATCCGATTCAGAGGAAGAAGGCGAAGCTGACCCAGAAGCAGACTCTAAAGCTAACCTGTAAAGAATGCGGATACACGATTCATAAGAAGGGGATAAGGCTTAGGAAGCTTGAGATAGTAGGCTGAAGATAACCAAGTCTATTATATTGGTCGTTTATGCCGTTGATCTTTCCATAACTCTCTAAGCTTTGCCTCAAATATCTCCAACCCTTTTTCCAAGAGTTCCTCATCTATGTTTAACGGTGGAGTTAAGATTATGGTTGAGAACCGTCTCCTAACTATTAAGCCGGATCTGAAGCATTCCTTAACGAGTATTTTGGCCAATCTCTGACCTAGATCTAATTTTCCAGTAAATTCCAATCCAATCATCAATCCAAGTCCTCTAACATCTCCGATTAACTCGACTTCATCTTTCAGGTCGTTAAGCTTCTTGAGAATATTCCTTCCAAGTCTCTCAGCTCTCTCAACAAGTCCTTCATCCCTTATGATTCTAAGAGTTGTCAAGGCCGAGACTATTGAGAGCTGACATCCTCCAGTGGTCGACTCGAATGTTTCAGGCTCTAGGTCCAAGATGCTCTCCCTGGCCAAGACGATTCCAAGCGGAAGACCTGATGAAAGCTGTGGACCGAGACAAATTACATCTGCATCGAGATTCCAGTGCTCCGCCGCGAACCATCTTCCACTTCTACCGGGAGCCGTTGAGACTTCGTCTAGAGTTAATAGGATCTTCTTCTCTCCGATCATCTTTAAAAACTTCTCGATATAGTTTCTCGGCGGAACTATCACTCCGGCCTCGACTTGGATCGGCTCTAAGACTATCGATGCGATCTTCTGAGATCCTATCCTCGAGATTACATCTTCCAGATAGGTTAAACAAGATGTTCCACATTTACTGAGATCTAACCCTAATGGACATCTAAAGCAATATGGATATGGTATGTGGATTGTTTTCATGAAACCGGCTTCGCATCCGATCCAAGAACCGTTAAATGATATGCTTGAGGTAGCGAGGGTTGATCCATGATAGGCTCCGATAAAACTTAGGAGTATCTTCTTATCTGTATGCCAGATGATGGATCTTAGAGCGGCGTCCATGGCCTCCGATCCACTGTTCACGAATATGGCTCTGACATCACCTCTAATCGGGACAATCCTCGAGAGTTCCTCGACAAGCTCTAATGCATCTTCACTATAAGCCGCCCTCAAACTATATGTTGGTAGATTTTCAGCTTGTCTGATTATGGATTTCACAACTTCTGGGTTTAATCCTCCTAGTGGGAGGGTTCCAAAGCCTGATGTCAAATCGATGTATAGGTTTCCATTCAAGTCTTCGACGACTGCTCCCTTAACTCTCTTAACTATCAAAGGATATTGTCTCATATATGATCTCGCCATAAGCTTTACATCTCTTGAGATTATCTCGCGGGCTCTTCCACCGATTGGATAAGCGGTTATCTTTGGAGCTTCCGTGTTCATGAATTAAGATTCCCTATTAGATGTTTAAAGGATTTATCTCTCAATAACTATCTCCATGTAGCTGACATATCTCCTCCCCCTTCCCTTGACTATGTCGCTGCCTATGGCTATATCCCTTATCTTGAGCTCGGAGTAAAAGCCCTTCTTGAGGAGCATCACGGTCCTTACACAATTCTCTATATTCCTTCCCCTAGCCCTTAAAACGATCTCCCTTTCACCTCGATTAAATAGAGTAATGCATGCCGTCACATAGCGGATCGCCTTCTTCCTTCCCACGATCACCATCGCCCTTTCCATTGGAAGCGATAGAATAGAAGATCTAGAGGGTTAAAAATGATTAGGCTAGAAGCGTTAGGATCGCTGAGAGTAGCGGGGCGGCGGTGGCGAATAAGATAAATAGCCTCAGCCCCTTCATGACCATCTTCTCGGCCTCGGAGAGAAATCTCTCAGACATCACCCTCACTCCATTAAACCTTAACCTCACTCTAGAGACCTCCATGGATTCGAGCTTCTCCAAGGCATCCGAAACGGCTTTAAACGCGTCTTCAGCCAAGCTCTTCGGCGGAATGACTTCGCCTAGAGGATGGTAGCCTCTACCTCCAAGCTTCAGCCCATTAACTATGTGGGTATCTGTGGTTAAGACCTCGATTATTTGAAAATCGAAGTCTCTCAACCGCTTCACGATCTCCTCTTTAACCGCTGGAAGGGCATTATTTCCATCCAAAGCTATGATGGCCATGAGCCTCTTATCCGAGCATATGGTTAAAGCTGAGACTCCTAAGGGCCCCATCCCGTCTTCAAGCGGGTATGGAGGCGGCCTGATCCAAGAGTATCCCACATTCAGCTTCTCTTCACCGGTTTGCCTTATATTTGAAGCGACTTCGATGATCTCCCTCAACTTCGAGACACTGTTTCCTTCAAGCTCTCTGATCTCATTCGAGAAACTATTATGGCAGTCGACCACGATAAGGCTCTCATCCTCGACGCCGTTTAAGATCGATGGTGGAATATCCTCCATTCCATTTGGATGGAGGGTTAGTAGGAGGAGCTTCGAATCTCCCAGCGTGATTAGGGAAGCTTTAGCCATTCCACTATGTAGAGCTATTGGGAGACCGATGCACGACCTAAACGTTAATCTCTGAGAGTTCTTTACGACTTCAACTATTTTCTCAGCTATCCTTCTACAATCATTCATCGAGATTATATTATTTGAATGGCCTGACAGCCCTTTAAAGAAGATCACATCGACTCCGATCTTATCTAATTCATCAGCTATCATGTATGGGAGACCGCTGCTCCCAAAATCTCTGAATGGTCCTGGATGAAATCCGGGGATCACCACGACGAGTTTCGGCTCAAGTGAATAATGTTTCCTGAAAATTAAGAGATCCACCTCTATCTTTGATTTATCGTCAAATGACTCTGCAACATCTTCTAACGGCTTTCTCTCACCGTTCAATATCAGCGCCAGGGTGGCTGTCAAGTATCGCATCAAGCTTATTTTTCTCACACGGCTTTCGCTGAGAATTAAGAATAGAAGTAGGGCCGAGATAAAACCTATCGAGTAGCTGGAGATTAGAGTGAGCTTAAAGACATGATTCTGTGAAAGGGTTATTGGAGGTAGCAGCTCGCACGACATAGCAGCGATTAGGGGTGGAAGGATCTTATGATAATCTCTCTCAGCTAAAGTTAATGTCACTATCACCCTGATGAATACTCCGAATCCTAAGATCATCGGTGAAAGGATGGCGCCGAATGGGGTTAGAAGTGGAAGGAGACCGAACGCTATAAATGCCATAGCGATTATCGTGATCTGATTCAATCTCCTAAAATTTAGGAGCCCTATCCTAAACCTTGAGACGATATAATTTACCAGCAATGGAATATATATGCCGAGAGCTACAGGTAATAGTTCTTCCATTAATTTTCCGATGAAAATCACGGAGAATAGGCAGGCCGTTGACATAGCGGTAGCTAAGCCTAGTAGGTGCCCTGGAAGCGGGATGCTCCAGAGATACTTGTAAAGTGATGCTATCCGAGAAGTGCTGCTCCATCTTCGCAACTCGCTCAAGCCTTTCAAGTTCAGCGAATTTATAAGTCTAATCACGGACCTTTTGGAGAAAACTATATGCCTATCGAGGATCTCTCTAAGACTCGGAGATTGTCTAGGATAACTGTCTTAAGGCGCGGAGGATTAATTGTCAAGACGTTGGAGACTGAGTTATGGCTGGACTCAGCTGGATCTAGTGAAGGTCTCACCTTAATCTCCCATGCTCACTCAGACCATATTCCAAGAAATCTTAGAAAGGTGATCTCAACTCCCGAGACGGCGTGCATCCTAAAGATCTTTAGAGATGGATTCGACTGGATAAGCTTGAGATTCGGCGAGCGTATAGAGTTTGGAGATGTGAGGATCTCCGCAGAACCTTCTGGACATGTTCTGGGATCGAGTCAATTCCTGATAGATTCTGGGGACGAGAGGCTCGTCTACACGGGAGATCTAAATGTGTATGACAGCATAGTCTTAAAGGGGGCTAAGTCGATTGATGCAGATAAGCTCGTGATAGAGGCGACTTATGGATCTCCGAACTACATCTTTCCAAGAAGAGAAGAGATCTATGCAAAGATAATAGATTGGATAATCAGGACGATTAAATCCGGCGAGATACCAGCATTCAAGGTCTATGCTTTAGGGAAGGCTCAAGAAATAATGAAGCTCGTCAACACCTATCTAAAGATCCCCGTAATAACCAGTTGGACGGTCTCGAAGATTGCGGAGAAATATGTCGATCATGGGATAAAGCTAAGTTATCTCCCAATCTACACCGATGAGGGATTAGAAGTCTTTTCACAAGGAGAATGCGTCTATATCGCGAGTAAGCGGAGAAATCCGCCGAGTAAGAAAAAGATTAGGTGGGCGGTTGCGACAGGTTGGGCTTTAAGATATAGGTATAGTGGATTTGATGAAGCCTTTCCATTAAGCGGACATTCAGACTATCCGGGTTTAATCAGATATGTTGAGGAGAGTAAGCCTAGGGAGATCTATGTGATCCATGGATTCGTTAAGAGCTTCGTCAAACAGCTTAGGAGAAGGGGATTCAACGCATTAGAGCTAAGAGAATCTCAGATGAGAATAGATAAATGCTAGATCTTCCAGAGAAATCTTGAGATGAGTAAGAGGAGAAGGCGTAGAGAAGCTCCCATGCCAGCCTCGGCGGCCGGTCTACTCAGATTCTTTGAGGAGGAGTCTAAGGGATTTAAGGTCAGACCTGAGATAATCTTAATCTTGGCGGGAATCTTAATCGCCTTAACGGTGATCGCAAACAAGCTCTTCATCTAACTTTAGGCTATAACCTCTTCTAAAGCCGTCTGCCCTATTCCCGTTAACTTCCAAAGCCTCTTCTTCTCAGACTTAAACTTCAACACGATTCCTTCCCTTGACATGTTTCTTAGATGTCTTCTTATGGTAGATGGACTCATTTCCATGAGCTCCGCGAGCTCATTGATCGTTAACGGCTTCTGCTTCAATGCATCTATGATCCTCGACCTTGTTGAGACTCCGCGCTTAACATTCTTTATTCTCCTTAAATAGGCTCTTGGATAGATGGGTGGACTTCGGGGAATATTCCTAGAATGGGAGTTATCTTCCAAAAGCGTCACCTCCATTTTCTAGGGTCCCCCTAATACTCCATAGGGTGATCATCGATCTCTCCTCAACATGATGTAAGTTACATGCATTCTAATAAAAAGATGTTTAAAGCAAGCTCTCAGCGGCCTTTAATCGTCATTAAAATAGGCGGTTAGAGGTCTTTTTCATCATCTTTGGCCAACCTGCGACCTCCATCTCTCGACAGGGTCATATCCCAAGAACTTCTTCAATAGCTCCCTACCCGTAGGGCTTATCCTCTCAGGAGTCCATGGAGGATCCCAGACGAGTTCAACGTCAACCTTTCTTACACCTGGTATATTTTGCTTAATCATCTCTTCAACTCGATAGAGCAGGATTCCCATGAGAGGACATGCGCTCGTGGTTAAGGTCATCTTGATCTTCACGTCACGCTCCTCATCGACCTCGACTCCATAGATTAATCCGAGATCATAGATATTCACTGGGATTTCAGGATCATATACCTGCTTTAAGACTTTGATCACTTCATCCTTGATCTCTTCTAAAGATGTCATCTTCCTGAGATTTCATCCACGCTTGGTTATTTAAGCATTAATGACGCTTACCTCAAGAAAATTAATTACCGATCTTTGAAGAAGATTATGTGGATGAGTCAAGGTTTAGTTATTGGAATAGACGTTAAAGAATCCGGATTTAATCCTACCCCGATCAAGAGATATGTTGGGAGATACGTGATTAACAGGATTCCGGAGATCAGGTTGACACCTCTAGGTGAAGACATCGTATTGTATGGTGCAATTGCATTAGCGTCAACAAGGATTGTGTCAAAGTAAAAGCGCTCGATGATTTTATGGTCTCCTTCACATCTCTATGAGGGATTTATCCAGTTGCTCGGATAGGGACTCTCTGATAACTATTCCTTCAATCGGTCTTATCTCGAAGATATAGATCGCGGAGTCCGCCTTGCTCCATCTCATCTTCCTCACATAAATGGTCTTTAAGAGCTTTCCACGGAGTCTCACGATCCCTAAGACTATTACTCCAGATGAGAGAAATTCCTCGAACCCGAACCTGCTTAACCTGTTTGACCCGGTTGGTATATCGCATGTAAGCATTGTGGTCGCTCCAATTCTCTCTTCCATCATGTTGATTATCTCTCTGAGATACTCTCTGACAATGAACTCTTCCTTAGCTCCCATAGCTAGAGCGGAGATGGGATCGAGGACTATTCTACTTATCTTCCGGCCATGAGCTATTTTTTCAATGGCGTCCACGAACGCCTTGCTCTCCTTTCCAAATCTCTTCAAGTCCGATGTGAACAGCCTGAACTCGAATGGGAAAAACAATCCTTGATCAACATAATCCCAGAAATTCCATCCAAGCGATAGCGCTCCTCTCAGCACTCCATCAATTCTCTCATCGAGGGAGACGTAGATGCATCGTTCACCGTTTCTTAAGCCCTCGAGGAGGAATTGAAGGCTGAGTATGGTTTTCCCAACTCCAGTCTCCCCTGTGATTAGATAAGTTCTGCCTCTCAGCAATCCTCCTCCGAGCATTTTATCGAGTTTCGGTATTCCAGTCGACACCCTATCGGATAATTCCATCAGTCCATCAACCTCTAATGAGACTGGTTCGATTAGTTAATTAAGGTTTTATTAGGAAACGTCCATTCTCGTAGATTAGGTCTCCATCTCCGTAAACCTTTCCTTCACGCATATCTAGGATCATATCCCAGTGAATCGCGGATTTGTTCAATCCACCGGTATCGGGGTAAGCTGCTCCAAGAGCCATATGCATGGTTCCGCCGATCTTTTCATCGAATAATATCTGCCTCGTATGTTTAACTATTTTATAGTTTAATCCAAACGCTATCTCTCCAAGCCTTCTCGCCCCGTCATCGGTTCTCAGTATGTGTTGGAGTTTTTCCTCACCTTTCTCGGCATGGGCTTCAACCACCTCTCCTCTACTGAACCTGAGCTTAACTCCCTCAACTTCTATTCCCCTCCAGATCGCTGGATAGGTGAACTTCACAGTTCCTTCAACAGAGTCTTCTATTGGGGCTGAGAAGACTTCTCCAGCCGGCATATTATTGTGGCCATCATCACTTATCCACTTTCTCCCGCCTACCTTCATGAATAACTCAGTATCTTTTGAGATTATCTTCAATTCATCCACCTTGCTTAAGATCTCGACCATCTTTTTCTGCTCTTCAGCCTGCTTCCGCCACTCTCCAATGGGATCCTCGACATCAACCATGCAAGCTCTATAGGCGAAGTCCTCATACTCGATCGGCCCCATGCCCGCTTCCTGCGCGAGGGCGTTTGTGGGATAGATTGAGACAACCCATCTCAGCTCGCCTGACGCATGTCTCCTCATGAATATCTCGGTCAATTCTCGTCTCGACGCCTGTCTAAGCCTAAGCTTCTCCGGATCAACGTTTACGAGAGGCTTGGTATGGCTTCTTGAGAGTATCGATATCCTCACATCTATCTTCTCTTGAATGAATTTCTCGATGGGTGAGAGATGTTTTAGCTGCTTCTCTCCAGCATACTTGTAGAAGATCTCGTCTAAAACGTCGTCAACTATGACCACAAATGGATTTCCACCCCTGATCAAAACATGTTTATAGAGTTCTCTGATGAGCGGTAAAGCCTCAACTCCTGCCGTGATCAACACCTCGTCTCCATCTTTAACCTCAACGCTGTAACTTGTCAGGAGCTCCGCCAACCTACTAACCCTTGGATCCGCCATAAAGGATCACGTGATAGTGTTTCTCACAACTTAATAATTGTTAACATCCGATTAGGCCGATCTCATCTTTCATCTTTTCTCATATGGTTCTTGACGACTCTTATCAAAGCCTTTAACGCATCCTCGCCTCTCTCCGCCATAGTCCCGGTCACAACTATGTCTGCTCCTGCCTCCAAGATTTTCTTCATCTGATCGATGGATCTAATTCCACCTCCGACGACCAATGGAACATCTATGGATGACTTAACCGCTTGGACAACGTTCGTGGGAATTGGAGATGATGCGCCTGAACCCGCCTCAAGATAGACGAACCTTAACCCCATATATTGTGCCGCGAGAGCATAGGCAACCACTACCTTAGGTTTACTCATGGGTAGGGGAAGAGCTCTTCCCATCGCCGAAACCGCGCTCTCAGCTCCGAAAACCAAGTATCCCATGGGGATAGCCTCTAAACCATATCTCCTTATGAATAAAGCTCCTTGCATCTGAGCTCCAATTACATAATACCATTCGACCGAATTTAATAAGATCATATACCATACCGCGTCCGCATATCTGCTTAAGGCCTGAACGTTATTTGGGAAGATTATGATTGGTATATTCACCTTCTCCTTTAATGCTTGTACGAATTGATCCATCTCCAATTGCGATGAGATCGTTGATCCTCCAACCATTATCGCCGAACTTCCAGCTTCCTCTGAAACCTTGGCGACCCTTAGAGCAGAGTCTATGGTAAAGTTTTCGGGGTCTAAGAGGGTCATGTGTATAGGACCTTTCTCCAATTCATCCAAGATATATTGCTCAACTCTTCCAACCTTGAGAGTTCTCGGCGTCATCGGTCAAATACTCCTTGAAATTCCTCAATATATTAAAGTTCCTTGAAGATTCTTGGCCAAAAAGCGTCACTAATCTTATTCATCGGTGGTTGAAATCTCGGCTGGCTCCGTCAGCGAATGCTCCGCCGATTTCTTGGATCCTGTGACTATATCATAGAATTCGGCATATGCATCAACAGCCATGTATGATGGTAACCATCTGACTCTAGCGTGTGCCTTACAATTGGAGCATATTACCTCCGCATATTCTGATCCATCCTCATGGTAGACTGCCACGGCTTCCTCATTGCAGACTGGGCACGTGAATACCTTAGGTGGAGGTTTGATGACTCTCTTCCGAATCTTCCTTCTACGTCTCCTACCCATCTCTCATCCTCACTAAATATCTTATGCGACCAAGCTTAAAATCTTATTCCATGAAGACCTATTAGACTCTGCCACAAATTATTTTGGGGATTGAAGAGAGGGGAGCCGATCATAGGTTTACTTGCATCGGACATGAGATTTGGAAATATGGTTAAGGAGATAGCATCAACTCTAGGCGTTAGAGTGAAGCATGTCTTAAGCTTAGATGAGCTCCCACTCTCAATAAAGGTGGTAATAGCGGAGAAGAGGGAAGAATCAGGTAATCAAGGGAGAATCATACTCTACAAGGGAGATTATGACTCAATCGAGGAACTGGTCGAACGGGCATCGGAGATAGCGGTTGGAGAACTTGGATATAGGTTAGCCGCGGCGGCGATAGATCCTGGGAAGAGTGTAGGGGTTGCATACATCTTAAACCATAGAGTGATTAGGACTAAGAGATATGGAATTATCGAGAGCCTCTTAGACGATTTAAGCAGGTTCATGAAGAGCCATTCAAGGGCTGAGAAGAAATATGTCTTAATAGGGGCAACATCTAATCCTGAGAACGCGAAGGCCATAGCCCAGAAGATAATGAAAGCGCTCTATGGAGAGGGGGTAATCATAAAACTTGTAGATGAGTCGAATACGAGTAAGGGATTGATTCCGAGGATGAGGGGGATGAGTAAAGATGAATACTCCGCTCTAATACTCTCCCTAAGAAATATCTTAAAGTTGAGGTGAAGTCTATGCCTCAGCTTAAGGTCAAAGCTGGAAGCACCGTGATCCTCCATGGCCCAGCGTCAGCGCTCTTAATCAACGGAAAGGCGTCGATCTTGGATCATCAGCTTAAGCTCAAGAAGAGGGTTGTTGTGAAGAGCTGGAGATCTAGACCTATCTATGTTGAAGAGGATTCCGTGATCGAGTGCGTTCATGGCGAGGGAGGCGGATTCGAGGTTCTAGATGTTGACACTATTCCGACTGAATGGAGAGGGATCGTTAAAGAGCTTAATTCTTGGAAGGGCTTGATAGCCGTTTACGGAGGAGTTGATTCCGGTAAGACCAGCTTAGCAACTCTAATCGCGAATAATCTAGTTAAATTATATGGAGTCTCGGCCTACATAGATCTAGACTTAGGTCAGTCAAATATCTGTCCGCCGACAACCATTGGATATGTCAAGCTTAAGAGAACTGTTCCAGACATCTCAACTCTAAGGATGGATTGCGGCGAAGTCGTTGGATATACTTCTCCAACACCATTAGTTGAGAAGCATGTCAAGAGAGCGGAGAAGATCATAAGCAAGCTTAGGAGTGAGGGCGTCGAGGCTTGTGTAGCGGACCTCGATGGATGGGTTTCCGGAAGCCAGGCGATCAAGCATAAACTCATGCTCTTCGAGATTCTGAAGCCGAGGCTGATATTGTCGATAGGAAGTTTGCCGAGTGAATTGAGAAGTTTATGTGAAGATATTGGATCAGAGGTTAGAGAAC
Organism: Nitrososphaerota archaeon; assembly: GCA_021159365.1. Taxonomy (GTDB): domain Archaea; phylum Thermoproteota; class Nitrososphaeria_A; order Caldarchaeales; family Wolframiiraptoraceae; genus AUK039. The sequence continues at coordinate 6,801 of JAGGRY010000018.1, read as the reverse complement.
TTCCACCACCTCTAAGGGTTAGGAAGAGGGAACCTTCAGCGAGAAGAAGGCTTAGATCCATGGCATATAGCAGATTCTTGAGAAACTCTATCTTGAGGAAGATTCCGATAAGCTGGGCCAAGGTTGAGGATCTAATGGAGATCGGCGATGTTCAAGAGATTTCATCGAGGATCATGAAGCTCGTCTCAACCTATATTGAGGAAAACGATTTGATAATAGATTTGAAGGGCTTAAAGACTTTGGAGGAGCTCTCGAAGAAGGGAATCGGGGTCCTATCCTATCTATATGATTTAGCGGATAATTTCTCAGGAATAGGTCTCTTGATGGCGTTTAATGCAAATAAGAATTATCTAAAGATCTACACCCCATTTAAGCAGCAGGTGAAGAGGATGATTATTGGATCAATCCTCTTATCAGCTGATGGTGAAGAACTCTGCGCAATTCCACCTAACGTGCTTTAATCATTCTTCTTTTCAAGCTTCGGCTCAAGCACCCTCAGAACCCTCACTATATTCTTCATCTCTAAGACTTTCGCATTCTCAGATGGTAGAACCGCTATATCTCCAGGCTTGAACGGGCCGTAAATTCGGCGATCCGAACTTATTATCCTATCATGCTCCTTAAGGAAATAGACCGGGATTAGGGTGGACTCCACTTCTCTCCAATCCCTATACGCCACTGAAACCATCAACTCTCTAACCCTTCTCTTATACTCTTTAACAGATTCTAGAAGATTTAGGTAGATTCTGGATTCAAAGTCGAATAGGTTTTCAGGGGAACCTTCTTGAAGAACCAGGTTTAGGATCTTTCTAAGCCTAAGCTCGAATAGCTCATTTAGTAAAGACGTTACCGCTTCGAGCTCTGCTTTCCTAAGCTCGAATGAAAGGCTCTGCTTATCAGATACCTTAAGATGATGTTTAACGCTTCCAATATATTCTTGAACTCTTCGCCCAAAATCCTCTGGGAGCTTCACTAGCTCTTCGCTCTCCCTCTCCCTCCTCCAAAGACTGGTCAAAAGTTCATAGATCGATTGCCCTGAACCCTCGTCCATCAACCATAAACATATTTCAAGCATTATAAATGGAATCTCTCTATGGAAGCGTTGCGGCACCCTTACAGAGGAGTAGGATTGCGGCCGCGGCTGGAAGCTTCTTTAACTCGTTTTCACATTCTTCGAACTCTACTTCGCCCAGCTTGAATCTTGGAGCCTTTATCACGTATACTGTGAGTTCATCGTCCATCGGTAGGGCCACGGACTCTGAGAAGGGCTCGAATTCGTCTAGTTCATCCGGATTAAACATCTTCGCCATGAGCCCCGTCTTTCCATTTAAAGAATTTCCAAGCCTCAGAAGTCTATGAATGTCCTGCGTCACGACTACATCTATATGGGCTGAAGCGAGTTCTCTCGCAGCTTCAAAGAGAGTTCTCCTGAGTCTGGGTCTCATAAGATTCCATGGAACATTCTCCCCTAAGGCTTTCGAGATCTCTTTAATTTCGTCAATTAATGTTTGAGCTATTGAATCTCCTGCAACTTCTCTTAGAACTTCATAGTTTTGGGAGGCGAGAAGCTCGAATACAGCTTTAGCGATTCTGCCTCTCCAGCTGGGATCCTCTAGCTTGGGAGCCGTTTCCAAGTCTATAATTCTCTCTTCTAAGCCCATTAGCTTCATGCTCAATCCAGTTCCGGTTATGTAGTCTATCAATTCTTTGCGCTCAGCTTGATCGAGTTCTAGGATGGATTCATCTTCAACGACTAGATGATATCCTCTATTCCCTGAGAAAGCGGCTCTAAACTTACTGAATCCGAAGTCATCTTCTAAGAAGCTTAAGAGCTTTCTAGCTTCCTCTCTCGCCGCCTCTAAGCATAGGTCGCACACCCACTCGACTTTCATTAAGGATTGACCGCAATCAGGGCATAGATCCAAGCTTACTGGATATGCTTTCCTACAGCGTTTGCAGACCTTGAAGTCATGTCTTTTCCTGCAGGGCGTCTTGAGATGGTCGGCATCTATATCGAAGATGAGCTCCGCTCCAAGCCAACCTTTCGCATCCATAGGAGCTCTCGGATACTTGTAGAATGCGGCTGAGTGGTAGATATGTAAAGGCGTTTCTTCAATTATTCTTTCCCAGAGCTCTTGGGGAGAATTAAAGCTCAGATGCCTGATCATAAGCTTCTTCTCAAAAGTGAAGTATCCGAATTCCCTCTCAGGAAGTCTACTCGGTATGTAGAGCTTTGAGTAAGTCTTCCTATAGAAGTTCTTGAAGAATTTTTTGACGATCGACGCATCTGCTTCAGAGATGAAGCTCATCTCAATTCTAGCCCTTTTCAAGAGACTTATAGATGGTGTATATTATCAGGATTATGAGAACTGCGAGGGCGAGCCAGAAGATACTCCTATACACCAAGTCTATGAATGCTTCAATCGTCATCTAGGCTCGCTTCAAATCACGTGAAGCCAACTAATTAACCTCTCTCTATCGGTCAGCCTTTAATAACAATACTACATCGCCCACATTTGTCCCGGTATAGCCCGTGGTTATTAACCCTCTAACAAGCTTGAAGAAAGTGTTTGAGTCGTTCTCGGTCAAGAATTCAACTGGATTTAGACCAAGTCTTAAAGCATCCCGATAGGTCTCTCCATCGACTATCGCTCCAGCGGCATCGGTCGGCCCATCAACTCCATCGGTTCCGATGCTCACCAGGCAACAGTTCCTTAGATCTCTTAGCTTAATTGAGGCTGAAAGGGCGAGTTCCTGGTTTCTTCCACCGATTCCTTTACCCTTAACGGTAACGGTCGTCTCGCCGCCCATAATTATAGCATGTCTTCCTCTTCGCTCAGATAATTGTCTCAAGAGTCCGGCGGAGAAGATCCCGATCTCCTTGGCCTCTCCCTCCATAAATCTCGTTAAGATCATGGACCTATATCCCCTAGATCTAAGATATCTCTCGGCGGCCCTGCAAGCGTCTCCAACACCTGCCACGATCAAGTTCATGATTCTCTTAAAAATGGGGTCTCCAGGCTTCGGGGTTTCCTCAACTTTTCCATCAAGGCCGAGCATGATCCTAGATCTTACCGCTTCAGGGATCTTATTCCATAAGCCATATTTGTTTAAAATCTCATATACATCTCTAAAAGTGGTTGGATCGGGAGCTGTTGGCCCGGATCCTATTGTCTCGAGCTTGTCGCCGACGACATCCGAGATTATCAGGGAGATTACAAAACCCTTTGAAAGCTTCTTCCCGAGTAAACCTCCCTTTATTCCAGAGATATGTTTTCTCACAGCGTTTACTTCATCTATGTTCGCTCCACTCGCTAAAAGGAGCTTCGTTACTTCAATCTTATCTTGAAGGGTTAGAGGATCGGCGGGCATGGGGAGTAGGGCCGATGCACCGCCAGATAAGAGAAATATTGTAAGGGTCTTTTCTCCAACCTCGCCAGCGTATTCTAGGATTCTCGATGCAGCTTTAACTCCAAGCTCACTCGGTATGGGATGGGTCGAAGGCAAGATCTCAATCTTCTCCAGCTTCGCTCTCTCGGCCAGTTCTCTTGGCGCTACAACCGCCCCCTCGCTGATAAGATCTCCTAAGATTTCCTCGATATATTTGGCCATTCCAATCGATGCTTTCCCAGCTCCGAGGACAAGTATCTTCTCAAACTTTTTCAAGTCTATTCTCTTCCTATGCATGATGATTAACTTGTTGCTTCTTCTCCTAATGCTTCTCTTAAGAGAATTTCTCGGAGTTACGCTGTTTATCGCGGCTTCAACCGCTCTAAGAGCGTGGCGTCTAAGCCTTGAGATAAGCCCCCTCCTCATCTTAACGAGCTCATCGAAATTCGAGATAAGTTTATCCATAAGCAATTAATTAGTGAAGTTCGCTGGATTAATAATTTTCTCAACACATATAGTTTTTAGGGAACGAGGTGATTCGAAGATCGATGATAGGCTATGTCTCGAAGAGGGCGCAGGTCCATGGAATCATCATGGAGAATGCTATAATACTTGGACGAAGTGTCATAGGAGAGGAGACGTTAATCGATAATTGGGTATATGTTGGTTATCCCATTAGACGGAAGCTCAAACACTTCCCGAAGAAAATTGAGGAACTCGACTTGATCAGTGATGGAGCTAAGATAGGAAGAGGCTGCGTCATTAGAAGCTTCACCGTAATCTATGAGGGAGCTGAGCTGGGAGACCGTGTCGAGACGGGGCATGGAGTATTGATAAGAGAGAACTCGAAGATAGGGTCTAACTCGAGGATAGGGAGCTTCAGCCAACTCGATGGAGAGGTCCATGTAGGTGAGAACGTGAATATACAATCTATGGTCTACCTACCCCACTTAACATGGATCGATGACGATGTATTCATAGGGCCTAATGTAACCGTGACGAATGACCGATATCCAGTAAGCAGAAAATTGAGCGGAGTTAAGATCAGGAGAGGCGCCATAATTGGAGCTGAAGCGGTGTTGATCGCTGGAATAGAGGTTGGAGAGAACTCCGTTATAGCCGCTGGATCGATAGTGACCAAGGATGTTCCAGCGAACTCCATGGTGATAGGCGCTCCAGCGAGAATCAAGCTTAGTAGAATGGAATATGAGGAGAGAAAAAAGCTCTATGAAGCCGAGGAAAACGATACCTTAGGTTAAGCCTTACATAATCGAATAAACCGGCCTGTAAATAGTCATCAGGGCCCTTAAGTAGTTTCTCGGAGCTTATCTCATCATCAAGTTAGTCCTAACCAAGGCATTTTCCAGTTCTAAGTCTATGAGATTTAAAGCCATTTCGATGCAAGGTTCTTGAAGCCCATCATAAAGCTTCATCCCAACCTCAATATTCGCTGACTCTTCTCCCTACTCTTTCCCTCAGGTGGAATGTTTCTTGAGGATCGCCATTGCGGCGGCGCCGAGTGCGGCTAGAATAACGAATCCAAGGATTTTCTGGATTATTATCCTAAGTGAGATGGAAGGAACTTGTGTATATATTTCGCCTCCAACTGGGGCTGTTGACCTGCCCATGAGGGAAAAGTCCGATAAACTGGTTACTTCAGCTTGGCAATATTTTCCATCAGCGTCGCTGCCGAAAGTTGTTCGAAGAGTCCTCCAGTATAGACCATGAACTGCATGATATATTCGGAGGGTCTCGGGATATATTCCGGCCGCCGACACCTCATCATCAGTATAGTATATTCTGATTACAGCTTTAGAGATGGATGCCGTTGTTTGGATTCTTATGTATTTAAGCGGAATCAGTCCAGGGGGAATGGGACCGTTAGGATTATCAGATAACTTGGTTATCGTGGTAAAGCCGGGTTCTGAGGCGGTAATTATCGCCTTCGTGTCAGCAGCATCTCTCTCATCTATTTCTGTTTGACCAACTTCCGTAGATGTTTCTTCAACACCTATTGATGTTGTCGGCTCTACTGAAGCATACTTACGATGGAAATAGTAATACCACCTTTCCGTAAGACTACCTGAAATACTCGGCGATCCGGTAAAGTGTCGGAGAGCAGGTTTAAGGAAGTCTTGACTCCAACTATCACTTCTCCACGGAGACCATGATGAATCGAGAGAAGTCCTCGAATAAACACTCCATCCATCCGACTTTAAGATAACTTTAAACCACCTAACCCCGGTTAAAAGATCTCCATCTGGACCATTTATCCCATTATATTTGCCCCAATTGAGTGGATAACCTACAACAGCATCTGTCTCATCATACGTTTGGAACATGAATTTTCTAGTGCCGCCACTAAATGAGACGATATCTATTTTGAACTCAGCTACAAAATTAACAGGATAGCTTTGCTTTGTTCCGATTATCCAGTTTTCTCCTCCCGAGCCTGAGACCTCTACATACTCGTTTGAAGACCAATCTATCGTTGCACCTGTTTCAATCTCATCCCATTTATCTGTATTTAACGCGTTGTCAGCTCCAAAGTCATCAAAGAAGTCAAAAGTTTCCTCTCCATTACTTGTTGAGCTCACGGATGGATTGCCATAATACATGTATATCGTTTTGCTACCTGAGCCGGGGATCGAGGGAACCTTAACCCATACATATGCTACGGTAGAATCAGTTTTCTCCATAATCCAGTAGCTTAGCTCCGTAACTCCGTCGGAATCTGTGAACCTCAGGTCATCGAAATCGACCTGCATATCCGAGTCGTAGTCAACTTTGATTAAGACTTGATAGTCCGTTAGGGCTAGTCCAGGATTATTAATCGTTATCGCTCTTCTTTTCGTAAATCCTGCTAAACCAGCTTGATATAAGTGAATCAAGTTATTAGCTCTATATCGAGGCTGGAAACCGGAGCTCGCTTGAGCTGCTGAAAGCATCATAAGCCCGGATAATATCAAAATCATTAACAGAAGTTCCCAAGGCCTCAGACGCTTATCAGGCATGAGTTTCTTTTAGAAAGATCTTATATAAGCTTTATGAGAACATGTTTAAACGCGATCGCCCCAGAAGGACGAGCGCGCTATCTTGAAAAGATCTCTAGGAAGAAAAGCGTAGAAAAAATGAGAATGCCGAAGGGGGACGTGGATGGTTCAGATAATTCTGGTGGGTATATTAGCGGTGATTGATGCATGATTTGCTAAAGCGGCCAATTAATAATAGTTTACTAAAACTTCTCTAAAACAGTTACATGAACGTATCCTAAATGTGTTTTAGGGATGAAGCCGGAAAGAGCATCAAACTAAGAGAAAACATTATATCGATCCTAAAAGATATAACAAGAGGATAAGGAGGTAGGTAATGGGGGAAGAGATCTGCCCAATTTGCGGGCTTCCAAAGTCC
>JAGGRY010000047.1 GCA_021159365.1 Nitrososphaerota archaeon | reverse complement strand
ACCTAGCACCAGTCTTAGAATCAATCTTAATAGCACTCACAGGACAAGCAAAATAGCATTCAGGCCAATCGCATTGATGGCAAATTTGTCCAAGCCAATTAAACTCGAGTACATCATTTATTATACGTATTCTCGATAAAGATGGGCCACATGCTCCTTCATGAACTAGCGAACAAGCGAGTTCGCATATGCCACATCCACGGCAAACTGTTGGATCGTGAATGATTACTCCTGATTTTGGTAGTGCAACAGTCTCAGTAACGGTTCTAGTGGCTGTTTGGGTTACAGTCTGTGTAGCAGTTGTAGTGCTGGTTAGCGTTGTGGGAACGGTTGCGGTAGCGGTGGAGGTTAAAGTCTTGGTTGCCTCTTTCGTGAGGGTTTCAGTCACAGTTTTTGGAAATGCTTGGCTACCAACTATTCCTCCGACGACAGCAGAAACAAATGCTGTCGCAGCGCCAGCAACAAATTGCCTACGAGAGACCGTCTGCCTTTCAGATTCTTTTTCAGAAGCTCCTCCCATATTTTTCACCCACCTACGGGTCTTGTTGTTTATGTTATTGTGAGGGGATATAAGTGTTTCTTCTCAACATTTTAACATAAGCTTATATAGCCCGAAAAATGTCGAAGAGTTCAATCCAGCTTACGCTCGGATAGGATATTGCATGAGGTTGGACGATTCCATTCGTTAGCTGCAATTATTTGGAAGGCATCGATGAAGCTTATTTTTCTTAACCATGTTCATGTGGATTTCAAAATCGCGTCAGGACGCTATTATGCTTTGCTAACACATTTGACCGTTGAAACAGGTCGGAACGATGAATTCTCAAAAAATAGAGTTAGGCGTTTTTCAAGGAATCCAACACCCTCTTTTAGGATCGATAGAGTTCTCGTTGATTTAAGATTGCTGCCATAGAAAGACTTTTTAAAAACCTTAAAAATTAATTCCTTAACGATTTGAAAGTCAAAAAAGGTGAACATATATGCTCGCCGATATCGCTCAGCTTACTCTGATTATATTGGTGTTAGTGTTCGCTGTTTTATCGATTGAGGTGAAGAATCTCTTCCATGCCGTGATGTTCTTCGCCTTAATGTGCATCTCAATCGGATCCATGTTCTGGATGCTTAACGCGCCCTATCTAGCAATCTTTCAGCTAGCGATTTATGCTGGAGCTGTCGTTGCATTACTTTTGGTTACAGTGATTCTCACTGTTGGAAAGGAGCGTGAGATGAGGTGAAGGTGGATTATCTTCAAGTTATCGGAGTAATCTTCGCCATAGCCGCGATAGTGGTCGCTCTAATCATGATAAATGAGCAAGAATTCCCGCTCTTCAAATACGCGGAGTCTAGGACGTTGATCAACGTTGGGGATGATGTTGGTGAGAGATCTGGAATATTCCTTTGGAAGAATCGTTCTCTTGATCTTTTAATTCAAGCATTTGTGTTACTTGCATCCGCTATTGGATGCGTCGCGTTATTTAGGGCTGAGAGGTGGTGAAAAGAGATGCCTAGCTTCTCAGCCTATCTCGCATGTGCGATAATACTCTATATCATAGGATTGTATTGTCTGGTAACGAAGAGGAATTTAATTAGATTGATTATGGGAATGGAGATTCTGATTAATGCGGCTCACATAAACTTCATAGCTCTTTCGGCATATTGGGTTCCAGGATTCATAGATCCGCTGGCGAGATCGATAGTTATGATATCGATAGGTTTGGCCGGATGTGTTGGGGCTGTTCTATTATCCTTCACGGTTTATGCGTATAGGCATTATGGGACATTGGATGTTAGGAGGATGAGAGAATTAAGGGGATGAAGCTATGTTCACCCCAATAATAGATTCCCTGCTCATCTTCTTAATAATCACACCGATAATAGGGTTCTTCGTTCCAAAAAAGAGTTCATGTTTAATCTGCGGAGCTGTATCTATCGGAGGCTACATCATATCCATGGCTTACCTCCTGTATCTCCTCCCCCAAATTTTTAGAAATCCTATAAGAATTCCGGCGAAAACATCCCCAATTCACACAAGCATCATGATAGACGTTCCGGGATCTTTGATGACTCTCTTAGCGTTGGTCTTGGGATTATTCGCGGCCATATATTCGATGAGATTCATGGAAAAGGATCCTGGGACACCGCTATATTACTCTCTTCTCATGGCCATGATAACAGGCATTATTGGGGCATCATATTCAGGAGACCTTTTCACGCTATTCATCTTCTGGGAGCTTATGTGTGTAACCTCATACGTCTTGGTCGGGTTCAGAAAGGATTTGAAGGAATCTGTTGAGGCGGCGATAAAATACATGTTGATGAGCGGAGTTGGATCAGCGACTATATTATTTGGGATGTCTCTCCTCTACGGCCTGACTGGAACCTTAAACTTACCTCGAATAGCATTATCTCTTAAAGCGGGAGAAGGCGGGCTATGGCTATATGCTTCTCTAGGGATGCTGATAACAGGCTTCGGGATAAAGGCTGCGATAGTCCCGTTACATGTATGGGTTCCAGACGCCTATACCGCTGCTCCATCCCCGATCTCCGCGGTCATCGCCGGGGCATCAACCGAGCTCGCGGTCTTCGTGATATGTAAGCTCCTATTCTTCATCTTTCCGGCCATTAAGGTTAGCTGGATGGAGTTCTTCGCCGCATTCGCGACCCTGAACATGATACTTGGAAACATTGCTGGATTGCTCCAAAACGATGTCAAGAGAATGCTCGCATACTCAAGTGTAGCTCATATAGGATATATCTTCATAGGAATCGCGGCAGGGACGAAGCTGGGCTTAACGGCAGCTCTACTTCACATATTTAATCATGGATTGATGAAGGCATTGGCATTTCTATGTATAGGGGCGATCATCTATAGAATAGGCGCGAGGAATCTTGGAGATCTAGCTGGAGTCGGACGGAAGATGCCGATAACGTCGACGGCCTTCACAATAGCTGTCTTAGGTCTAATTGGAATGCCTCCTCTTAATGGCTTCATAAGCAAGCTGATATTATTCATGTCATGTCTAGATTCTGGAATGCTTTGGCTCGGAATACTCCTAATAATCTTCAGCGCGGTCTCAACCGGATACTATATCAGGATCCTTAAAGCCTTGATCGCCGCGCCTAAGAATGAGAAATTAGATGACGTGAAAGAGGCGCCCATCTTGATTCTGATACCGATATGTTGTCTAGTCTTCTTGGTGGTCTTGCTGGGGGTCTGGCCTGATCCGATCTTAAAGTTCGCTGAAGAATCGTCTTCATGGCTTATGGAGGTTGGAAGATATGTTTGAAACTTTGAGAATGTTTTATGCTCCTTGGATATGTTGGGTCTCGCCGTTTATAGGGTCAATCCTATCCCTATTCATTGGAGGAGAAGACGATGTTAAGTTAAAGGGAATGATAGCGTCGACGTTCACCGGGATCTCCTGGATCATGGCCTTACTCATGCTTCCAGACATTCTTAAACCCGGATTAAGAGATGTTTGGATCGGATGGATAACGCTTCCATACGGAGAGCCTATTAGGGCCGGGATTCTCCTAGATCCTCTCAGCATAATCCTCGTTAACATAGTCTCCTTCATAAGCCTCCTAGTCATGGTTTATTCAATAAAGTATATGGAAGAAGAGTATGGGCAGGCGAGATACTGGTCTCTAATGTCTCTCTTCGTCGGAGGAATGCTCTTACTAGTCTTGGCGGATAACTTCATCTTCTTCTTCATAGGCTGGAAGATAGTGGGATTCTGCAGCTACGCTCTAATAGGCCACTACTACATGGATGAGAAAAAGTATTGGATTGGCGGGCCGCCGCCACATCCATTCGAGAAGCCTTCGACATGCGGTCTTAAGGCGCTGATCGTAACGTCTTTAGGCGATGTTGCGATGCTCGCGGGAATCCTGATAATCTATCTATATGCTGGGACCTTTAACTTCCTAACGCTGATCTCGACGACAGATATTTGGATGACTAAGATGGCGGCGAATCCAGGGATAATCACCCTAACAATAATCCTACTCTTAGGTGGACCTATAGCGAAATCCGCTCAATTTCCCCTCCATGTCTGGCTTCCAGAGGCTATGGCAGGTCCAGCACCTGTTTCAGCGCTGATCCACGCCGCCACAATGGTTAAGGCCGGAGTATTCATAGTTGCCAGGCTCTTCCCAATATTCTTCAACGGGTATTGGGTTAACGGCTTCTCAGAAGCATTCAACTTCTTCTCAATCATAGCCATTCTAGGGACATTAACGGCTTTCATCACCGCAGCTAACGCTTTAGTCTCCTTAGAATTGAAGAAGATCTTAGCATACTCAACCATGAGCCAGATAGGATACATGATGTTGGGCTTAGGCGTGGCTGGAATGAGCGTTAATGCGACCATAACGGGATATGTTGGAGGATTATATCATCTTTTAAGCCATGCATTATTCAAGGCAGCCCTATTTCTATGCGCAGGACTGGTGATACATGTAACTGGGTCGATCTACATTCACGATAAAGGCTTGAATAGAAAGTATATGCCGATGACATGGATCTTCATGTGGTTCTCCGCACTATCTCTCGCCGGGGTTCCGCCATTCTCGGGGTTCTGGAGCAAAGATGAAATCCTGATGGCGTGTGTAAATGCTGGACAATACGGATTGTTCTTAATCGCTCTCCTAACGGCTGGAATAACATGCTTCTACTCGATAAGGATGATAGGATACATCTTCCACTCGAGATCCGGTGAACTTGAAGAAGGCCATGGCGAGCCGAAGTTGATGTGGATTCCATTTGGAATCTTATCGTCACTGACATTAATCCTTGGACTGATAGGATATTGGCTTGGAGGAATTCTTCACGATACCTTTAGAGAATATTTCATAAACGTGTTAGGAATTCCCTTAACAGCCTCAGCTCATACACCCGCATCTCTCACCGAGGTAATAATCCCATCATTATCGATTGTGATGCTCCTGGTAGCCGGAACTCCAGCATACATATTCTACATAAGCCATAAGATGGATTCATGGAAGCTCGTGAACGCGAATGCCGCTTTAAGACTGTTTCATAAGATTCTCTGGAATAGGTGGTACATCGATAAACTCTACACGATAACATTTGTGAAAGGACTTCATCTGTTAAGGCCGATAGTTCAAAGATATATCGAGGATCCGATAGATTTCTTCCTCAACATAGGCGTCCCCAGATTCTTCGCAATCATGTGCAGTGGAATCAGGAGGATTCAGACAGGCATAGCATCCATAAACATACTCTATATTCTAATATTCCTCACATCGATGGTGATGATAATTCTCGTGGTGATCTAAAATGTCCGTCCCACATCCTCTCCTCCAATCAATACTCATCCCCCTAATCGCTGCCATAGTGATCGTGATAGCAGGCAAGAAGCTCAAGGAAATCGCGGGTTGGATTTCATGCGGCTCTCTGATCTACTCAACCATAATGCTGACATTGGCGGGAATGAGGATCTGGGTTAACCCAGCCCCAATTTATGAGGAGTATGCGTGGAGCGAGCTTGCCAAACTCAAATTTGGTTTGCTCGCCGACGGACTGAGCCTACCAGTAGCTTTAATCGCAAATCTAATCTGCGCTGCATGCGCGGCGTATTCAATCCCATACATAAGACATAGGATAGAGTTGATTTATGGAGGTGATGATTGGGGACTTTACAGATTTTACTTCGTGCTTTACACGTTCTTCGCGATAGGCTTTACAGGTATATCCTTATCCACAAATCTTATCGAGATGTATCTTTTCGTCGAGTTGGTGCTGATACCCTTCTACTTCTTGATGGATCTATTTGGATATATTGATAGGCATAGAATTGCGATCATGTGCTTCATATGGAGCCACGTAAGCGCCGCTCTGTTTTTAGTAGGTGCGGTACTCGCATATGTTAAGATCGGGAGTTTTGAGATTTCATCCCTCTCATCTCTTATGGGAATGGATGCGCTTCTAGTATGTTTCTTCATCCTCATCGGCTGGCTCATCAAGATGGCGGTATTCGGGTTCCATGTATGGGTTCCGTGGGTGCACGCCGAACACCCGACATGTATCGCAGCTATCCTAGCTACTATCGTCGGATTGGGCAATTATGTAATAGTTAGGCTCCTCGTTCAGCATTTGTTCGCGACCTTTAAGATCTTCAGCATACCCTTAATGATCTGGGCGCTCATAACCATGGTTTATGGAGCATTTCTAACACTCGCTCAAGACGATGTGAAACGATTATGCGCATGTTCAACAATTAGTCAAAATGCATACTCACTGCTAGGCATCGCGAGCTGCACGGCCCTTGGGGTCGTCGGCGGAGTATTCTACTTTATAAGCCACATAATTGGGAAATGCATACTCTTCTCCGTAGCTGGAATACTAGTCTACCAGACCGGGATGAGGGACATGAAGAGGTTGGGCGGGCTTGCCAGTAAGATGCCGTTAACGGCCGCGCTCTTCGTGATCGGCGCCATGATACTTTCAGCGATACCGCCGTTGAGCGGATTTCAAGCTGAATGGATAATGTTTGTTGGGATATTTAGGCAGGGATTTCAAGGCTCTACAACAGGTCTCTTAATAGCCTTGATAGGGATCTTCGCAACCTTCCTGACATTGATTTACACATTCTGGCCTATTAAGAGGATATTTTTCGGACCATTGCCAGACGAGTTGAAGAACGTCAAGAGGGCTCCACTCGTGATGACCATGCCCTTGCTCATCTTGGCGATAATCTCAATAATACTCGGAGTCTATCCAGACATCTTAATGAAGTTCTTAAACTCCGCGATAAGCCTATCGTAATGATAGATTCTTCAACATGTTGGGATAAGTAGGTGACTTAGCTGCTTAAGCTTACCAACTTCTCTAAGCCTTTTGATGAGTTCTCTCACTTTGGAGGCTTTTCCCCTAATGACAATTATCTGGAGACATGAATCCTCGCTGAGATGTATGTGCATCATAGAGGGAATTATGTCTAGAAATTCATGTTGAACATCTATGAGTTCTTCATCTAGCCCGCGCTCCTCATGCGAGTAATGGACCAATATTGCTCCGACTAGTTCCTGATTTCCCGGAAGTCTCCAGGCATTTAGCGATATGAAGGTTCTCATGGCTTCTTGAATCCCCCTAGATCTTGATCCAAGATTGAGTTCCCTAACTATTTCATCGAATGATTTTAGAAGTTCCTCCTGAAATGATACCCCAGCTCTAATTATCTTCCCCATCATGAAAATGTTGGAGTTGGCTAGCTTAATGTCTTTCCATAAACAACTTGTCCAGCGGTAGATTCAGGAGTTTTAACGCCTCTTTCTCCACGTCCTCAGCGTTTATCGCCTCTTCCAGGATCTCGTCCCTAACTATGAGCATCAATTCGCCATTTTCATGAATGAATCTAACCATTATTCCATCGCCTTCTAAGACCTCTATATTCCCCTTTCCTAGAGTGCATCCGGTGGAGAACTGAATTCCGTCAAGGAAGCATGTATAGGGTATGATTCTTCTAAGAGCCACTATCGCCTTGAGCTTGAAGGGATCACGTCCAAATAATTCCACAGCTCTGAGCCCGGCTCTGAGGCCGAGAATCAAGAATGGGCCAAGATGTCCATGAAATCTTATCGCCCATCTCAGCATCTCATCATCTATCTTCGGCGGATTTCTCTCAGCATCCGATCTCAATTCTCTCACACCCAATAACCCTACTCCTAATCATTGAGGAGATTATCGATGTCGCCGCGAATATTGTGGCAGCCCCGATAACGATACACGATCCAACAGGTAGGTTGAAGATGAAGCTTATCATTATTCCGATCGTTGATGAGAGCCCTCCGATGATGGATGACGTTAAGATCATTCCTTTCAGGCTTCTCGATACTTGGATTGATGTAGCGGATGGAATGAAGAGCAGGGAGAATACGAGGAACCCTCCGGTGATCTTTAAGGTGAAGACTATTATCATCCCCGCTAGGATCAGCAGCATATAGGTGTAGAACTTGACGTTCACCCCCTCTGCCTCAGCGAGCCTTGGATCAAACAGTATCGAGGAGATCCTCCCCCAAAATATCTGAAGAACCATGACGTAGATTATCGAGACGGTTATCAAGATCGTTAGATAAGTCGGAGTTATGGCTAAAATGCTTCCCCAAAGAATTCCTCCAACTTTCTCGCTTGAAAGCGTTGGGCCAGGAGACATTATTAGGAAGATGAAGGTTAAGGCATTATAGATAGAGAACAGGCTCATGGATGCAGTGTCGAGGGATATTCTTAAGATGTCTGAGAGAGGGCCCAAGATTATCGCCGTCAAAACCGCGAACAACATCCCAGTGATCAAATAATTTAATCCAAGGAGTAGTGAGAGGGCTGAGCCGGCTAGAGCTGCATGGGCCATCGTGAAGGCTATGGTGCTGAGCTTCATCCTGCCGCAGATGGTTCCCGTGCATCCGCATAAGGATCCGGCAATTATTCCCGCTATGAGGGAGTATAGGAGCAGGGTTGAGATCAAGTCTCAGCCACCTCAACTATTCTCCCCGACTCCATTCTAATCACTAGATCGCATACAGCCGGCCTAAACGTTAGATCATGACTAACCATGATCACCGTACATCCATTCTTTACGAGATATGGTAGAAGAGATTCGGAGATTGATCTTCGAGA
Organism: Nitrososphaerota archaeon; assembly: GCA_021159365.1. Taxonomy (GTDB): domain Archaea; phylum Thermoproteota; class Nitrososphaeria_A; order Caldarchaeales; family Wolframiiraptoraceae; genus AUK039. The sequence goes on along the minus strand of JAGGRY010000047.1, from coordinate 9,698 downwards.
ATCCTTGTCGAGGGAGCTGAAAGGCTCATCGAGTAAGAGTAGCTTCGGCTTCCTAACAAGTGCTCTGGCAAGCATCACTTTCTGCTGCTGGCCTCCACTCAGCTTTCCAATCGGTCTCTCAGAGAACTTGAGCATTCCAACGAGTTCTAAGGCTTCGTAGACCATTCTCCAATCTTCTTCCCTAAGCTTTCCGAAATCCCTATTCGAGGCTATGCCCATGGCCACCACATCCTTAACCAGAAACGGCTCATCTGAGTCTTTCATAAAATCTTGTGGTAGATAGCTACACATCTTCCTGATGAACTGCGCCTTCCTACGCATATTATGTCCAAAGATCTTAACCGTTCCACGCTTCGGTTTCAGGAGTCCTAGGATCGTCTCCAATAACGTGGTCTTTCCAGCTCCATTAGGTCCCACGACTAATGAAAGCGTGTTCGCCGGAATCTTCAGGTTTATGTCCCTTATTGCAGGCCTCTTCTCACCATAATAATACGTCGAGACATCTCTAAGTTCAACCGCATACGCTTCACACAGCTCAAGCTTAAGGGATGGTTTCTCGCGGTTCAGTGCTTAACCCTCCTCCTGAGGATGTAGCCCAAGAATATTGTTTCAACTACGACCACGGCTATCAGACAGTAGCTAAGGACCTTGTAGAGGTTTAATTCGTTCTCCAATTCGCTTGTAATGGACTTCACATGATATAGCTCGACTCCCCTTACCAATCTCTCGGCGTTTCTCTCCAACACGTCCATCAATGTCTTTAGATCCGGATCGGTCCACGGGAAGTTTGTCAAGATTATGTGGCTAGCCCCTATCTCGTTTGCGAGAGATTCTCCAAACTCAACCCCACTCTGGAGATTGCTTATCACAAGCATGACTCCCTCTTCTCTCCCGACCTTAACGAGCTTCTCTACATCAGCGGATGAAAGCTTTTCAGGAGGACCGAAATCCGCGACGACCTCGAATCCAAGCCACTTCACGAACTCCTCAACCCATTTCATTGCAATGACCTTAACCTTTGAGGCTCCAACCTTCTCAGCTTTGGACTTGATCTTCTCGGCGAGAGAATCTATCTTCGGTAGAACTTCATTTAATCTATCAGAAACGTCTATCCCGAGCTCTTCCTTAAGCTTTAACGCAACATTCTTGTAATATGATTTAATCCCCTCAGGAGTGTCCCATGCTCCAGAGATTTTGACGAGCTTAGCCTTAGATCCAGACGCCTTATAGAGATCTTCAACCCATGGCTCGAATCCATGATAGAGTATGAGACTTGCCTTCGAGAAGGTATAGACATCGCTCGGCTTAACGTCATGGTGAGCTGGACATATAGCTGGGCTCACGATTACGTAGAGATCAACTCTATCTCCAGCAAGATCCTTAACGATGCTACCGATCACGGAGGTAGTCGTGACGACTATGGGTTTATCCCCAGCCGATACATATCCAATCACCGAAGTCAGCATTAGGAATGTTAGGAGCGCTGGGAGCAGTTTCTTGAGCCGGCAAAGTGACACCATGACAACCTATATGTAACACCAAGAATATTTAAACATAAAACTCCTCAACGTTCTTTGAAGCCTACCCTTAAAATATGCGAGCACGTGGAAGACGACTTCAGGCCGGAGAAGATGAGCTCGAGAAGGCTTTAAAATTGTTTAGGTCTCGGCTGAAGAATTTGCGATGAACTTCTCCAGTTTCTCTTCAATAGACAATATGTCAGTCCTGTAAGTTAGGTCTAGAACTCCGGCTTCGACGGGTATCACCTTGACGGGCACAATTCTTTCATCCACTAGGAATTGAATCGCGGACGTGATCTCATACTCTCCCCTGATAGGATGTGGTTCTATCTTCTCACATGCTTGGAAGATATGGGGCGTGAATCTCCAGAGATTCATATTCACTAAGATCCCATATCTCGTCCTATATCTTTCTGGATTAGGAGGTTTCTCAACGATTCTAATCAAATTCAGCTCATCATCGACTTCCATCACCGCGAATGATCTTATCCTCTCAATACTAAAATTACCTTTAGCTATCAGATGATCCATCTCAAAACCTATCCCATAACAGATCTCATCAGCCTGCTTCTTGAGAATTTTAATAGCATCAACTTGATATAGGTTGTCTCCATTCATGACTATGAATGAGTCATTTTCCACAAATTTTTTGGCGGCGTAAACGGCGTCAGCTGTTCCAAGAGGCTTCTCTTGAATCGCGAAGTGAATCGATATATCATCTAGACTTTTGTCCAGCTTCTCATAATATCTCCTCATCTCCACATGCTCCGGCCCTATTACGAGACAGATCTCCTTAACCCCGATACTCTTCAGCGAATTTATCGTGTAATCAAGTAGAGGTCTTCCATGAATGGGTATGAAAGCCTTCCATCCTTTCTCGGCAAACCTCATAACATCAGGCCTCAATCTTAAATCCTGGGAGGGCTTCTGCATCCTCGTCCCTAAACCCCTAGCCAAAATAACCGCCTTCTCAACGCTCATCTCAATGAGGTCAACCCTATACCGGCTTTTGAACTTTTAAATCAACACATATATAACGAGTTTCTAAAAAGATTTGGCCATGGATTTCGACGTAATAGTCATAGGAGCGGGGCCAGCAGGCTCTTCGACCGCGAGAGAAATAGCTTCCGCCGGATTTGAGGTTGGGTTATTTGAGGAGCACGAAACAGTTGGAGTGCCCTAGCATTGCACAGGGATGCTGACCATCACGGGCTGCCGATTATTGAAAGTTGAAGTTCCCAATCACGTTATTCAGGCAAGACCTGAGATGGCGAAGATATCCTACAAGAACTTTTCTTTTGAATTTCCCTTCAAGATCTATGTTGTGGATAGAAGTAGATTCGACAAATACTTGGCTGAAGAGGCGGTTAAAGCCGGAGCGATCTTAAAGACAGGGTCCAGGGTTAAGGGGATCAAAAGAAGAGATCATGGTTGGGTTGTTTCAACCTCAAGCGGCGAGAAGTTTGAGTCAAAGTTGATCGTGGGCGCCGAGGGATTCAAGGTTTTAAGCGTTGAGTGGGTTGGTTTAAAGAGACCTCGAGATAATGCTGTCTGCCTACAATATGAGATCGAACTTCGAAGTCCAATAGATCAAAATGTCATCGAATGCATCTTCGGATCCGACGTGGCTCCGGGCGGATATGCTTGGATAGTTCCAATAGGTGAGGAGATGCTGAGAGTGGGGCTTGGGATTAGGAGGTCTAGAAGGTCGCCGAAATATTATCTTGAGAAACTGTTGAAGGAGAGATTTCAAGGATATAGGATTATTCGGAAGATGGCTGGAATAGTGTCCGTTGGCGGACCCATGACCCCAAGCTACACGGATGGATATATGGCTGTGGGAGAAGCAGCTGGACAAGTGAATCCATTATTCGGAATGGGATGCCTATCCTCTATCGCATGTGGAAGAATTGCTGGGAAAGTTGCCGTAAAGGCGTTAAAGAAGGATGATGTATCAGCTAATCAGTTAAGAGAATATGAAAATGAGTGGTGGGATCTCGTTGGGAGAAACTATATGCTCGCAATAGAGATCAGGAATCTACTCGAATCCGAGAAAGGCCAAAAGCTAATCAAATACGTTGCGGCAGAATATCGCTCAGGCTCCGGGATCGGAAAAACAATTCTAAAAGTGCTTAGCAAAGATCCCTCTCTATTGAAATATGCTTTAAACTGGTCGAGGATCAAGAAAATAGCTTACTATTAATCGATCTCGTAAAGATAGATCAAGTGATTCCTCCCAGTTGTCTTCGATTTAACGATATAGAATTCATCAGGCTCTAAACCAGGTATCTTGTAATCGTGGCAGATGATCCTTGCACCCTTCTTAAGGCTGAGGAGCTTCGGCTTTAAAGTCTTAAGGGTGTCAGGCAATAGATATAGAGTGACGATGTCAGCATCCGATAGATCATATTGATATAGATCTGCCTTAACGATCTCAACATCCTTAAGCCCAAGTCTTTGAATCTTCCTCATGGAGTGATCTATCAGCACGTCATCGATTTCGACTCCGAGAGACCTACATTTATAGTCCCTAGCCGCTGAGATCACTATTCTCCCATCGCCAGATCCCAGATCTATTAGAAGTTCATCCGGCTTTGGATCAGCTATTGAGAGCATCTTCTCGACGACGTCATGTGGAGAGGGAACGAAGGGTATCCTCTTCCTCAACCCTCTCCCCCTCCCAATGGATGTCAACCATCCTTAACCATATACTTTTCCATCTCTTAGAATGTTTTGTCTAAAGAGTTCTATGCTCTTCGATGGCCATTCTAGGGTTTAATTAAGATCCTCCCTTTGCAGAGGTTTTTGAGCACGACTCGATCCATAAAACTTTATAATCCATCAAATCTATGTGAAGAACGACCATGTCACTTCTAGACGCTATCTTTAAGCGGAGGAGTATCCGCAGATATAAGAAGCAGCCGATTCCAGAAGATGTCTTGAAGAATATTCTAGAGGCCGGCAGGTTAGCTCCATCGGCGAATAATCTTCAGCCATGGCATTTCATAGTCGTAACCGATCAAAAGCTTAAGGAAGGACTCATAAGGGGAACGTGGAATAGATTCATGAAGGATGCTCCGGTGGTTATCGTCGGATGCGGGGACGAGAGGGATAAATGGTCTACGGTGGATGTCGCGATAGCTTTAGAGAACATGGTTATAGCCGCGGCAGCTCAAGGAGTTGGATCATGTTGGATAGGAGACTTCGACGAGGAGAAAGTCAAAAAGCTGCTGAACATTCCAAATCATCTAAAGGTCATCGCCATGATCACCCTAGGGTATCCAGATGAGGAGCCTGAGATGCCGAGTAAGAAGAAGCTTGAGGAGATCGTGCACTATAACGGATTTTAGCCTGAAATGTGCTTAACCTCATGCTTGACTTCTTCTCCCTCAATCCAAGCGGTTAACAGATCCCCGTTGCTCAATTTTATCCAATTGTCGTCTTTCCAAAGTTTTTCAGAAGCTACGATGAGCGTATCTCCTTCATCTAGAAATGTTAGAGTATAGTATGGTGAATCCTTATAACATATAGATTTCAGATCACTTCCCTCGAGATACCTGTTATATGCGTAGAGTTTCTTCCCATCTGAGAATATGGCGTTTAAGCTCGTGAAGGGATTCTTATCGGATGACTTTGCGGCCTTCATGAGAATCTCCTCAATCCATCTCAATGCTTTACATACGTCTCCTTCTAGATCCCACCTCATCATCAGAAGTGCGAAGTAAACCTCACTATCATTGTTTCCCATGACGATGGATCTATATCTCCCCAAGAATTCCATCGCTTCATCCACAGCCCTGATCACCCCATTATGCGCAAATATCCTATTATGATATTTGAAGGGTTGAGAGTTTTCAACCCCTATCAACTCATCTCTAGGCAATCCCTTCGGATTGCTTGCTTTTCTAACATGAGCTATTATGATCTTCGATGAGACCGAAGCAGCTATCTTGCTAAAGAGATCGCGTTCAGAGTAGACTGGTTTCTCGCTCTTAAATAATTTTGGAGAGCCATTAAGATAATAACCTATGCCCCACCCATCTCCCTGCTTCCCAAGCTCTGCTTGCCTTAGAAGCGAGCATTCAGCGTTAATTAGATGTTTGAGGGGAGTGATGGATTTAACGCTGATTATTCCAAGCATTCTGCACATATCCATCCAAGATTAAAGTCATAGAGATTTAATTAATTTTCCAGAGACCTTACTCTAAGGGCTTGAGGTAATCCTTTATGGAAGGGAGATCTCAAGGTATTCAGCATTTTTAGAATATTTTCTGAGGGTCTCAGCGATCCTTTCAGCTCCGGTCAAGAGCATCTCATATAATTCATCGGCGTTAAGCCCAACAAATCTACATTTCTCCTGATCTAGAGCGTATGGGGCTCTAACCCAGATCATCAAAAGATCGCTTATTCTAGCTATTCTAAGATGTGGAAGACCTATCGCAGCTGCTTCATGAGAAGGGGTTAAAGCGAATCCCTCAACCCTACTCTCAGGATTAAGTCCAACGGATCTCCCCGCATCTAAAATCTCTTTCAATAAGGTTTCAACTCTCTCATCGCTTATCTTCAACGTTATGTGAATCATCGCCAACCTATCTCTCAATTCCTCGACATTACTCATGAGTAGAGATGGATTAGCTGAGCTTTAAATCATAGCTTTCCATGCAGTTTCTCGGCGGCTATAACTCCTAATCCATTCTTGACCAAGGCTCTAGCAGTCCTATTTACCGCATCATGCTTATCGAGATAATTTTGTAGCAGATAGCTCATCAAGCCCTTGCCAAGTATCTCATCCTTTGGAATAAAGTATTCCAATATGTTCGATGGATGCTCCCGCTTCTCCTCGACCTCTGGAGGCGCTCCCTCATGTTTTGCGCTTAAGTTATGGATATGGTCGGCGACTTTGAGTAACTGCTCTAATCGATCATATGGTTGTCTCACGATACCCTTATATGACTCGGTTATATGGTGTTCTATCCTAATCTTATCTCGAAATCCCAGCTTATCCCTGACATACGCAGTTAACTTAATCGTGTAAATGTCAACGGAGTTTGAGAGATTTAATCCCGAGAGGGGAGTGGCTCCATCAGGTCTGCTGAATAGCTTAGCCATCATAATAGTCCAGAGACAGCAATATGGATTATCATGACCTAGATAAACTGAGATCTTAAACTTGATATCGACTCCGAGCCTATGCAAAATGAATCCCAAGAGAACCGTTCCAAAGTTTATGTTTAGAACCTCTCTCACCCCATAGTTGGTGTAGTAGTGAAGGAGTTCTTCCACCCAATTCAAGACATATCTATTCGGAACACCGATTCCTCCAAAATACCCCGTAATAGCTTCGCATCCGCCGAGATGAACGTTTATCGGCTGGCCATCGGGTCCCGGCATCGTTCCCCTAGTGTCCAGAGTTACTACATGAGATGCTCCAATGATCTGAGTTGCGGCGATAAGCGCCGATAGATCTCCATCCTCAACCAACTCTTTCATAGATCTAGTTGTGATATATCTGGCCGGCATTAGATCTCCTCTCTTAATCGCTTTCTCCGCCTCCTTAATGAACCACTCAAAGAAGTTGCAGGCGCTAATCTCTAGGGTGACTTTCGGAGACCTGCTAAAGTCTATCGACTCTAATTCCTCGCCCAATACTCTCTCACAATATCGTTTTAACTCTATGAATCTTCCCGCATCTCGCTCTCTCATGAGCCATTCAAGATCTTTAACATAGCTTGGATTAACTCTCTCCAATCGCTCGAGAATTGAGTCTAAGTCTCTAGACTCTGATGCTCTTTTATTGATCTCCTCAACTCCACCATACCTCTCAATTATCTCCATCAAATCATTTACGAGCGAATTATCGGGATCTAAAAGGAAATCATTAATTTCGCGTAAAGCTTCGGCGTCGACCTCCAATCTATCTCTAAGCATTAGCAGCCACCAACATGAAACCTTTAGGAGATTCGCTCGAAGATAAACTTTTCTAAAAACCGATATCTCAGACCTTCTAGCCCGGCTTCATCAGTCTCGGCGTATTCAATGAGAAACGTAGGTGATCAATTGATTCTCTTCTAGTATTTTCTTCAGTTTATAGACCGCCTCATAGACCTCGCGCTCAGTCTTCGCTCCTGTGCAGACGAGTTTTCCACTGGCGAACATAAGGATAACGACGTTGGCTCTATCATCCAGAAAATGAACCGCAACGCGACCATCTGTTCGCCGCTAATGACCATTAAGTTCTCATCGTCTCCTCTTCTCAGCGTTCTGAGAAGTTATAGCTCCCAGCAATCACGGTTTTTCATTTAACTCTCATAAAGTTTCACTCTTATAGTTGACTAGGCTCTAACCGCATTATATCTTTAACTGAATCAAAGTGTCTGTCATAGGAGACTATTTTATCTATGTTAAGTCTCTTCATGACATAGTATGCTATCGCATCATCTAGGTCTAAATTAAGTTTATCCATCCACCTTGTGGCGGAAATTCGATCGAGAATTGATAGAAGATAAACTTCCAACCCCTTATAGCCAAGTAAAGATGACAAGAAGGTTTCGAGATCGCTTGGACTCTTACCGTAATTCTCCATAATAATCAATATGCTATCGATGTGGAAACCTGTAGTTATCGCCCTCAACACTCCCTTCCTAACCTTGTTTAGGAAAACCTCGCATTCATCTGCATGCTCCTGATCAAGCTCAAGCTCTAAAAACACGTTAGAATCTACGAAGTATGCTAGGTTAATATTCGATTTTCCCCGCTCTAATTTGCTGAGCTTCATGCTGAAGTTCAACTCCACTTTTCTTCACATGCTTTAACATACCCCTTATAGCTCTGACAGGGTCTTCGGGAATCCTAACTTCCTTCAATACTTCTTCACGCTCTATAACCCATCTCCTTATGGCATCTTCAGCTGCTCGACTTATAGATCCGCGGCCATAACCATAAATCTCCATCGCCATCTTACGAAAACGCCTCTCCAATTCTTCATCCAAGTAGATCTTTATCCCCTTCATGCAGTCCCTAAAACATCTATAGACCTATAGATATTTAATCCTTTAGATCTAAAGGATTATACGCGATCTCAATCCACCCGGCATGCAGTTCATCTCTTACAGCCCTTTAACCAGTTCGCTCACAAGGCCTTGCTTAGGCTTAATAGGCTTGAAGTCCGCCTCATAGCTCTCCGAACCAGCTAGATCTAATAGCACCTCGCTCAGCGCTTCCTCAATCATCTCTCATCATGTCCTCGAAGAGACTGCTTACCTCCAAGTCTTTCCTCAACGCATGCTTCTTAAACTTCTCCCACGGCTCCCCATCGATATAGAGGCTCGTCTTCACCTTAACGAGGCTTTGCTGCTAGCTGCCTTTGCCGAGGCTTCATTGCAGCTTAAATGCGCTTGAAATGATAAGGTTAAAATTTGGGTGTCTTATTGTTCCATAGTGGGTCGAAAATTATGGGCAAAATCACTGTAGAGAAAAGGGGGAGAATAGTTATTCCGGCCGAGGTAAGAAGGGCTCTAGGAATTAAGGAGGGCTCCGAGCTTCTCGTGGAAGTAGAACGCGGGAGAATAGTGCTAACTCCTGTCCGGAGGATCACTGCACGTGATCTATTCGGGATCGCGGGTGAGGAGAAGGTGAGCTTGGAGGAGGTCGAGAATGCGCTCTCAGATGAAGCGTAGATTCATAGACTCAAACATTTTCATCTACGTCTTGCTGAAGGATCCAAGATATGGGGCCGCATGTTTAAGGATCTTAGAAGGAATGGAGCAGGGGGAGGAACAAGGAGTTACTTCGACCTTAGTCCTAAGCCAAGTTGCAGCGCACCTGGCCAGGCGAGGGAGGGGTGAAGCAATCAAAATGTTCATCGATTACATCCGCGAGACCGGAATAGAGGTCATGGAAACGACGTTCTTGGATTTTATAGAAGCTATTGCGGAAATGAGTAAACGCAGGCTCAACTACAATATGTGGGATGACGTAGTTCTCTCCTGCCAAATGAGAAGAGCCAAAATCCAAGAAATATACACGCAAGACAGGGATTTCGAGAAAATGGGTTGGGTGAAGCCTATATTCCCGCAGGAGGCGGTATAATTTTCATAGAAATAAATGATGAAGATGTCCGAAGGAGAGATAATCTTCTGGCTCCTGAACAGGGGGTTCAAGGACAAAATTCTGCTAACC
>JAGGRY010000051.1 GCA_021159365.1 Nitrososphaerota archaeon | reverse complement strand
GACTAGTACAAGATGACTCGTCACATTTTCAAAATTATCTTTAGAGTTTCTCGGCTCATCGCTTTCTCGAATGCTTTCTTCCAATCTGTAATCGGGTAGATTCCATCGATCATGTAATCGACCTTAATCAACCTCTCTTTCAAAGCATTTAGAGCTGGCTTGAACGGCCCGCATCTCGATCCTATTACAATTATCTCGTTAACCACGATTTCCGATAGAGGCATCTTCGACGGTTTAGATGTGGTTGTCTTTAATATTAAGAAACCCATGGGTTTAACCAGTTTAATGGCTTCGAGAACTGCGTTAGGATTGCCGGTGGCATCTACTACTACATCGAACCTCATGCTCCGATCTAATTCATTAAACATTATGGCGTTTATTCCAAGATCTCTCAATAACTCTAATTTCCGCTGATGTCTTCCAACGACGGTCAAATCCACGTGATGTCTCAAAACTTGAGCTATTAACTGACCCAATCTGCCGTCTCCTAGGAGAAGAGCTTTCCAAGAAGGCTTTAAATGGAGTTGAGTTAAGATCTCATATGCTGCTGCCAAGGGTTCGGTGAAGACCGCCTCAGTATCCGAGATCTCTTCTGGGACTCTATGGAGATTCTTCTCAGGCAGGGTTAAGTATTCTGCGAACGCTCCATCCTTACCTCTAATCCCCAAGGCAAGCCTATTTGCACAATGTTTCTCCAAGCCTTTCTTACAAAACTCGCATTCACCGCATCCAATGTTTATCTCTCCTACAACTCTTTCACCTATGAGACTTTCATCGTCGGCTTCCACGACCTCTCCCACGAATTCGTGGCCTAAAACTCCTCTAAATTCAGCGTATCCTCTTAAGATCTCTAAATCCGTTCCACATATCCCAGCATATCTAACCCTTATCAAGGCTTCTCCAGATCTCCTTTCAGGCATTGGGTAATCCTCTCTGAATTCAAGTCTTTTTCCATCAAAGTAGAGGGCTTTCATCCGAATCTATTTCATCACGTTGAGCTTATAAGAATAGCTCAAGCTTTCTTCATGCGAGATAGATTGCCTCGTTTCAGGATCTTTAAGAACTCCTCGACGAACTCCATAGTCCTAACCGTGTTCTCCGAGATTCCATAACTCTTCATGGATTCGGAGAGCAGGGTCACCTGAAGTGGTGATAAGCCGGCGTCCACCAATAGACTCTTGTTCGAGAGTATCTCCTTCGTCGAACCGTCAGCGAATTTCCTACCATCCTTCAAGATTATTATCCTCTCGGCGAATTCCGCGGCGAGATATAGGTCATGGGTTATCACTATGACCGCCTTTCCCCTATCCCTCAGTCTTTGAAGAAGTCTCATTATCTGAAGGCTTCTCCCAAAATCTATGCCCGTCGTGGGCTCATCGAGTATGAGTAACTCCGGCTCCATCGCTAAGATCGAGGCTATCGCAATCCTATGCTTCTCTCCAACGCTTAAGAGGTGGGGGAAAGCATCCATAGGCTTCTTAAGGTCGACGAGTCTAAGGGCTTCTTCAACTCTCTGCTTAATATCTTCCTCAGGTATTCCCAGATTTCTGGGTCCAAAAGCTATCTCCTCATAGATCGTTGAGGCGAAGATTTGATGCTCAGGATTCTGGAAAACGTAGCCGACTATTCTTGCACATTCAGCGACCGTCATCTTCCTCGTATCCTTGCCTTTTATCAAGACAGTTCCCTGAGTCGGCTTAAATAGGCCGTTCATGAGCTTGGCGAGAGTCGTCTTCCCAGATCCATTTTGACCTAATAACGCTATGAATTCTCCAGGCTTAACGCTCAAACTAATATTGTCTACAGCCTTAATCCCGCCAGGATACACATAGCTCGCATTAATTACCTCAACTAGAGGCTGCTCTTTCATCCAAGATCCCCCTAAAGATGTTTAATGCCTCATTCAACGATATCGGGATCGTGGGAAGAGCCACTCCAGATCTAACGAGCTTGTATGCTATCTCTGAGACCTGTGGAGGCCTGAAACCTGCCTCTTCAGGCTTAATCTCCTTCGAGAACACGGTCTTCGGATCTCCTTCCAAGACTATTTTTCCACCGCTCATCACTAAGATCCTATCAACATACTCGACAGCCCACTCAATTCTATGCTCAACGGCTAGAATCGTTGTTTCAAACTCTTTACGTAGCTTGAGAATTAGATCCGTTACACGCTTGGTCCCCTGAGGGTCGAGTTGGGATGTGGGTTCATCCAGAATTATTATCTTTGGCCTAAGGGCTAGAACTGATGCTATTGCTAAAGCTTGCTTCTGACCGCCGGATAAACTCGCCGGAGATCTGTCTTCCAAGCCGCTTAACCCAACGACTTCTAAGACCTCCTTAACTCTCCTCTTAATCTCGTCTCGTGGAAGACCAAAGTTTTCTAGAGGAAATGCGACTTCCTCATACACGGACGTCGTGACCAATTGCATCTCAGGATTTTGGAAAACTATCGTGACGTATTTTGCGATCTCTGTTGGAGAGGCGTTTAACGGATCTAGATCAAAGACTCTCACGCTACCCTTTACCTCGGCTTTAATCACCCTCGGGATTATTCCCATAATCGTGAGACATAGAGTAGTTTTCCCACATCCACTCGGCCCCATTAGGAGGACGAATTCTCCTTCCCCTATCTCTAATGATAGTCCTTTTACGGCATAGTCTTCCTCTTCCCTATATCGAACCCATAAATCCTCTATTTTAATCGCGGTGGCCACTTTTCATCACCATGCTAAGAATCGGGTTATTACTATGAGCATGACCGCATACAAAGCGGTAAACATGATTAGGATGAGAGTGTCATAGATTCTCCATCTCAGTTCCTTTGAGAAAGTTCGAGTCTTCATCGCTCCAAATCCTTTGCTGTCTAGGGCGACTCCGAGCTCCAACGCGCTCTTCATCATTCTTATCATCAACGGGACAAAGACCGCTACATACTTCCTTATCCTACTCGGAATACTTCCTTTCTCTAATTCAAGCGCCCTAGACTTTTGAGCATCAATTATAGTCCTTATCTCAACTATCACGGTTGGCAGAAATCTGAGAGCAAGTATCGGTATATACGCAAGTCTATATGGAAATCTCCATTTAACGAGGGCTTGGAAAAGATCTCCAGGTCTAGAAGTTATGAATATCGTTGCTATAGCTATAATCGGACTTAAGACGAGAAATGCCTTGCTGAGGGCTAGCCTTAAAGCGAGATCCGTATATTTCCACCCTAAAACAGGAATTACCAACAAGGGTTTTCCACCTAGAGGCACTGACGCCGGCCAAAATAGTAGGCTGAAGAACAGAATGGCCACCGATAGTCCTCCAAATAGCTTATACCAGAAGCTCGTCGGCTTAGAGGATATTAATGCTATGAGTACCGATGCGTAGATCATTCCACCATAAATAGGATTCATAACATAGTTTCCATTATAGATTGAGAAAGCTAAGACCGTGAGCGCCCATATAATCTTAGCTCTAGGATCAATTCTATGAAAAACACTTCTCCCCGGAACATATAGACCGTACTCGAAGCTCATCTCACATCATCAAAAAAGAAGGAAGGGGAGTTGTTTATAGTCATGATTTCTCGATGAAGGTTATTCGATCGCTCCAGTGGAGTCCCCATCGCTTAACCGGCGGATAGAGGACATAGGCTAGAGCTGGGCCGACGATGGCTGTCACTATTGCATTATTGACCATGACGAATGGCGCGAACCATCCCCAGATGAAGAGCGGCGGCAACCCGGCGATTGCTTGAACTAGGTCGAGCCACCATGCGATGTATAGGGAGCACCAAACCGATCCGACTAAGACTCCCCAAAGATAGAACTCGAAGACCGATCTGCTACTTCGTAGACTAGGATCTTTCATCAGCTTATATGGAATATATCCTAGAATGAAGTTTCCGATGAATCCGCCGATGCTTCCAAATCCTAGGAATCCTCCTAAAGCGTCTGCGATCAAGTTTCCAAAGGCGAGGCCAACGCATCCTGGAATTCCGAAGAGTATTCCGAAGACTGGTGAAAGCATGTTGGCGGGTCTAATCCACGTGAATCCGGGGATTACTATCAATCCAGCGGTTGCCACTAGTCCTCCACCGTAGATTGCAGCGACTAATGCGGCGATAGCTATATCTATTGAATCCCACTTGATCACCTGTCTAACGATTCTTCCGTTTCTTATCGTGAATCCGGCGAGTTCCATGATGAATAAAGCCGTTCCAACGATCCAGAAGATTCCTCCAACAACTCTCCAGAAGCCGAAGCCTAGGGAAAGGAATGCTGCTCCCCAAGACCAGACCGCCGGTCCCTTCTCCCAGATTAATCCAGAGACAGCGGCGAACGTCACCGAACCCCAGATCGCTAATGCTATGGCGATTATCGCAACGATCACGGCTAATGGCTTATAGATTCCTGGAGCCTTTTCACTCATCCCGACACCCCCTCCTTCTTTCCCTTAGAGATTTTGATCCAAATACCGATTCCAATTATCACTAGGATCGCGCCGATGAGGTTCGGTATATAGTATCCAGCCGCCGCGACCTTTCCATAGATCCCGGTGAAGAGTAGTGCTAGATAGATGCCGAAGCTCACCAAGAACGCCATGCCTATTAGAGTCACCATCCAGCCACTGCGTCTTTTCGCAGCCGCCAACGCCAATCCTATCAAGGTCAATATGACGCCGATTCCTACCAGTACTTCCCAATATGGCATCAGCTCCACAGACATGATATTTTAGCATCAATTCATCTGTATATAAGCATTTTCGGATAAATCACATAATTGTAAGATGTTTTGCGGTAATAATTTTTGGATGAATGATGTGGAGATGTCGGGGTTCGATCGCGGTTAGATCGAAATCGTTATGTATTCTCTGAATAATCTATCCGCCGGTTTGAGGCATAAAGAGATCATAGGCCATGGCACTTGGCTGGATAAGGTTGCCTATGAGCTGGTTGAGAGGGAGAAGAAGCTTGGCAGAAACCTAGATCTAATTAGGACTGAGAGCGGGCTCGGAGCCTCAGGGATACCTCATGTCGGCAGCATGGCCGACGCCGTTAGGGCATACGGAGTAACTATGGCCTTGAGGGAGCTTGGATACAACTCCGAGCTAATAGCTTTCAGCGATGATATGGATGGCTTGAGAAAAGTTCCAGAAGGTTTGCCGAGCTGGCTTGAAGATCACCTCTTAGAACCAGTCTCCTCCATCCCAGATCCTTTAGGATGTCATAAAAGCTATTCCGAGCACATGAGTGGGATGCTTAAAGAGGCTCTAGAACGCGCTGGAATTGAATGCATCTTCATGTCCGGTAGAGAAGTTTATGCCTCTGGGAAGCTAGCTGACGAGATCCATGAGATATTGTTGAATTGGAGAAAGATAGGTGAGGCGATTAAGCAGTTAACTGGCCAAGAGAAGTTCATGAAAATCTTACCATATTTTCCAGTCTGCAAGAATTGTGGAAAAATATACACAACTCAAGCATATCAGTATGATCCCAAGAGGCGGATGGTCAAGTACAGGTGTGTTGGAGCTGAGATCAAGGGCAAATGGTTTGAAGGATGCGGATATGAAGGTGAAGCGGACATAACAAAAGACGATGGTAAACTTGCTTGGAAAGTAGAGTTTGCAGCGAGATGGAGAAGACTTGACATAAGATTCGAGGCATACGGTAAGGATATAGCAGACTCGGTCAAGGTGAACGATTGGGTGTCTAAAAACATCTTAGGATACGAGCCTCCCCTGCACGTCAGATACGAGATGTTCTTAGATAAGTCTGGTAGGAAGATCTCAAAGTCTCTTGGAAACGTCTTCACCCCGCAGCTCTGGTACAGATATGGGACTCCTCAAAGCCTTCTACTCCTACTCTTTAAGAGAATAGTTGGAACGAGGATTTTGACTATCGAGACTATTCCGAGGCTCATGGATGAACTCGACTACCTCGAAGACATCTACTTTGGGAGAATTAGGATCGAGAACGAGTTTGAGAGGGAGAGGCTCAAAGGACTGTACCTGTACTCGAATCTCCTAAAACCACCTGAAAGACCTTCACCTCACATCCCATACTCCCTAATAGTTGAATTGGCTTTAATCGCGCCTGAAGATAAGAGGTTAAACTTCGTGGTCGATAGGCTTAGAAGATATGGATATGAGATCGATGAAAAGGTTCTAGAGAAGATTAGACTCGCGATAAACTATGCACTTGACATGGGAGTCGTTAAGAGAGAACTTGTTGAGCTAACAGAAACCGAGAAAAAAGCCGTAAAAGATCTAGCTGAGAGAATTAAGGTGGCTGAAAGCTCGGAAGATGTTCAATCAGCAATCTTCGAGATCGCAAGAAAGCATGGAATCGGGGTGAAGAATTTCTTCAAGAAACTATATCTAATATTCTTGGGAAGGGATCATGGTCCCAGACTTGGGCCCTATCTATGGGACCTCGGTAAGGAGCGCGCATTAAAGATCCTTGAACAATACATTGGAGAATAAGTTTTCAACAATACTTAAATAGAGTCCAGACGAATAAGCGCCGACAAAACTGGAGTCGTAAAGGGAAATGAGTGAATTGGTTAAGATTGGGGAGCTATCGCCGCGTTCACGCGGCATAAATCTCGTGGCAAAAGTTGTTAGTAAATCTCCGGAGAGAGTTGTCTCCTCCCAATATGATCAAAGTGAACATAGGCTTAGCGAGCTGCTGATAGCTGACGAGACTGGAGCGATAAACCTAGTCCTATGGGACGACAAGATAGATTTAGTCAATGAAGGCGACGTGATAAAAGTGACGAACGGTTTCATCAAACTGTTCAGGGGGAGGATGCAGCTAAACTTGGGAAGATATGGGAGCGTCGAGATCTCAGACACCGAGCTCGGTGAACTAAATCTGGATAACAATCTCTCCGAGAACCCTGTCAGCTACGGCGGCTTTAGAGGCCGTAGATCTAGGGGATTTAGAAGGCGTAGGTAACTCAGTTCAGCTCCTCAGGAAAAAGATTGAGCAAATTAGGCTAATACCCACAGCTTTTAGTTTAACATATCCAAATCCTATTCAACTATATCACTTATATATGGGGCTGAAAAGAAGTTTAGTTGAGCCTGATTTTGAGCGAAGAGAAGCGGGATTTTGAGATCATAGTCGTGGCCCCTCCGAAGCCCAAGTTTGAATTATCGAAGGATAAAGTTGAAGCATTAAATGAGCTACTTGATTCAATGGGTTGGGATAAGAGGAAGTTTAAGCGCTATGTCAACGCGGCGTTAAGGCTTAGGAAGATAGAGAGAGAGGCTGGTAGGAGCTACGTATCTCTCTTAAGATCTTATAAGAAGCTCAGCAGCGAGGAGATCAAGCTCAAGTACTCGATAGAGCAGCTTAAGGAGAAGAGGAGGAGGATTGAGGAGGATCTAAAGCTTTACATGGATCAGTATCAGCTGACCCTGGACCTCGTTCAAAAGATCTCTAAACTGGTCTCCGCATTAAGAGAGAGGGGATTAGATTTAGATGACCTTAAATCTGGATTGAATGTCTTGGAATCTTTGAAGAAGCTAGATCATGATCCATCGAGAATCCTAGAAGAGTTGAAGAAGCATGAAGATCTTGTTAGAGAAGTTGAGGATCTACGGCGCAAAGTGGGTGAACTTAGATTTGAGATTGAAGGATTGGAGCAGAGGAGATTAGCTCTCCTAAATGAGATCGGGAGAATTCACGAGGTTGAGGGAGGGCTTAACGAGATTAAGGAAGAATTGGAGAAGCTGAGAAATGAGAGAGACGAAGTTAAACATGAGATAGAGGAACAGAAATCCAAACTTGAGTCCGTGAAGAGCGAATTAGAGGAGCTCATGGGATTCAAGGCAACCATAGAGAATTTGAAGGAAACAGTAGATCAGCTAAAAGCGGAAGTCGAGAAGCTCAGGGATGAAGAATCCAAGCTTAGATCTGAGACAGCTGAATTACTTGGAGTGAGAGCCGAAGCTGAAGAGATCTCGAATGGATTGAAAGCTGCTAGGGAAGAGCTTGAAAAGCTTGAGAAGATCGTCGAAAGTAAGAAGAGTTACGTCGAATTAGTTGAGGGCGAGGACGCCGCCGCCTATGCAATCCTAAAAATATTTTCAGATCCAAGTGGAATCGAGGCCGAAGATCTGGAGGCTTTAGCGGAGCAGCTTAAGAGCCTTGCTAAGGTCAAGAAGGGCGAGATCTCGGTGCTTAGGCCGCTTGAACCGCATTTACTAGATAGGATTAGGCAGTCTATAATCACTCTGATAATGCCGTATGTTAGGAAGGAGTTTGTCCCGAGAAAAGCCTTCGAGAGAATTGAGAATGAGCTTAGAAGGCTCAGCGAGAGGAGGACTGCTCTTGAGGCAGAGATAGAATCGCTTAGAAAAGCCCTTAAGTCGAGGATGAAGGAGAAGGTCGAAATGTTTCAGATGATGGAGGTTGAAGCGGTCTCTCCGACGAACGACATCATTAAGCCTAAGACGATAGAAGATGGAATAAAGGTCAAGGTGATCTGCCCGAATTGTGGAACCGCGATAGTAACCAGGATACCGACGATTGAAGAACTCAAAGAACTACAGGCAAATGAATACAAGCTTAGGTTCACATGTGGAGCATGCGGTAAATCATTTGAGATTAGACCTGAAACTGTTCTTAAGAGGATTAGGAGGTAAGCTCGAGATGGGTGGAGAGGGTGATGCAAATCCGATCATAAAGATGTTAGGCTGGAGAGTTAGGAGATTAACCTTGGATGAGGTTCAGAAGGTCTTAGCTGCCTTGGCCTCAATTGAAGACGAAACATTCACCTTAACGGATCTTATAGACATGCTTCCACAAGAGATTAAGCAAGATAGGAATAAGAGGAGAAGCGTCGGAAACCTACTCCAATACCTAGTTAAACTCGGATACTTGTCAAAACCTAGCGAGAGGAAATGGATAAAAAATTATCCAACTCTCAGTCACTACTTGACTCAACAGTTGCTCGACCTCTCTTCCCTTGAGAGGACACCACCTCACTCCGTTCATGAAGAGGAGAAGATAGTCTCTCATCGTGAGAAGCCTCGGAAGAGTGGGAGAACCTTTTCACGATGATAACTCCTTCCCAATCAGGCGGTATCTCGACGAACCTCCACTCCTTACCCAAGAATCTGGCGGCTAGGATCGGCTTAGGTCTAATCTCCTCTCCGCATCTAGGGCATTTGACGACGAATCTTTTACAGAATTCGAGTAATCTCTTCACCTGAGCTTCATTCAGCGCTATGTAGGATTTATTACTGGACTTAACTTCGATCGCTAGGAGCTCGCCATCATCGACGGCGATTATATCTGGTTTAGGAAGCTTTCCAGCGCCGCTTCCAGGTGTTCTCACAGCGTAGAATCCAGGCTTATCCCTTGAAGTGAACTTCTTAACGAGATAATATTCTCCTTCATATCCCATCCTCGCCTTATAGCGTGGCGAAGCTGGATTCTTAGGCCTCTTAGGCATGATAAAACTACGCATTTACCTAGATTTAACATGAGCTGAATCTGAGGCGGCAGGGTAGTATTCTGGAAATCTTTTTGAATTCCACCAGATCTTAAGAGAAACGATGAAAGGAGAATTGAAGCCCATCGTGAAGAGGAAGCATAAAGGACTCGTGATAAGCAGAGTTGGGAGAGGATTTTCAAGAAGAGAGCTCGAGGAAGTCGGTCTCAGCGTTAAGGAAGCAAGGAAGCTGGGAATATACGTCGATGTTCGGAGAAGCAGTCTAAGAGATGAAAATGTGAAGATTTTGAGGGAGTTCTTGAAGAAGGTTAAAGCGAGTTAGCCGTAAAGCTTCTCGGCGGCTTCCTCCAATCCAAGTTCTAAGAGTTTCTCCTCGGTAGGCCAGCCTTGATCATTCCATCCCCTAAGCTTATAATAGCTTCTTAAGAGGTTCATGAACTTCTCTTTATCGATTCTAAACCCTTTGGTATCTCCCTCTGGAATTGGATCCTCGAAGTCTCGAGCTGGTAGAGAATCATCCTTTACATCTATCTTATTTCTCAGAATCGCGATAACTCTCGTTAGGTTCCAAACTCTCTCGGAGCAGATGAGTAGATCTTCTAAGCTAAACTCTCTTCCAACTATGGCTGAGTATGCTTCAGCGTAGAGATTTGGATCGACTTTTAGCTCAACCCATGGAAATCTGCAGACTCCGAGCATGTCGAATAATGGCCTTATATGCTGGAGATAGATCACCTTACTCGCCTTATCTTCCCCATAATTATCTCTCCCAACTTCAACATCATAGGTTATCGCCCAAGACCTATTATGATGGGCGCCTATATCGCATGTAGCATAGCTTAAGGCCATCGCGGGAGCAGCTCGATGATCATACGCGCTGATCTCAAGTCCCTTAACCTGCATAGCGAATCTTTCAGATCCTTCACCTATGCATCTTGAAAGCTCTCTAACTCCCAGAGCCATTAGAGTTCCAAACCCCTTCCTCTCGGCGATGAACTTGATCAACTTGTATACAGCCTCCGCGTCGCCCCACTTGATTTCGAACCCCACACGCTCCTCATCCAAGATTCCCCGCTGAAAACACTCCATGACAAACGCTATGACGGAGCCGGTTGAGATCGTGTCCAAGCCATAGTAGTCGCAGAGATAATTCGCCTTAGCGATAGCATCTAAATCACTGAGCCCAAGGTTTGGTCCAAGCATGGCGATGTTCTCGTAATCAACGGTCACGTGGTCTTCTCCAACTGAAATTGTGTGGCCGCAAGGCATGATACAATTCGCGCATCCAGACGTGTATTCCTTAAGTCTATGGATAGCTTCTCCCCCAAACTTCTCTGCATCATCAAATTTAGTGTATTGGAAGTTCTTGGTGGGTAGAGCTTCAGCCTTATTAGACCACTCGATCGTCGACATGGTGCCATATTTCTCCCAACTCTCATAGAGCTTGCTTCCAGTGATCTGATCCTTAAGTCTCTCCGCGATATTTGCAAGTCTTTCGGGATCCGCAACCCTTACCTCTTTGTCTCCCTTGGCCACGATGGCCTTCAGCTTCTTACTTCCCATCACCGCTCCCATGCCCGTTCTCCCAGCTTGCCCATGTCTTCTGATCCTGAGATCCCAGTCGACATTCACGCACGCGAAGTTCACGAGTTTTTCTCCAGCGATCCCTATCGTCGCTATCGAGCAATCACCGTGAATCTCCCTAAGCTTTTTATCAGCATCTTTTGAGTGAAGACCCCATAGATTCTCGGCGGCTTCAATTTCAACTCGTTCATCTTCGATCAATAGATAGCATGGTTCTTGAGATGCGCCCTTAATCACGACGGCGTCTATTCCAGCCTTCCTCATCATAGATCCAAGATATCCGCCAACATTGCTATCTCCATAGATTCCGGTTTGAGGACTTATCGCCGCGAAAGTCGTCTTGGATCCTCCCTTAAAGATCGTGGCATCTAATGGCCCAGTTGCGACTATGAGAATATTTGATGGATGAGTTCCATGAATTATCTCATCGATGTTCTTGAAGATTATGTACGCCGCCCATCCTCTTCCCCCAATATACTTGAATGCTAATTCTTCATCAACATCCGCGATCTCAACTCTCTTATCCGTCAAATTCACATACGCTATCTTCCCATACCCTAGCATCAGGCGTAACTTCCCCTATAATGTGTCTTAAATCTTTTTAGAAGAGTTTGAGAAACTCCGTTAACTGCTTCTGCTCCTTATGATACCTCAAGACTCTGCTCTCGTCTAAGACTCTGAGTGGGAGATCGATTATTTTTCCAAGCTCGGCCAATATTTCATTGAGAGAATTCGATTTACATCTCCTAAACTTCATCGCTCTCCGACAAATCTCCCTAAACCTCCAAACCCCTAAAGGTATCCATCCCTCATAGATCTCCGCAATCGCTAGGGCTGAAGCCTGTCTCCTAATCTCCGAGAGCTTTTCGAGGATGGGTAATCTCAAGGCGTGATATGCTCCGCCGACATTCTCTGGATATCGATCCGGATCTCCTGGAAGCTCCGAGTCATGGTATATCTTCATACTTCCACCCCTATACCAGACCTCGAAGACTTCGAACATCCATGGTCCAGGAATCAATAAGACCGTCACCCTATTGTAGTGAGCTTCATACTGATAGATCTCATACATGTTTATCCAATCATATTCCTTTAACCTGCTCCTAAGCCATCTCCCAATTTGATCATCCACGGCTGTGATACTCCACTCAGTTGGAACGAGTCTTCTCCAACGCTTGAGTCCAAGTAATCCCAATGAGAATAGCCTAACTATGTGTTGTTCACCTATTCCCGATCGATATAGCTTGTAGATGGCTTGTGAAGCCTTCAAATCTATGTCTGAAACGATCTTATCGACAACCCTCGGTATGGTTGGATTCTCGGCTAAAATGGCCTTAACAACGGTTCCAGACGGACCTGTTGGAGCATATCTAAGCTTAAACCCAGGTCTGATCACAGGCTCCTTATCGAGTTCCAGCTCGACGTCGGTGGGCGTATAGGCCATCCCAAGCTCCTGAATAGCGGTTAACAGTCTGCTGGGATTCCTCGCATCCTCGATCTTAACGGGCTTCTTACCCCTAACCATGCTAACCCTCATCGAGACGAGCTTCTGGAGAGGTAAATCAAGCCATGAACCATAATCCTCCATCAAACTAGTATCCGCCTGAATCGGCGGAACGAGTGGACCTGCCAAGACTCTCGGATAACCCCATGAACCTATGAAGGCTGAGGGAGGAGATGATCCAAAAACAATTCTCGAACTCTGAACCTTCCTCAGCAATTCTCTAACATCCTTAAGGTATGGGCAGATCTCCAGCCTACACTTCTTGAAGTCTCCGCCGCAAACCGGGCATGAGACTCTTCGCTCTTCCCTGAACTCGCTTCTCCCAGCAAACCTGTATAACTTGAGCTGAACCAATCTACATCTTAACAATTATCCGCGAAGCTAAGTATTTTCACTTAGGAGGACATCTACACGGCTTTGACTTGCAGATAGGGCATCCATCGCCATATTTGGCCAGAATCGCTTCCTCGAGATCTATCTTAACCACATTACAGAAGCTTAGAAGCCATGCCAATAGATCCGCAACCTCATCCCTCAAAGCTTGATCATCTCCCTTAAGAAAGGCGTCCGCGACCTCTCCGGCCTCTGAAAGCATCCAGATCAAGGTCTTCTCCGCGCCCCTCCGCTTATCTCGCTCCAAGTAAATCTCGGCCATGAGTTCCTGAATATCTCTTAGATTCATTTCGGTTCCATCGCTGGCCCTTCCAGATCTTAACCATTATCTCCTCAGCTGTGGGGCGAGATTGCGGCCAAGGCTATAGCCCCATAGAGGACCGCATCTCCTCCACGATTAGGAGAGCATGCTCATCTCTTCTCTTAGCTAGACCGAAGAGAGCTTCAGACGTCAAGCTGCCCTGATGTTGACGGCGCCGAGATCTATCCTCACGACCAGATCGGAGATAATCTCAAACATTCAAAGATAGCAAGTTATAAAATAGTTGTTCAAGAAATGACAGCTAAACAGAGCTACTTATGCCCGATTTTTACATCATGAAAACAGTCCCTTTATCTTTGGTAGAATTTGAAGATAGATTATTGCAATTGGGGCTTGTATCGCCGGAACTAATGCGGGTGGAATTGCTGCCTTTGGTCCTAAGGCCATTACGGCGATGGCGGCTGCTACGCTCTGATTCTTAGTAGCGGAGATGAACGCTATGGCTGAGTGTTCTCCATGCTTAATATGTAATATTTTGTCGAGAAACGTGATTAAGGCTAGTAAGATTCCGAGCATCGCTGTCTGTAAAGCCAATATCTCCAAGGCTATCGAGGGTTTCTGAATCAATAGGGTCGCCTTGTTCGCTATCAACAAGCAAATTAGCACGAGCATTGAGATCATGGTGGCGAGGGATAGATGAGGCTTAACCTGTTTTTCCAGCTGCTTTTCAATACATGATACAAGGTTCTTGAAATCTTTCTCCAATAGCTGTAAATCTTTCTCCGCTGCCCGGACTAAGCATTCAAAGGCGTGGGATCTAATGTTTGTCCTTTCCTTAAAAGCGGCCTTAACGTGGAGGTGAGATCTCTTCTTGATGAAATAGTAACGTGTTAGTTGACCTGCAATAAAAGGCGTTAACAACGTATAGATTATCGATTGGATGATCTTATTCATTGGAAGTGGAATTGAAGAGATTCCAGCATAGAATCCCACATACGCCGGAACCGCACCCATTGCACCAATTAGGCTGAAGACTGCTAAAATGGTTGCGAGCTCGATATTTCCTTCAGCTAATAGAACATAGCCTAGGGATGCGCTTGAAGCAGGAACAACGTTAGATGTGACGAATCCAAGGCTTATATATGAATCTTGTATGGCTTTAGCAAAAGTGAAGGCGATAATCGGAGCAACTAAGAAGACGAATACCATGCCTATAAGAATTTCTTTTATCATCTTAGCCGACTTAGCGAGATTCTCGGTTCGAAGCTGTATCATAGATGGATAAATTGTTAATATCGCCACCGCTATAATTACATCTCTAACTTCTATTGGATGTGATTTGAAGAAATCGCTAAATACGTATCCTACGATTAAACCTATCAGCAGAGCGGCCACCGTATACATTAAGAGATTTCTCTTCACATGTGAAGAGACTTTCACGATGTTCATGGGGCTTTCACGACCTTAAATCCCGCTTGTTCCACTACGTTAAGGAAGATTACATGAGAGTAGCCTAACATGATATTTATCCCCCCTTAGATGAATCTCAGAGCGACCAAGGCTCCTATAATCGCTATCAATATTCCAAACACCATCTTTAGAATCCAAGCCTTAGTTGTCTTCGCCGCCTTAGCTCCAATCCAAGAAAATAACAAGGTCACGACACCTATACCTATGAAGCTGATTACATCCATGTATCCATGCAGCGTTAGGTTTGACGCACCAACTCCTGCCACGAAGATCATCTCCGCTGAGGATGTTCCGACGGCTATATGCATCGGATATCCTAAGGCGTTGAGAATGGGCATGTAGTATATTCCTCCCCCGAACCCACATAATCCTGTAGCGATGCCCGCGAAGAACATGAGCGCGAACAGCCTCGGCCCCGCCTCAAGCCTCTTCACATCATCTATCGTGACTCTCGGCGGAATCCTCCCTCTCGCCTTAGCGGCTCCATATAACATGTAGATTCCAACGCCTATGCATGCTATTCCAAAGATACTCTTCAAGGTTGAGCTCGGGGTCAGCATCGCTAGCTGTGTTCCTAAGGTCACACCTACCGCGGCTGCTATAGAAGATACCACGACTCCCCTGCTATAGACGTGCTTATTTCTATAATGGGCTATGACCCCAGGAATCGTGGTTATCGAGATCACGGCCATATTCACGGCATAAGCATATTTTATGGGCAGTCCCAGCAGAGCCATCATCATCGGGATTCTGAGGAAACATCCACCGATTCCCAGCCAAGTTGCTAAAAAGCCGGGTATCGCCCCTGTTAGAACTATCCAAAATACTCGAACCCAATCCATCGTAAGCATTCCCCCATTACGCTTTATTTAAACATATTTTAATCCGTTGATATGATATTTTCGCGATGAGGATCCCTAGAAATCTTCGTGAGAGGATTATGAGGTTGATGGAGTTTAGGAACATTAGGGACAAGAGCGTTGAGCAGTATGTAAAGGAACTCCTAAGCCTATCCAAGAACATAGCCGTCGAGGAGGAGAAATTGCGAAGAGCCTCAAAGATTTTCGAGGCATTATCCGATTTCGAAAATCTCAAGATCCTGATGTTGTTGAAAAAGGAGAAGGAGATGTGCGTCTGCGAGCTTATGATGGCGTTGAACATGAAGCAGCCGGCTGTCTCATATCATCTAAGGCTATTACGTGAGAGAAGATTGGTGAAATCCATTAGAAGGGGTAAGTGGATCTTTTACTCAATAGCTGATCGAAAGCTTCTGAGAGCAATCGAGAAAGTAACCGAATACGTTTAGGATTTATCCGTTAACTATTCTCAGCTTCCTTATTTATTCCTTCATGAGTTTGATGTACTTGGGTGAGATATAATCGCAGAGATATACTTCCTCGGTTGCCCTGTAAAACTTTACGCCATCCTCTCTAGCCTTCTCAGCATCTATCTCCAAGATCACGGGATGGCTTGTTCTCCTTAAGCCAACGCTTCTCGCTATCTCCGGCGTTGGAGATAAGTGAACCCATCTACGCCTCATAGGTTTAAGCCCGTCCTTCAAGATATTCTTCGCCGCCTCTGGAGTTGTTCCATGGTACAGGATTTTAACTGAGGAATCTTCTCTTAATTTGAGCTTTATTGGGATGCTATGGCCGTAGAGGGCTCTTATTCTCCGATCCTTCATCTCAAATCGCTTCTTCTCACTCCTCTCCACGATTTCCATAATCAGCGACTCATCCGCATTTGGAAACTTCTCCCTAATCTTTTGTAGTAGCTCGTTAAAATCCACGAATCCATATTCATCTATCTTCAGGTTTTCGGGGTTGTGTCTGAGCAGGTAGCTCATGTATTTACTGATCCTCGTCTTTAACCTCTCCCTCATTTCACCGATTATAGCGGCCACCTCTCCATTTTATAGGCCATGTCCCAAAACATGTATTCATATTTGCTAGCCATTATGAAGACCTTCTTCAATTTTTCACGATCATGTCCCTCACTCATTTGATTGATAAGCGCTTTCAGCTCCTCGACTAAATCCAGATATTCTCTCGTGGTGTAGGTTTCCGCCCACTCCACGTAGATATCATTTCTATTGTTTTCCAGAAGACCTTTATGTTTGGATGCAATCTCTGCATAGCTCCAGAAACATGGTAGCAAGGAGATGAGTCCTTCTAACGGCGGTTCAAGCGAGCAAGTTGTTAGAAGGAAGTTCATGTAGGCCGTGTTTGTGGGCGAGGGATCTGCCTTGATGACATCTTCCAGCTTCATGCCCAGCTTATCGAGGAGCTTTTTGTAACTATCCATTTCTGTGGTCGCCTCCATATGGGCAAGCTCTAACATTCTCTGAGCAACCGCGTACTCCGCCTTCGACGCTATGAGGCTAAAGCACTTACAGATCGTAACGAGATAATTGTAGTCTTGGATCACATAATATTTGAATTTCTTAAGTGGTAATGTGCCAGAGTAGAGCTCTATCACGAAAGGATGTTCCAGGATCTTCTTCCAAATATGATCAGCTGAAGACCTCAACTCCTCAGTAAGCTTCATGATACATCATCAACCAAAAAATAACAAAGTTACCCCAATTTCTATTTTCCCATCCTTCTTACGATACTCTATATCTCACCCATTTGGGATTTTAAGTGGAGGGCAGGATAAATTGAATATGTTTAGACTCTTCTTCCTCTCCTTCCACCCTTTCTCCTAACCGAGTCATGAGGTATCGGCGTTACATCCTCAATTCTCCCGATCATGACCCCGGATCTAGCGATGGCCCTAATTGCGGCCTGGGTTCCAGGTCCAGGAGTCCTAGCCTTAACTCCTCCCGGAGCCCTAACCCTTATGTGAACAGCATTTATCCCCTTCTGCTTAGCCACTTCCATCGCATAGCTCGCCGCCCTCGTCGCGGCATACGGCGTTGGCTCAAGTCTTCCGGCATCCACGAACATTCCACCTGATGCTCTGGCGATGGTTTCAGCGCCGGTCAAATCCGTCACATGGACTATTATGTTGTTATAGCTTGAGTAGATGTGGACTATTCCCCACTTTAGGGTCTTCTTCGGAGTCGGGGTCGAGGGTTGTTGACTCTGCTGAGCCTTGTCTTCCTTCTTCTCAACTTTTTCTACGTTACTCATCCTGATGCATTCCAATTTTATGCCATATTTAAGGCTTAGCGAAGAACAGCCTAATCACCGGATCATCCCGCATCTAATTTCAAGTTCTCCAATATTGCTGTCCTCATTACCCTATTTATAACATCCTCTTCCCCATCGACTATCATAAAAAACTGAATGGTTTTTATCTTAGCTTTAGAGAAGCATGCACATGGTTCAGAGAACATGTAAGTGGGAGGAGAATCTAAAGCATTGTCCATGCACCTGGGAGCCATGCGATAAGAAGGGAATATGCTGTGAATGCATAAGATATCATCTAAGCCGTGGAGAGCTGCCCGCATGCTGTTTCCCACCAGAGATAGAGAAGACCTACGACAGATCCATAGAGAGATTCGTCGAATACTATTCACAACACAAGATGAGGTGACGAAATAGCTCTAAGAGAAACCGCGGAAAAAAGAACTGGGGGGATGAGACCCCTGAAGGCCAGCACGACGACTATGTCCTCAGCCTTGCCTTAGCAGTCTACACAGCCATGAAAAAGCCACCAATCCAGGCAAAGATAGTTTCGTTCTGGAAATGAAAAGATATATTCCGAACAGGAGAACATTAGGTGATGAGTAGCTATGAAAGAGGGTTAGCGCTTGAGGAGCTTGTAGCTAAGATTTTCAGAGCCAAGGGATATGATGTCAAGCATAACATTAAGCTGATGGGTCGCTCAGGTGTGGAGCATCAAATAGATGTCTATGCGGAATATAAGGCACCTCTGCATACTTCGAGAATAGTAGTAGAATGCAAATCCTATGATAAACCCATTGATAAGGAC